>DAOTZA010000120.1:0-34498 GCA_034434515.1 Anaerolineales bacterium | reverse complement strand
GTCACTTGAACGCCAACTTTTCGTTGGGCAACCGACACATCAACGGCTACCGAACCATCCTCCAGGGCAACTCGAACGACAAAGCGGGTCTGGTTTGCATCTATCGTTGGTAAGTGTTGATCCGGCAGGTAAGCAATGCGCAATTCCACTTGCGGATACCCTTGAGGTGAGCCTTCAGCCTGACGGCCATAAACCAGGCCTGCAATGGGAAGATTCAAACGCAACCATTGCCCCTGCGTGCTGGTCGGGTCTGGTCGAGAGTTAAGAAACTGCAGCAATCTCAGACCATCGATAAAGCGATCGATCTCCGCAACCAGGGCTGGATGGTGGTTCTCCTTTGCCAATTCGCGGCGCAGTAAAACCAGCCCCAACAACCCTTTGCTCAACCGATCGTCCTGGCTCTCTAGCTGGCGGATGAGGTCTGCAAGTTCTCGCTCTATCGAGCGTCCGATGGTTTGAATGGCAAGTTGTAACTTTTGTTGGAGCAGACCAGGATCGGGTTCTGCCTGTAAGAGGATGTTTAACAAGAATTGTTGAGCTTCCTTTGCCAGGGCAGCCAGCTCAGGAGCTGGCTTACCGTTCAGGAGGGATTCCACCTGTTTGTGCAGGTTTTGAATCATCTCTCCCAGAGAGGGCAATTGCAATCGGGCAAGGTCAACCGTAGCCGGCGTAACCGGTAAACCGGCTGACTTTAGCAACGCCGCCGCAAGTGCATCACCTTCAGTCCACTTGCCAATATGCTGTAAAGCGCTGAAAATCTCTTGCACCAGCTCAGCTTCTACGGATAAGCCGCTGGCCAATAACATTTTGGCAATGGTCACGGTTTCGGCATTAACGGGTAAGCCGGCTTGTTGAAGGAGAGCTTGAATCAAACGCGGCGGCAGCGCAGCGGCCGGTTGCTCAACCTCTGTTCCTCTAGGCACAAGTTGTAAAGTGATGAGGGATTGACTCAAGTCACGCACAATAAACTGCGCCGTGCGCCGTTCCAGGAGTTGCGCAGCTTGATCGGATGAAGTCAACTTTGCCACCAACTGGACGCCATTGACCGACAGGACGACCCGGTCGCCAGAGACCTGGAGAACTTCGGCAGCAATGCGCTGGTTCAGGCGCAACACCGCATCGGTGTTGTCATATCGCTGCACAATGGCAATTGGTGCCGGGCCAGTCACGTTCATGGCTTGCTCCCTGCCCCTCCCGCGGGTCTAAGACCCACGGGAGGGGCTATCCATCCAACTAACGTTTCAAATTCACAATCTCTAATAGCATTTCATCTGAGGTCGTGATAATGCGTGACGAGGCCTGGAAACCGCGTTGAGCTACGATCATGTTGGTAAACTCCTGGCCGAGGTCAACGTTAGAACCTTCCAGATAGCCAGCCGCAATCGTGCCCCGCGTCCCGGTGCCAGCCTGCCCGATCGCCGGGTCACCAGAATTTGGGCCTACCATATAAAGGTTTTGCCCCTGTTGAAGCAAACCCGAAGGATTGACGAAGCTCGCCAAAGCCAACTGTCCGATCAAGCGCTGCATCCCGTTCGAGTAAACCCCGACGATTTCACCCGTTTGGGGCGTAACAAAGAAGGTCGAGAACGTCCCGGCCGCCAAGCCATCCTGGAAGGTCATCGAAAGGTCGCTTTCCGATGCCAGTTGGGTTAGCCTACTCATATCGACCGAAAATGTAAAGTTATTTGCCCCCGTGATCCCGCTCGCAGCAACCGACACATTCCCAGTGCTAGAGACATATTGCCCGTTCGCATCAAAGACGAGGTTGCCGCTTCCAGAAACTCCCGTTCCGGAGGCAGCCCATGTCCACGTGTTTCCGGCGCCAGGGGTAAATGTCAGGGTTACCGAATGGAGATTGCCTAAAGAATCGTAAACACCGATGGCTACCTGATAGGGTGAGGTAGCTCGTGAATCGAGGTTGCCGAACAATTGGGAGTTTGTGGTTTGTTGCGCCAATGTTGCGCCCAAAGGCAACTGGATATCCTGGAGGGCAGCGCCAACATCGATGGTGGGCACGCCGCCAACCATGGTTGCCATCCAACCTTGAATGCGCAAGCCGGTTGCGCCATTGACGAGATACCCTTCGGAATCCATCTCCAGCGAACCATCGCGGGAGAAGAGGTTGGTCACTGCGTTCCTATAAACGAAGAAACCGTCCCCTTGAATCGCCAGGTCGGTATTGCGATTGGTTGCCTGGAGCATCCCTTGCGTAAAGGTCGGCGAAATCACGCCCAAACGGACACCTAGGCCAATCTGGGCTGGATTGATGCCCCCCAAGTTGTCTGAAGGCGCTGAGCCACTCCACAGGGTTTGGGCAAATTGATCTTGAAAGGTCACCCGGCTGGTCTTAAAGCCATAGGTGTTGACATTGGCAAGGTTATTTGCCACCACGTCCATAAAAGCCTGATGCAGGCTCAAGGAACTGATTGCGGTGAACATCGATCGTAACATTTTTTGCCTCCTGAAGTTGAATGTTCCAGGCTTCCTCCAAGAGGGCCAGCCTGGTAAAAGGATTAATCTGCCAGCACAACGCTGTCAATTTGAGTAAACACTCCTTCGCCCCGTTCGCGGGCATCCAGGGCTGTGACGACCAACCGCTGACGGACGTTGACGATGAAAGCCAGATCATCCATCAGCACCAACGATTCTTTTCCGCCGCGCTTTTCCACTTTCTCCACTGCCTGCGCCAGGCGGGCCAAGCCCTCATCGGAAAGGGAAATCTCGCGGCTTTGCAAGCGCTTTTGGGCATGGTTGGAAAAGCGGATTTCTTGTTCACGAGTCTTTTGCTCCAATGCCTGGGCAAACCCTTGACCTTGGGCAGCCGCTTTCGGAGACGGACTGGAAGGGGTTTTTTGGATCGAAGGGTTGTTATGGATACGAATCGGGTCGGTCATGCCCACGCTCCTGTAGAAAACTCAAGCTTCTTGAGATAGTTTGATCAAGGTTTCGATACCAGCGCTGATCTTTTTTAGCTCCTCCAGAGAGTTCAATTGCGCCATTTGAGCGATCAAATCCTTATCATCCATTGGCTGCAGCGGATTTTGATTGCGCAATTGAACCAGCAAGATCGCCATGAAGGCATTGGAATCAAAACCGTTCAAAGCGGAGGATGCACTGTGCGTCGCGGTCTGTGAAGTAGTTGATGGAGAAGATGAAATTGCAGCGATATTCATCCGTTGCTCCTTTCTTATATTCGGTAATCAAAGGTGGAACTTGAATCCCGCCAACTATGCGCCGAGGATTTTTCCGCCGGCTCGTCATTACCTGCGACCTCACCAGATTTCCAAGCATTTTGTTGAGGGGTGCGGAACTCGCTTTGGGAAAGATCGGAGCGGGCTTGCGCCTGACCCTGGCTAACGGTCAAGCCACTGAGGCTGACCCCAGCCTGTACCAGACTTTCTCGCAGGAAATTCAAATCGCGTTCCAGCAAGGATGCGGTGGAAGCGTTCTCGGCGTGAATGACGATTTGTACGCCATCGGCTTTGGAAATCATCCGCACGTCAATGCGTCCTAGCTGTTCGGGATAAAGTTGGATGCGCAGGCTAGTTTGCCCAGATTTCCCAAAGACTTCTAATTCCCGCGCTACCTGCTGGACAATTGCGGGTCGGTGAGCTTCCGCCAAGCGGGCCGGCTCAATCGGCTTTGCTACCGGGGAACTCGATGGCGGTCCGCTCGCCTGAACCGCTTCAGGCCTGGCACCTTCTTTTATCGAGGCTGACTGGGCTTCGCTTCCGCCCACGCGGTTGTTTTCTCCTGCCTTCTCTTGAGCGTAGGCAGAACTTCCAGCCGCTCTTTTCTCACCTGCAATTTGAGGCGCCTGTCCGCTTGGAGCTTTGTCTGCTTCCTTCGGATCGATTGCAGGCAGAGAAACCGCCTTCCCCTGTGTCTCCTCCGTTGAAGATTGAGATTCAGGCTTCAAGCTTGCTTTGGGCAGCAGGTTGGTTTGATCACTCTGCTCGATCTTTTGATGCGCAGGGGCAGGTTCATCCTGAGTCTGGATCAATTCTGGAAAAGTCTTCTCCGCAGGCACATTCTGGCTCACCTGGGGTTGTTTTTTCTCCTGGCTCAGGGAGTCTATCAGCGATAAATCACTTGCCGGTTGCTGATTTGTCTTTATGATCCCTTCAAGAACAGCAGTGTCTGATTCGCCTTGCAATTGGACGAAATCTTCGCTGCCGAGATTGAGGGTCAAAGTCGGATCAGATGGAACCAGGATGGCTGTTTCCGTGTCTGCGGATGCAGGCGGATCGGCGACTATCTGAATCCGATCGGTTTCCTCCGCTGAGGAAGCTGGATCTTGGGACTCAACTTGCGGCTCAAGTTCCTCACTCTTAGGTAGAGGCTTTGTCTCTTCCCGGTGAATCCGGGCAGAATGGTTGTTTAGATGTTTGGCAAGGGGCTTTTCGGGCGCTCTCTTCGCTTGCTCTAAAACTTCACGGAAAGGTCTCTCGTCCTCTAAAAGAGGAGAATGCCTTTCCGCCTGTTTTGGTTGAGGCCGAAAGAGCGTTTCACCGATTGTTGGGATTAGAAAAACTTCTTTCACATGTTACCTCCCGATAATCTGTTTGATTCCGGCAAATTTTTTGCTGATCAATTGCGTCAGAGCTTGATATTGGATGACGGTCTCCGTCATCTGGGTAAGTTCAACATCAATATCGACATTGTTTCCATCGGCTCTTAAGGCACCTCCTTCGCGAAGTGAGATTTGAAAGTGATCAACCGGTCGAGTAGAACTTAAATGCGCCTTGTGAGTTGTTTGCATCACCACCTTTCCATCCTGACTTAACGCCCTCCGTAAAGCCGCCTTAAAATCGACCTTTTGGGCGCGATAACCTGGGGTATCGACATTCGATATATTTTGTCCAATAACCTCTTGTTGGGCAGATAAACCATCCAGGGCTGATTTCAGGGTTTGAACTGTCGAGCTAAATAAAATGGGGTCTGTCATCTCATGCGCTCCATTCTTGAGCAGATTTGTAGTATTGCATCACTTTTTGTACATACACCTGCGTTTGGGTGTAAGGCGGGATACCGCCATACCGATCCACTGCGCCAGGACCGGCATTATAGGCTGCTAAAGCCAGGCTGACGTCATGTTTGTATTTCTGCAATAAACGAGAGAGAAATTTTGTCCCTCCAAAGATGTTCTCTTTCGGGTCATATGGGTCTGTGACGCCCAGACCGGCAGCCGTAGCCGGCATCAGTTGCATCAGACCCATTGCTCCGGCTGAAGAGGTTGCTTTGGGGTTGAAATTCGACTCAGCGCGGATGACAGCCTGGATCAAACGTGGATCGACGTTGTACTTTCGAGCCGCCTCCTCAATAATTGCGGCAAATTTCCCCTGGACGCTTTCTTCTCCTGTGGTTTGACTCTTGCGGCTAACCGCTGGCGGCAGCGTAACAACGCTTTCCCCCCCATCCAGGTATTGATCCAACAGGCGAAAGATCAAATCATAGAGGATCATCTGATATTGAGAGTTGAAGAACGATCCGTCCATTATGCAGCTCCATTCGATTGGCGGAAGGCGCGTGCAATATAAATGTCATCCTGCAGCCGATTCTCTCGCTGCACCTCTTCCTTCCGATAGCGCTCAAATTCATGTTCTTTGAGTTTATTCAGCGCTTCGGCATCTTGCTTGGCAAGGACGATTTCTTCCTGTTTTTCGGCTATCTGCCGAGCCAACTCGGCTAAACGGGCTTCCTGCTCAGCGATGCGTTGATTGACCATCTGCAGATTGGAACGCAAACGCGAGAGCATAAACAGGTCTACATCTCCCACTTGCTGTTTGCCCATCTCTTCCAGCAAGCGGTTACGACTGCTTTGCAAGGCTTCTAGAAAGGTTTTGCCGCGCTGTTGGGATTGCACCAATCGCCCTAACTCAATTTCTAAAATCTCCACCCTCGTTTCCCGGTAATCTAACACCGGCTGTAAGGAGAATTTTGGCGTCATGAGTCAGAACCTCCATTATAAATTTGTTCCATGCGCATCAGGGTCTCCTCTAAGGGTGAGAACTGATCGGGGGGTTGCTGGAGCAAGTCCAGAATCGCCGGCAAGGCGCGAATAGCAGCATCGATATCAGGGTCAGATCCTTCGACATAAGCGCCAATATTGATTAAGTCTCGCGCTTTCTCATAAGAAGCCATCAATTTACGAATTTGATGGGCAAAAGTACGATGACTTGACTGAGTCACACTCGGCATGACGCGGCTGACACTGTTCAAAACATCGATTGCTGGGTAATGATTACGCGCCGCAAGGTCTCGACTCAGGACAATATGCCCATCCAGAATCGATCGAGCGGCATCGCAAATCGGCTCATTAAAGTCATCACCTTCCACTAAAACCGTATAAAAACCAGTGATCGAACCGTGCTCGTTGGTACCTGCTCGCTCAAGCAATTTGGGCAAAAGGGCAAAAACGGAAGGCGTATAACCTTTACTTGCTGGCGGTTCACCAATCGCCAGACCGACTTCGCGTTGTGCCATAGCAAAACGGGTCACCGAGTCCATCAATAAGGTAACATCCAAACCGCAGTCGCGAAAATATTCCGCAATCGAAGTAGCAACCCAGGCGGCTTTTAATCGGATCAGGGCTGGTTGATCGGAGGTCGAGACCACCACGACCGAGCGTTGCAAGCCTTCCCAACCTAAGTCTCTCTCGATAAATTCCTGCACCTCGCGGCCGCGCTCGCCTACCAGCGCCACAACACTGACATCAGAACGGGAACTACGCGCAATGCTACCCAACAGGGTGCTTTTCCCAACTCCACTGCCCGAAAAGATACCAATCCTCTGACCTTTGCCACAGGTGAGTAACCCATCGATCGCCCGCACACCGGTCACGAGCGGTTGCGTGATCGAGCGTCTGGTCAATGGATGAGGCGCCGGCCGGTAGGTCGGCACCAACTCAAAATCGGTCAAGTCTCCCAAGCCATCGATGGGTTTGCCCAATCCATCCAATACCCGTCCCAAGAGCGATTTGCCAACCGGAGCCTGGAAAGAACTTCCGCTAGGGAAGACCGGGCTTCCAGGTTGAATTCCCTGCATATCTCCTAAAGGCATCAGCAGGATGCGCTGTTCCCGAAAGCCCACCACCTCCGCCATCAATTTGCCATTTGCGCTGGATTGGATTTCACACACTTCACCGATCTGACAATCCAAGCCAGTCGCTTCGATGGTTAAACCAACTACCTGCACCACCCGTCCGGAGAGACGGATGGTATTCAAACGGTTGAGAACCGAGTGATAACGAGTGAGGTCAGGTAAAGCACAAGTGTCTGCCATCGAGTTACCCTGGGCGGTTTTTCTCCAAATTCGTCAATAAGGCTTCCGTAGCGATCTGGAATTGCGTTTCCACCCGCGCATCCACTGTTCCGTATTGACCTTCGATATAGCAACCGCCGCGCTTAATCATGTCAGATGGAATCAACTCAACCCTTTGCCCGGCCGTGACCCCTTGCAGTTTGTCCCAATGGGCGCTCAGGACGGCCGCATCCTCCGGATGGAGATATATCCTCAAATCACCCAGTGACTTCGCCTGACTTAAGGCACGGGTAAATGCCTGCCCCAGTGTGTCCGGATCGAGGGGCAAACCATCGCCAAAAATCGTCTGGGCAATCTCAATGACCAAACGCAACATCATCATCTCCCCCTCTTCAAAGAGGTTTTCTTTCCACTTTTGAACCTCGTCGACAATTGCACGGGCAACCTTCAACATCCCTTGCGCCTCGGCATTGGCCGCTGCCTGACCATCTGCATAAGCTTGGCGGTGGATTAAATTCGCCTGTTCCCGGGCTTCCATCAAAATCCGTTCCGCCTCGCCTTTCGCCTGCGCAAGGATTTGCTCTGCTTCTATCCTTGCCTGACGAAGCCTGGCTTCCGCTTGCTGAATAATTTCGCGGCTGCGTAAGTGATCATGGGTATTCCCGGTAACATTCGCAATGGCAACCAACGTTTCGGGTTGCCAAAGCTGAATCTCCTCTGTAGCCAAACCAGTGGCTTCACCTACAGGATTTTGGGCAAGCGATATTCTTTCCTTGACAATTTCGACCAATTCAACAAAGTTGCCTGCCCCGCCACCCGCTTGAGGTTCCGAATTCGAAGCAGCTCGGTTGACCGGACTGGCCGTCTGGAAATCGAGCGGTTTCCACTCCTGAACCGAGGGAATAGTTCCTGAACTTTGCTTAGACGATGATGGCATACTCTGCTCCTGCGCCACCAATAACGATCTCTTCTGCCTCTTCCAGGGAGCGCACAACCTCAACAATGCGCCGTTGGGCAGCATAGACGTTCTTCGCCAACTGCGGACCTAACAGTTCGACCTCCTCTTGCAAGGTCTCTCTTGCCCGCTCCGATAGATTCCGATAAATCAATTCGCGTACCTTCTCCGGTGCTCCTTTAAGGGCAAGTGCTAGGTCTTGCTTATTGACATCTCGCAGGACGCGCTGGATACTCTTGTCATCCAGCTTAACCAGGTCATCGAAGGTAAACATATTGGCGCGGATTTCTTCCACCAAGGAAGGGCTGACCGGTTCCAAAGCTTCAAAGATCGTCTTCTGGACACCACGATCAACGTTGTTCAACATCTTAACCAGGAAGGAAACGCCACCCGTTTCCCGGAATCCGGCTACGCTGATCACACCGCTCAGTTTGTGTTTCAAACCTCTCTCGATCACATCAACCACGTTTGGAGAAACCCGATCCATCTTCGCCAGGCGCAAGGTGACCTCCACTTGTAGCTCGGGTGGCAGATGAGTCATGATGTCTGCGGCTAGTTTAGCTTCCAGATAGGACAGCACCAGCGCAATGGTTTGAGGGTGCTCTTCAGCAAGCAAGTTTGCCACCTGAGCGGGGTCGGCGCTGCGCAAGATTTCAAACGAAGAGAGCTGTTGGCTGGCAGAGATGCGCTCCAGGATCTCTGCCCCACGCCGTGGACCAACAGCGCGAGCCAGAAGTTGGCGCGAATACTCCACACCCCCCATCATCAAATTTGCACTTGCCATTGAAAGCGCCACAGCCTCTCCCATGATCTCCGCCCGCGTCTCCTGGGAAACCGTGCCAATTTCGCTGACCGCCATCAGAACTCGTTCAAGCTCACTTTCCCCGAGATACTGAAGAACCTTCGACGAACGCTCTACCCCAAGACAGAGCAACAATACCGCTGCTTTGTATAAACCCGAAGATTCATTTAACTCAGCCATTGCGGCGTTCATCCTCCGCTAGCCAAATTTGGATAGCTTCTGCAATACTGGCTGGATCGCTCTCGGCAACCTCATCCAGGGTTCTTTGCAATTGCTCATATTCGGGAGAAAGGGTTGGCAGTTCAATCTTGGGCATCTTTCTCTCCGGCGACGGGGCTGGGGTTTCGGCCGGCAATCCTTGCGGCGTAAATCCTGCGCCGGGGACGCCCTGAGGGACGCCTTCGGTTCCCATCCCCAATTGATCGTACCCTATAGAATAGCTTGGAACCTGCCCAATCCCAGCCGGTAACGCCATTTCGGAGACCGGCTTCATCACCGGCACCCAGGCTTCTGCGGATGCCAGCTTTAGATTCTTCAGGACACGCATGACATACCAGAGGATCAGAGCTACAAGGATGATTCCGGCAGCAATCTCACCAATCCGAAAATAGAGATTCTGCCTTTCGGCTGCTTCCATCTCAGCTATTTGGGTCTCGACATAGGTGCGATCAAAAGCCAGAGCCTGAACAGCAATCGTATCGCCTCGCTGCTCATCAATGCCAGCCGCTGCAGCAATAACCGATTGTAAGGCTTCCAACTTTTGTGTGTCGGTGATCCCATCGACCAGGACTGAGAGAGAAATGCGTTGGATTTCACCTGGCGCTTCAATCTCATGGGTTTGGACCTGGGTAATTTCATAGTTAACCACCGACTCGGTGCGATTGTAGGCAACCCCTCCCCCACCGGTCAGAGCAGCTTCACCACCGGGTGGAAGATTGGTCGTCGCGCCTGGCACCCCTTCGATTGAGCCAGTTGTCGTGGTATAAACCTCCTGGATATTTTGCTCACTACGGACAACGCTTTGGGTAGGATCATACGTTTGCCTGGTTGTCTCTCGTTGAGTCCAGTCCAAGACCACGCTGGCTTGCACAACCGATTTGTTTGGGCCCAATGCCTTATCGAGGATTCCTTGCACCTTTCTTTCGAGTTGACTGGATGCCGCCGCCTCGGCCGCCCGGCGGGTATCGGTCTGCGCAGTCAATGAGCCACTTTCCGTTCCCTCACCGGAAGCCAGCATATTGCCATGGACATCAACGACCACCACATTTTCTGGCCGTAAGCCTTCGACGCTGCTGGCAACCAGATGGGTAATCGCCCTTACCTGGGCAGCATCTAAGCTCATCCCGGGCTTCTCCATGATAGTAACCGAAGCGGTTGCTGGACTTTGTTCACTGGTAAGCAAGGTCTTTTCCGGGATAACAATATGAACTCGTACCGCTTGAACGGCGTTCAAGCTGCCAATCGTTCGCTCTAATTCACCTTCAATGGCTTGCTGATAATTGACACGTTGAGAAAATTCCGTCATCCCTAAGGTGTTGCCGGAGAAGATTTCAAATCCTACACTACCGCTACTCGGCAATCCTTGTCTTGCCATCATCAAGCGAACTTCATAAACTTGATTAGAGGGCACCAAAATCGTCCCGACTCCCCGCAACTTATAAGGGATATTATTTGCACTCAATTGTTCCACGATTTGACCAGCATCTTCCTCGGTCAAACCGCTAAAAGCCACTTCGTAAGAAGGTGTCGAAGCCCACACGAAAAACAAGGGGATCAAAACCAGGGCTAAGGCGACAATCAGGATAAAAACCAGCCGTTGAGTTCCGCTCTGCTGACCCCAAAAACGATTGAATTGTTGCAGTAACTGGTTAAACATGTGCTTCTTCTCTCAAGATTTGGAAGGTCACCTATACAGCCATGCGCATAATTTCACGGTAAGCTTCCACCAACTTATCGCGAATCGCCACGGCAACCCGAAAATTTACATCGGTTTGTTCTGCGGCAATCATCACCTGGTGTAATTCCACATCTTCGCCCATGGCTAATTTTTGCATCAGCTCATCGCTATTCTGCTGGCTTTGGCTGAGCGCATCTAAGGCTTCTTGAAAGGTCTGGCTGACCTGTTGCATTGCAGTTTGAGGCTTGGTTGTCGTCCTTGTCGAGTGCAATCCTTGAATAGTTGTGTTTTGAATCGGGTTCAGTTCCATGCTTTGTTCTCCTGCTCAACGACGAAAAGTGATGAATTACCGTCCAATTTCCAAGGCTTTTTGCGCCATGCGTTTTGCAGCTTCTACAATCGCCAAACCAGCCTCATAAGAACGGGTCGCCGAGAGCATATTGGTCATCTCGACCACTAAATTCACGTTGGGATAGGTTACATACCCTTCCTCATCCGCATCCGGGTGGGTTGGATCATAGATGCGCGGTCCAGGGCTTTCATCGGTGATAATCGAATTCACCCGGACGCCGGCGACATCCGTGGCGGGTAGGGTCGTTGAACCGCCGCGGAAGCTGCGCAACACATTTAAAAAGCGCGGCACAAAGGGGGAAGCTCCTTGCGGTGAAAAGACCACGTCTTGGCGCTGGTAAGGCGTGCCGTCTTCTGTGCGGGTTGTTTCGGCATTGGCAATATTGTTCGAGATAATATCCAAGCGTAAACGTTGGGCGCTCAACGCCGAAGAAGCAATGCGTAAACTATCCCAAAAACTCATCGCTACTACCCTTCTTTCCCTGAAAGAAACTTATCTGCCTACATCCTAGCATAGGCAGGGCAAATGTGCAGTAAAAGGTTTATGAAGGGGAAATAAAAAACGCGTGAATCTTTGCCAAGAACGTCCTCACAGCATTAATCGGCTGTGAGGACGTCAAGATAGATCAATCCAGGTTCAAGCCGACTGGCCGGCGACTGTCGCTGGAGCGTAAGCTGGTGGAGGGGTGAGGGGCATATAACGTTTCTCAACGGTTGCCCAGGCTTCACGAAGTTCGCGCAGGGTTTGCAAAGCAGCGTTATAGTCTCCCTGACGAATACAATCCAGGCACCACTGATACAAACGGAACAAACCAACCGCAGCTTCTGCGTAATCGAAGTTCAACGCATCACGAAGAATTGTAATCGCTCTGGTTGCGCGGGTGAAATCCTGCTTTTCGCACGAAGAAATTGCTACATCGTAAGCCATCACCACCAGATGGATGGGACTGGCACCCATGACATCCTGTTGCCGATATTGTTGTGTTCCGTATCCGTTATGTACCACTTTTGCCGTCCTTTCTTTGCAATTGTTTTACCACTTACATTTCCTATTTCGGTCATTTTTACGGAAACTGAAGTCTTGTTCCGTAAAAAGCGGATAAAACTTTCAGGCAAACAATTGCAACAACTCGCCAGGGTCCAGGCGAGCCATTTCTTCGGGTGGAATCGTGCGTACCACCTTTTTCGAAGCTTTATCCAGGATGAGAATCGTGACATCATGCGTTTGGCTATCGATCTCAAAGCGCAAGGTCACATCTCCAAATGGTCGCGTCCCTTTGCCATTGACCTTAACTCCAATGGCTTCCTTGGTGGATCGCTCATCCTGGGGTGCGCCAGTACTTTGCACCTTTTGGGGCTTCGCCGCCGCCATCTGTGCAGCCTGGGCTGCATCCACCCGCCCCAGAGTGACCGGCAGGGCGTTACCTGCTTGACTGATTTGGGTGTCAATCTTCTCTGACATAGGTTCCCTCCAGTCTCACCTCTCGAACGTCCATGTTCGAGACATCTGCTCCATTCTTCGCTCCATCCTCAGAACAATCGATTCACCGTACCGTAGATACTCGCCCACATTTGGCGCATATAGGTCAGGCTTACCAGTTGAGCTTGAATTTGGGCGTACTGGTCGTAAAGGTATTGCTCGCGTTCGCTGAGGTAGGTATTCATGCGGGTAATGTCTCCGTTGAGGTCGGTCATCTGGCTATTCAATAAAGAGACAGCCTCAGTAACGTAACTGGTCGAGCTGCGGGTGCCGGTAAAACGCCCCAACTCGACATCGAAGGCCTGCATGACCTCATCCAGGAACGTTTGCACCCCGTTCAGATCGCTTGACAAAGCCTGTTCAAGCTTGGTTGCATTGGAGATCGTTGCCTGCAGGGAGTCGTTCAAGCTCAAACCGAGATCGGATAAACGCGAGTAGGCGCTGGAGGTGGAATAGGCGTTCATAAACAAGGAGAACAGGCGCAAGCGCAGTTCCGAAAACGCCAGATCATCCGCCAGCGCACCGCGAGTATAGGTGCGGCTATCAAGGCTTGTCACGCTAGTTTTTTGTTCCAGGTAAGAAACCACGGCGTTGAATTTCTCGATAAAGGTATTCAGCGCCGTTTTCGCTCCGCTTACGTCTTTGGCGATACTTATGGTAGCATATTTACCTTCGGCGTCGGCTGCTAGGTTCAGAGTAACGCCAGCAATCACATCGGTCAGGCCAGTGTTTTTGTTGCGGGTAACGGTTAAGCCATTCACCTTAAAGGTCGCATTGCTGGCTTCCTGAATGGCAGCATGCTTAAAATCTGTGCTTCCCGAGACTAACAGTCCCAACTGATGCAAAACTCCACTGGTGCCGCCGGCGCCATTATCGATCACCTTACTGGCGTTCAAAGCATAGGCTGTACCGCTGCTCTGCGCCGACAAGACAAGCTGCCTGTCGATAATGCTGGCAACCACACCGTCATTTTCGGCATAGGTAGCTGCATTGATCTTATCAACGATATCCAGCAGGCTATCACTCTCTGCTACCGTAATGCGCGCTCCTTGGCTGGTGTAGTTTACGATTGCTGTGCCGGCCTGATAAGCGCTGCTGTTACTACCAAACTGGATTACCAGGCCACGTCCGGTGTCAAACGCTCCACCACCGCTTGGAATCGCTTGCCAGTCGGAGGTCGTCTCGGTCGAACTGCTGCCATTCCGAATGCTGACAGCTTTACCGCTGGAATCAACCAGGCGGAACTGCCAGCCGGCAAGCGAGTTGTTGCGAACCTCGATGGCATAGCTACCCTTGCCCAGCTCCTTTTTACCGCTATCAATGGCAGCCGTGCTGGCATCCGTGACGGTATTGGCAAGGCTCTGGCTCAACTCCACCGAGCGGCTATCGGCCCCACCGAGGACGATATACCCTGCGCCGGTGCTATAGCCAAGCGCCTGGTCAACATAAGATACCGCATCGGAGCGAACCCGATGGGCTTTCGCCAGGTTGATATCGGTGATCTGGTAGCTGCCAACAACGGCGCTACTGCTTGCGGTGGCAGTCAGCACGATGCTCCCTGAAGGTCGATCGGCGATGGAGAGGTTGCGGCTCTCTTTGAGCGCCGAAGTGTAGTTATTGCTGCGTAAGGCGTACACGGCGTTTTGCAACTCGAGCAGCTTCGTGCGGGCATCCTGATAGACGCCGACCGCCGCGTTGAGCTTGTTGCGCTGTTCTTCAAGGCGGTTCAACGGCTGACGCTCGATGGTCATCAAGCTGTTGATCAGGTTGATAAAGTAGCTGTCGAGCTGGGTTACCGTCGCCATGGTTTCTCTTCCCTCACCTTTCTAAGCCCATCGGGGACTGCTCGAGGCAGTCCCCGTTAGCGGAGAACGTGACAAGCCTAGAGGATTAGCTCCATGTTATCGAAACAGGGAGAGCAAGAATTGGGGGGCGACATTCGCCTGAGCCAGCATGGCGGTTGCGGTTTGCTGCAGGATCAGGAACTTGCTCGCTTCGACTTGCTCTTCAGCCATGTTAGCGTTCATGATACGGTTATAGGCCGATTCGGTGTTGGTGTATTGCACGGCAAGTGCCTCTTCCTTGAAGGTCAAGCGGGCGCTAAAGGCACCTACCTGGCTGATCGCTTCTTTTACGATATTGAGGGCTCCTTCAACCGCTTGCATTGCGCTCACAGCACTGGCGGAGTCTGTAATGGTCAAACGAGTATCGGTTAAGTTAAGTCCGTTGGCTCCATTCAAAGTTGCCGAGAAGCCCTGATTCGTTCCCACATAACTTCCCGAAGCAAAAGAGAATGGCGTGGTGCTACCGTTTGATTCAGGTCCGGTCAGGAAATTAAGCCCTGCTGTTGCCCCAGAACCACTTGCACCTACCAGGAGATAATTGTTGTTCCATTGGGTTTGCGTTACGATCGCCTCAATCTCATCACGGAAGGCACGCAACTGCGATTGAATCGCTTGGCGCTCGTTAGCACCGATGGTATCGCCCTGCGCTTCCATCGCCTTGTTGCGCATCTTGACCAGGATGTCCTGCACCTTGCGCAAACCGCCTTCCATGGTGGACATCAGGTTCTTGGCATCGCCGATAGCGCTCAGAGCGGTCTTCAAACCCTGGCGGCGCACATCGAAGGTGGTGGCAATCGACATCCCGGCCGGGTCATCGGCAGCCTCGTTCAAACGCTTACCAGTCGCCAGACGGGTCTGGTGAATTGCCAGTTGGGCGTTGATGTTTTGGAGAGAGTACAGGGCATTGAGTGCCCCAATGTTACCCGCTACACGGGTGACGTCAACAGTAGCCATTTTAAACCTCCTTGTTTAGAATCTGGTTGGGGGATCCATCCCCCAATTGGGTTGATTGGTATCCGGGCTTTTGGTTTGCCGTCTCAGAAAGTTGCCCACGCTCTCCGGACGTTTTCAGGGATTGAAGGGTTTGGTTTGCGATCCTGACCTTATATGCGCCTCCTTTGCGTTTTCCTCTAGCCTGGTATCAACTCAGCGAAAATTTCGTTCTATCTCCTTTATCGTCAACGTTCGCCATTCTTGAGTCTTTCGGGCGTAAAAATCGCGTAAAAATTCCGAATTTCCTGATCGTTTTACGTTTTATACAAATAAAATTGCACCGACGAAGTGCCGCGACCAAAAAGGATGTGAAAGTTCGAACAAGGTATAATCAAACCATGCCAGAATTTGCGCAAATGGTCTATCAGAAGCTGGGATTGCGCCTCTCTCCCCGGCAGATCGAGGCCTTCACCCGTTACGAGCAGCTTCTTCTGGAGTGGAATCAACGGCTCAATCTCACCGCCATCCGCAGCCCTGAAATGATTCGCATCAAGCACTTTCTGGATTCGTTGACCTGTTTACTGGCAATGTCCGAGTCAATCCCACAACGCATTGTCGATGTTGGCAGCGGGGCTGGGTTTCCGGGCTTGCCTCTGAAAATAGCCTGTCCTAGTCTTGAGTTAACCCTGATTGAGGCTATTGGGAAAAAAGCTGCTTTTTGCCAAACGGTTGTCCAGGAGCTTGGGCTAAACAGGGTCTCCGTTTTATCCTCCCGAGTAGAAGCCGTTGCTCATCTGCCACAACATCGCGAGCAATACGATTGGGCGCTGGCGCGCGCCGTGGCGAACCTGCCTACCCTTGTGGAATATCTCTTACCTCTGGTTCGGGTTGGTGGCGCAGCGATTGCTATGAAGGGCGAAAGCGCTCCAGGCGAGGTTCAGCAAGCTGAGCACGCCATAGCTCTCCTCGGCGGACAGGTGCGCAAACTTGTGCCTGTCCATCTTCCGCAGGTGGCAGAGGATCGGTATCTGGTCATTATTGATAAAATTGCAGCTACTCCCCCACCTTATCCTCGCCGGGCTGGCATTCCTGAAAAACGCCCATTGGGTTGAAAGAGTTCAACACATATATTGCGAAAGCATGGCTTTCACAATCCATAGATTGCGGAAGCAGGGCAAATATTGCGGAAGTGTGGCTTTCGCTCTCCAAAATTTTCAAGTCAGCATGTACACTGTTTCACCAACCCTTAATTCACCTTCGCGCAAAACCCTGGCATACCACCGTGACCAACCCGGATGTCGTTCATGCAAAACGCGCTCGATTGCCCCATCCTTAAAAGAGGCTGCAATGGTGTGACAGGGCGTAGTAGGCCTGGTCAGCTCAATTTCAACCCCTGCCTGAAAGCGCAGGATGGTGCCGGTTCTTAACCTGTTCCAATCCACCCCGAATAGGGTTAAATTTTCACCGATCGAACCGGGGTAAATCGGGTGTCCCTCCGCTTGGAGATCCAGGATTCTCTCTAAGGCATATAAACACACGGCGCGTTCCTCACCACCATGGTGGCGAAGTTCGCGGTGAGCATCTCCCTCTAACCCCCATGCATGAACCAACACAAACGGGACAGCCAGTTTTGGCACCCCTCCATTCGAAAGATTGATTTGAAATACATGCGCCATTACTCCTCCGGTATTGTTGCGGATTCCAGAACCCTGCCGTTGTCAACTCGCCATATGTTGACTTTCTTTAAGAAATTTGAATCAAACAAACTAGCTTCAGCCGTCGTCAGGACCGCTTGCTGGCAGTCTGCTAAACGGTCGAGCAAGTCCTGGCGGCGAGATGGGTCCAGTTCAGCCAGTACTTCGTCCAGCAAAAAAATCGGATAAAATCCGATCTTCTTTCTTACCCATTCTAATTCGGCCAGTTTCAGGGCGATCACAGCCGTTCGTCCCTGCCCGCGTGAGCCGTAGACGGTTAAGTCCAATCCATTCGAGAGAAAGCATACCTCGTCTCGGTGAGGCCCCAGAGTCGTTAAACCCCGCTGGATATCCTGACGGCGAGTTTTGCGTAAGGCTTCGAGAAATCCATCTTGAATCTGGGAGAGGGATAACTGTCCCCGATCGACCGGGAGATTTACGGGCAAACGATATTGGGCAGGATGGGTCGGATAGGGATCATAAGCCGGTTGATACAGACAGACCAGACCCTCTTTGCCACGCGTCAACTGACGGTGAAGAGGGCCGGCCAGTTCTTCCAGCTCATGGATGGCTTTAATGCGCGCCTGAATAATCTTTGCGCCTGAACGGGCAATCTCCAAATCCCAAAAATCGAGCTGGTCGGCATCTCCGCCCTTTTCTGCCAGTAACTTGAGCAACGCATTTCGTTGCTGGAGGGCGCGCGTGTATTCACCTAGGGCTTCGGTGTAAGCCGGCATCACCTGACCAATGGCAAGATTTAAGAATCGCCTTCGATCTTCTGGGGAGCCTTCTACAATCTTAATCGATTGGGGCAAGAAGACAACCGCACTGAGATGACCAACGACCGCAGTGATCTTCTGTTTGACCCCGTCTAACAAAACCTCTTTGCGCAGGCGAGCTACACCATTGCGGTTTTCATTTTCAAGAATTAGGCGCACTTCCAGTCGGTAATCGACCAAACCACGTTGATATTCAGCCACCATTCTTGCCACCGCTAGTTCATCCTGGGCAGCAGAAAAGTTGATTAATTGCCGCTCGTTTTCCGCCTGAAAGGATAAAAACGTCGAAAGGTAATAAAGCGCTTCCAGTAGATTGGTTTTGCCTTGCGCATTTCCCCCCACGATTAGCAGCAGGCCTGGCGGGAATTCCATCTCTAGGCGCACGTAGTTGCGGAAATTGGTTAGAGAAAGATGTTTGAGCATGTAGTTGCATTTGAGCAATGAAGCGTCACAATAGCACGGGTGAAATCGTCAGGTATCACCCTTCGCTGCTCACCTGGACTGCTTGGGGCTCTTCTTCGACCTTCCAGACCTTATCGGTTCGGTCAATAAACAGCACTCCGTTGAGATGATCGATCTCGTGCTGGAAAATACGCGCCAGCCAACCCCTGGCCTTGACCTTCATTGGCTTGCCAAAACGGTTTTGTCCGCGAACCACGATTTCTACCGCCCGTTCCACCTCTCCAACATAGCCCGGAATGGACAGGCACCCTTCAACACCCTTTTCAGTCTCCACTGAAGCGCGGGTAATTTCAGGATTAGCCATCACATATAACTTCGGAGGAACCTCCGGGTTTTCTTCTTCGCCATACTCGACCACAATCAGACGCAAGGGTACAGCCACCTGAGGGGCCGCCAACCCAACTCCTGGTTCAGCGCGCATGGTTTCAATCATGTCTTCAATCAGGACTTGCAAGTCCTTGCCAAAGTCCTGTACTTTGTGCGCCTTACGGCGCAGAACCTCATTGGGATGAGTCACAATTTCTCGAATAGCCATAAAACACCTTCAAAACGCCGTGATTCAAGAGTCATCGTAATCCGGAGAATACCTGCTCGCAGAAAAACACCACTTTTCGGATATTCTAACATAAATTCAGACCGAAACACTTTTCTTTGTAATCCATCGCCAAACCAACGCACAAATTACGGACTCTTTATCACATTTTTACTGCAAATTTATTCAGAAATTAAATCCCCTATACTAGAATAATGGTGAAGCAGTTCAGTGTAGCTAGAGTTGACAAAGATGGCAAACCCACAAGTACCGGAGATTACCCTCTTTTCAGCAATCAGACAAGACCCAGAGATTCTATTCCTGTTCCTGGAAGCGCTAAAGCGACTGAGCTATCCCGGAAAACTCTCCTTTTGGTTTTATGACGACAATGATCAACACGAGTCAAAACAGCTCTTGCTCAGCTTCTGTAAGGAAAACGGCGCTGAGATCCTGCCCTCACTGGGATTTCCGATCCAGGCGTTTATCAAAACTGAAGAGACTCATCAGTGGAATACTGCTATTGTCGATCGGGTGATTGCCATCAAGAATTTTGCCATTGCTCGCTTTCTTCACACAACCGCTGAGTACCTGTTTCTGATTGACTCAGACTTAATCCTGCAACCTCAAACCCTCGAAGTTCTCTTAGAGGCTCAATCCTGGATTGTAAGCGAAGTGTTTTGGACACAATGGAAACAATCCACATTACCCACCCCCTACTTGCCCAACGTATGGGATATTCACGAATACCTCTTCTACTCAGCCGAAAGCATCTTACGACTGCGTGAACCTGGCCTGTATCGCGTCGGTGGTTTGGGGGCCTGTACCTTAATCAACAGGCAGGCATTGGAAGCCGGGATCAACTTTTCCAGAATTACTGGGGTGAACTTTTGGGGGGAAGACCGCCATTTTTGTATTCGCGCTTCCTGTCTGGGAATCGGATTATATGCTGATACTCAGGCGCCTCCTTTTCACATTTATCGCAAAAGCTTAATCCCCCAGTGTCAAGAGTGGCTGAAGCTGGGATGCTGCCGTTCTTTCTTTGAAAACTGGTTAGATGAAGCATGGGAAAAACAGGTCCGTTCTTTGTTTCAAACAACCCAAGGCAGGCAATAGAAACATGCGCTTGCTAAAAGCCCAGGCAGGTCTATGATTCGAAACAAACCCTTACTCTCCTTCTGCATGATTGTCAAAAACGAAGAAGCGTATTTACCGCATTGTCTGCAAAGCGTGAAAGATGTGGCGGACGAATTGATCGTGGTAGACACTGGCTCCAGCGATAGTACCAAAGAGATTGCGCAATCGTACGGGGCGCAGGTGTACGATTTTCAGTGGTGCGATGACTTCGCTGCTGCACGCAACTTCGGCCTAGACCGATCCAATGGCCAGTATATTCTTTTCCTCGATGCCGATGAAGAACTCGACTTTGCAGCCGCGTCTCAATTGAGAGCCTTTCTTCAAGATACAGCGGCCGATGGCATTTATTTGATTGTGCGCTCCTACAGCACTCCAGATGCTTTAGCTCCGTATTATGACTCGCAACAGGTTCGCCTTTTTCGCAATTGCCGGACCTATCGCTTTCAAAACGCCATTCATGAGATGATTTATCCAGCGATTGCCGCGCAAGGCGGACGTTTTGCGAAAAGTTCCTTCATCATTCATCATTACGGCTACTTGAAGCAAGTTGTGCAGGCAACCGAGTCCAGAATCGAGCGCGATCGGCGCATTCTGGAGAACATGGTACTTCGCCATCCCGACTCATTGTACGCTAAAGCAAAATTGGGGTTCATTTACCTAATAGAAAAGAAATATCCCCAAGCGTTCAATTTGCTCACCGAAGTTGTTCAACAAGTGGATGCCAACACCGTTGAAGCAGATTTTCTCCAATCCCTGTTTGTAGCCTTAGCCGAAACCTCCTTATATCTGCGGAATTATGACGTGGCTAAAAAAAGCGCTCAAGCAGGTTGGGCATTAAATGCCGAACCCTTATTAACTCGTTCAGCAAAGTTTTATCAAGCGCTGGCATCTTCGGCTTCAACGCTTGAGCGACTTGAGGAGTTAGCGGCGAGTGCAGAAATGTCCATATCAAAATCACACCTCTACGCAGAACTTAAACACATGGAGCATGAAATAAAGAGTGCAGCAGTTCTGCTCAACGAGCTGTGTACTGAACAAGATCTCCTCCCTCAAGCCCTAAAGACGCTCTATCACTGGCGGCAAAAGGTCAATGCTGCTCACAAACTGGTGCAAAATCTCTTAGGCGTATACCATGAGGAGATAGAATGAAACCGCTTCTATCGCTGTGTATGATTGTCTGTAATGAGGAAAACAATCTGCCACGTTGCCTGAATAGCGTCAAGAACGTGGTTGACGAAATAATCATTGTCGATACGGGTTCTAAAGACCAAACCAGACCAATTGCCGAACAGTTTGGTGGGGTGGTTTTAGACTTTGAGTGGAATGAAAATTTTGCTGACGCTCGTAATTACGGCCTGGAGCGTGCCACGGGCGAATGGATCCTGGTGCTTGACGCTGATGAAGTGCTCGAAGAAAAGTCTCAAAAAGCTATCCGCCCTTTGCTTCAGGAGAGCACGGCGGACGCGTACGAATGTACCTTGCGCGACTTGATTTCTCTTGAACCCTGGCAATACATTGATCGAAAAACGCGCGGCTGGATCCGCTTGTTCCGCAACGACCCCAAGTACCGCTTTCGATCCATGTATCACGAAGCCGTGTTTCCCTCCATCTTCGAAGCAAACGGGAAAATTGAAAATTGTGATTTGATCATTCTTCACTTTGGCCCATTATCGGAAAAAGTACAGGGTGGACAGACAACGCGCAGTGAGCGAAGCTGGTATTATCTCAAGCGGGCTGCTGAATTAGAACCAGAGAACGGCAATTTGCAATTTTACCTGGGTCTGGAATATTATCAGCAGGGAGATTTAGAAAACGCCTATAAAACCCTAAAAAGAGCAGCATTAGAAATTAATACAAAGATGGCAAATCTTTATCAAACCAAAAACGGGCTCATTACCCTGGCTCAACTGGCATATCAACGGGAAGAATTTGACCTGGCATTTGGAGCTGCAAAGGGAAGTCTGGCAATCGAGGGATACCCAGAGCTCAATGCTCCCGCCTATCGCCTCAGCGCCGAAGCGTTCTTGCAAGCCATTGATCAGGCTATCCGCCGCAGTACCTCGTTAGACCCCCTTGCGCGCATTCAAAGTCTACGCCAGTGTGTCCGCCTGCTGCAGGAATTTCAAGCTGAACTTTCTCAATCGTTATCCACCCACAACGCGCCACCGCTAACCGTTCAAGAACTCCAAGGCTGGTTGGAGAACTGCGAGGACCTCTTGCAAAAAGCAGAAGCGAACCTCCCCTGATAAGGAAAATGCTTGATGGAAATCCCCTTGATCTCCCTGTGCATGATCGTGAAGAATGAGGAAACCATATTGCCCCGCTGTCTTGCCAGCGTCCAAGGCGTGGTTGACGAGATGATTATCGTCGATACTGGCTCAACGGATAAAACCAGAGAGATTGCTCGGGCGGCGGGGGCAAAATTGTATGAGTTTCAATGGATCGATGACTTTTCGGCTGCGCGTAACTATAGTCTCGCCCAAGCCAGCGGCCACTGGATTCTGGTGATGGATGCCGATGAAGAATTAGAGCGGGATAGCGGCCAACGCATGAGAAAACTTGCTCAAGGCGATGAAGCTGATGCCTATTGGGTAATCCTTCGCAATTTCTACCGTAATCGTCTGCAACACACCCTCGATATCCCTCTACTGCGCTTCTTTCGCAATCATCCGAACTTCCGCTACCGCAAACGGTATCATGAAGATAATCGGGACTCGATACTGGAAAGTAACGGCAGGATAGCTCACGACAAAGAGGGATTGATCATATTTCACGACGGTTACCTGCATCCATCTGCACAGGGAAAGCCCCGCGTGGAGCGCGCCATTCAAACCATGCGAATTGCCCTGAGTGAAGAGCCTGACAACGCTTGGTTGATGGCAAAACTTGGCCTCGAGCTTTACTCGCTGGGCAAAAAGGAGGAGGCCTATGACCTGCTGTACCGGTTGGTCGCTGCAGATCCATCAGCTCTAAACTTTCAGCAAATGAATCTGCTTGACACCCACGAAGCCCTGGCAGTGCTTGGTGATCTTGCCTTCCAACGCGGCGAATACACCCTCACCAAGTTCTGCGGCCTTGCGGGTAGAAAATTAACCGAGGTTTTCGAGTTACGCATTTACAGCGAACTCGCCGTCATTGGCGGTACTTTGGGAGAGGTTATCCAGACAGTGCATCAACTCCAGCAGGCAAGTTCCGCTCCACCAAAAGCACTCACACCAGAGAGCATTTCCCTCTTGCGTCAAAAGCAAAGCGAACTTTCTGAACTCGAAGCGGAAATCCAAAACTTACTTGAAGGGTTTACCACCCTGCTAACTTCTTCCCAAAGAAATCTACTGAGAAGCTGGAAGAACACTTGCCGCCAGTTAACTCAAACCCTGGCAAAAATCATCAGCGATCAAGGAGAATGATATTATAATGGGGGTAAGGAAAATGATTTTAGCTTATGGAAAACGAAGAGATTAAGAAAATCATCCTTCAGGAACTGCCCCGCCTCGTGGAGAAAGACCCCAATCTGCGCGAAGCGGTGCTGCAAATCTCTCGGGAACACTTTGCTCCGAAAGGTGAGACGCGCGATCGCTTCGACCAGCTTCTGGAAGAAATCCGTCAGATGCGCTTAGAGAGCGAGCGCAAATGGGCAGAGAGCCAACGCCGTTGGGACGAACAAGCAAAACTATGGGCAGAGAACCAACGCCGCTGGGACGACCAAGCAAAACAATGGGCAGAGAACCAACGCCGTTGGGACGAACAAGCAAAACAATGGGCAGAGAACCAACGCCGCTGGGACGACCAAGCAAAACAATGGGCAGAGAACCAACGCCGTTGGGACGACCAAGCAAAACTATGGGCAGAGAACCAACGCCGCTGGGACGACCAAGCAAAACAATGGGCAGAGAACCAACGCCGCTGGGACGACCAAGCAAAACAATGGGCAGAGAACCAACGCCGCTGGGACGACCAAGCAAAACTATGGGCAGAGAACCAACGCCGTTGGGACGACCAAGAAAGAAAATGGGAAGAGAACCAGCAGGTAATCCGCAAACTGATCGCTGCGATCGATAAAGTGGATCAAAAGGGCGACATCAGGTTAGGAGCTATCGGGGCACGTTGGGGGATTTATACCGAGCAAGCCTTTCGAAACGCTTTGCAAGCAATGCTGAAGGACTTCGCTGGCCTTGAAGTGGTCAACGTTGTCGAATGGGATGCCAACGGTGAAGTCTTTGGCTATCCAGAAGAAATCGAGCTCGACCTGATCATCAAGAACGGAATGCTCATTCTGGGCGAGATAAAATCCTCAATCAGCATGGGTGAAATGTACCAGTTTGTCAGGAAAGCTCGCTTTTATGAAAGACTACACAACCGCAAAGCAGATCGCTTGATCGTGATTTCGCCAATGGTTGAGCCGAAGGCTCGCGAAGTTGCTCAAAAACTTGGCGTAGAAATCTACACTCACTCTACCGATGCCGGTGAAGCCCTGTCGGGTCTTTAATCTTTTCTCCCTTGCTGGGCTGCTCAATTTCCCTGGCTGCTCTGACGGAGATTCTTCTCCTCTTCGTGATAAACCGATAACCACTCCATCATCCGTTCGCGCTCTTGCATCAACTCCCGTTCGCGTTTTTTGCGCACCCGGGCTTCCATATAGGCGCGGATATCCTGATGCACCTGATCGGGGTTGGCAACGCCGTCAAAAGTAAACTGGGTTTGCCCTACATTTACAATCACATCCCCATAATTAAACAATAAGCGCAGAATGCCTTTGCGATCATGTTCCACGCTGAGAATGGAATCCAAAGAAGCTGTTTTCTTGTCTTCCCTGCCCAGCGGTTTTTTCTCGATATCCAAAATCTGTTCAGGAGTCAATTGATAAATATCATTGCTCCAGTCCAGATAATGATACAACCACCATAACCCAACGCCGACATAGCCCATCAATAACAAAATCGTCCAGGTTAACCCCGAAAGGAGAAATCCCTCGTGTTGAAATCCCAGGCGGTAAATGAGATAAACCGTAAAGGCAATCAACGCCACCATGACGAAAGTGGGCTGTAACGTTTTCCGAATCAGTACCAGCCAGTGCTTTCGATAGGTAATTACCCCATGATTTTCATAACGCATCATAAAAAAGGTATGGATCAGCTCTTTGAAGGCTTTTTTTCTGTCCTGAATCGGCAAGGGAGTAGCTTGCCGAGGAATGGATGGCTTCGAGGAGGCCTGGCTTCCAACCGGGGTTTTGCCTCCTTCGTGCATCAGCAGTTTGGTGCGCAAGGCTTCGCGCATGGATTGTCGCTCTTGCTCCAGGGTTCGTTTCTGCGCCCGCTCACGATGCCCGCGCAGGAAAGCCTCAAACAGATCGGGGGCTGCCATGTTGCGCATGACGATTGACCCGGTATAGGTGCGAACATCGATCGTGCCATAATTGAAGATGCGCCCAATCTGGGTTGTCAACTTGTTGACGGCTAAAATGCTTGTCAACGGCGCTTCGCGCCGGCTGGAATAGATGCCGATTACGTTTTCCAACCACAGCACCCGCTGATTGGTGATAATGTAATAATCATTTCCCCAATCGATCCAATTCCAGATTCCCCACAGAACGCCTCCTCCGATAAATAGCCCACCAAGAACCAGCAAAACGTGTTGCAGAAAAACACTGGTCATCATCATTCCCCAAACCGTCAGGGGGATGCCAAGTATGACAGCGAAAATGGGAAGGATAAGAGAGCGCCAAAGGAATAACTCGTGTTTGCGAGTTACCAAATAAATCGCTTCGTCGTTTCCAAGCCAGTCAAATCGCTCTTTTTCCGCCAGATGACGGCTTTCTGCTGTGGCGGTAAAACTTAGCCTCAGGCTTGGATAGAGAGAAAGCATCTCCCGAAACTTTTCTTGATCGACTAGCAGCAATTCACTCTCCTCCAATGCAGAGACACTGGCGAGGCGAGGTTGTCCGAAAAGCAAAGCCTCTTCACCAAAATAATCGCCGCGAATCAGAGTAGCCACTTCCTCTCTGCCGTTAGGGGTTTCATGCCACACCAGCAATCGACCGGAGTAGATGATATAAAAATAATCGCCTGGAGAGCCTTCCTGGACAATCAGGTCACCTTTATGCACTCTGGCGCGCTGAAAGAAACCTTCCAGCTCTGCCAATTGGGCATCATCTAATCCCTGAAAGATCGCCATCTGGCGAAATAAGGCAACCGTTTCGGAAATGTATCCTTCCATCCTGACTTCATTCTAGCATGAATGCCTTAGAATCTCCATTGTCTTTTTTCAACCATCACAATGCAGGTGGATCTTTCCAAAGCTGATGCAAGAAAAACGCCATTCAATGATAAAATTTGATGCACACCTTGCGTCTCAAAAGCACGCAATTCGATCGCCTCTGGGGAATTCAGGGTGAACCTATCTCAGATCACTTTCAAGGAGTAGCAAATGCCCATTCACTTTGGCACAGATGGTTGGCGGGCGGTGATTTCTGACACGTTTACATTTCACAACCTGCGCAACGTTGCGCAAGCCATCGCCGATGCAATCGCCTCGGGCTCGTGGGAAAACGGATTGGAAGGTTTCCAGGTCCAAAACAAGCAAATGGTTGTGGTTGGTTTTGACACGCGATTTCTCTCCGACCGATATGCGGCCGACGTTGCCCGAGTCTTAGCCGCAAATGGTTTCACGGTTTATTTAGCTCAATCCGACGCTCCAACCCCGGCGATTTCCTACGCCGTTCGCCACCTTGGAGCCATTGCCGGGATTATGATAACCGCTTCACACAATGCTCCACGTTATAACGGCGTGAAATTAAAAGCCTATTACGGTGGCTCAGCGACCGCAGAACAGTGCCGCCGGGTTGAAGTGTTCCTCAACCACAACGAAGAACGCGCCCGTGGGCCAAACTTGATGGATTTTGAAATCGCCCGCCAAAACGGATTGATCCAACGCTTCAATCCTCTGCCTGCTTACGGAGAGCATTTGCGCAGCCTGATTGATTTCGATGCCATTGCGGAAAACCCTCAACGGGTCGTAGTCGATTCGATGTATGGCAGTGGACGCGGCGTAATCAAAGGGTTTCTGCAAGGAACTGGCTGCGAGATTCAAGAGATCCGCGGGGAGATGAATCCAGGTTTTGGCGGCATTCACCCCGAGCCTATCCGCAAACACCTTGGCGCTCTGGCCGGCGCCATCAGCACCCACATGGGGAACTTCGGCCTGGCGACCGATGGCGACGCCGATCGCATTGGTGCCATGGATGAGGAAGGCCATTTTATCGATCCACACAAAATTATGGCGCTGGCTTTGAAATACCTGGTAGAAGAACGCAATTGGAAAGGTGCTGTCGTCCGTACCGTTTCCACTACCAGCATGATCGATCGGCTGGCTCGGAAATATGGCCTTACGGTTTATGAGACCCCGGTAGGATTCAATTACATTGCCGAATACATGCTTAAAGGAGACATTCTCATCGGAGGGGAAGAATCAGGCGGCATGTCCATCCATGGGCATATTCCCGAAGGGGATGGCATTCTGATGGGTTTACTCCTGATTGAAATTGTTGCCAGGTCAGGACGTTCCCTAACCGAGTTGGTAGACGAGCTCTTACAGGAAGCTGGACCTTCGCACTACAAACGTTTAGATCTGACCCTCAGTCGACCGGTAGCGAAAGAGAAAATGAAACAAAACCTGCTGGAGAACGCTCCAGCCAGGATTGGGGGGATGCGAGTCGCCGACATACGCTCACTGGACGGCATCAAGTACCTACTGGAGGATGACTCCTGGTTACTGATTCGCCCATCGGGAACCGAACCGGTCCTTCGGGTATATGCCGAAGGACGTTCGATCGAAGTGATGGAAGCCCTCATCGATTTTGGGAAAGAGATCGCTGCCAAGACAGGCTAGCAGGCAGAGGGGTAAAGGATTGGATAGCCTTTACCCCTGTTACTGCATCCAATTCAACTGGCTGTGCTTCGCAGACGACGCGCCAGGAAGATTACGGCTAACAATAGAACAGCCAATCCCAGCATAGCCGGCGCGCCGACTTCATCCGCAAAGCCTGTGGCGGGGAGAGCGGTCGAGGTAGGCGTGGGGGTCCGTACGCTGGGCATGGTTGCCTGGGCGGCTTGCGTATAAAGTGCAGCGACGGTTGCCGTACGGGGATCGCCGGTTGGAACAAGTGTGTTGGTCGGGATGATGACCACCGGCGTATCGGTCGGCGTCACCGGCAAAGGCGTGTTCGTTGCAGTCACTTCTGGGGTAGGAGTGAACGCCTCGGCAAGGGTAGTAGCCAGGATGCTCTTTGCCACTTCGGTGTTCTGGGCGTTTACCGTTGCAATCTGATTGGCTTGATTTTGTCGTTGGCGGGGAACATACACCAGCGCATATCCTGCCAAACAAGCAACTACCAATAACGCCAGGACTATCAAACCAATGGCAATTACAATAAAAGCCCGATTGGAACGCTCCTCAGGCGGCGGCGCCGCCTCCAGGTTTTCTGTATCAAAGTTGATCTCTTCAAACGTCATAGCTTTCTCCTCCTTGCTGAGGGTATAAAAACTCTGGCCGCCGTTTAAGTTTCAATGATCTCCAAATTGGCTATCGGAGATAGAACTACCTCGTCATCCGCCAGGCGTACCTGGGCAGCCTGAACGGATAATCCGTTGGGCAAGATTGCCTTACCACTCAATAATTTCTCTACTTTGCCTATGCGGCCACAATAGGGTGTCCGAGTGATTCTCACACTGGTGCCAACAATCAGCTCGGCTGATTCATGACTTTCGGCAGGATAATTTTCCAGCGGGAGAGGAATAATGATCTCTGGTCTTGTGCCACGAAGGGCATCCCATTTTTCTGCGTTGAGATAGGCCTCCCGCCTTTCGTTGGTGACCAAAATTGGAAATGCGTAAGGATTCATCGGATAGGGGCCAAAGCCGTCCAAAACCAAGATCGGGTAAGACATTTTCTCCCCCAGCGGGATAAGCTCCGCTTCAAGGCCACCAAGAACCAAACCGCGAATCGGTAAGGAAGCTGCTTTTTCCAATGTTCTCTCTTTTGTCACATAACTACCGATCACAATGGCATTCTGCGCTCGTTGATCCAGATGCCCTTCGGTTAATTCCTCATCGGCTCTGCTCAAGACGGCTGCAATAATTCCATTTGCCACCAGGCCGTTGCCCCAAATCCCTTGCGCCAGGACTCCCACCGTCTGCAGGATGACACCCCGATCGGCAATCAATTCGACAACCGTCCCTTCAAAACCCGCCTGCAACGAGAAAGGTTGAGATTTGAGACGTAACAGCAATTGTCCTTCTCCCATTAGCACGACCCGCCCTGAATAGGGCGTGCGAACAACGCGCTTCATTATCCCCAGAGGTCCGGCAATCACATCTCCTTTCTCAATGTCCATTCCTACTTTTACCTGCACATAAGCATCAGCCTGTTGAGGAGAGAGGCCTAGCCATCGCCCATACTCTACCAATACAAATTGTGGAGTCAACTCACACTCAGCCACGATATCTGTCGATTGCACCTTTTGCCCCTTGCGCGCCAGAACTTTGCCAGTGGCAGGAAGCAAACGTTCGCGTCGAATGGTCGTCAGAGGTTGGAAGTGGGTTACCGACAATTGCATCGCAAAATCCCTTAACGCTGAATTTGCAAGAACAGTGCCATTATCGATTCTCTAAAACCGCAAAATTCTTTCTTAACCATTCCTGTCTTCGCCTTGCATCTCGAATTTTTGGCAGCGGTCTACCACGCGTGTCAACGATCACCCCCAGAGCGCTGCCAGACAACCGAACTTTTCCGCCGATTCCTGCTCCGCCCATTCCAAGATCAAATCCATGGAGAGGTTGCAAATGCAACTGCAAAGTCTGCCCAAACGCTAGGGGAATGCGGTACAGAGAACCATAGCGAAATTCCATTTTATCCTGACGGCCATCCTCGTAAGTCAGTTTTGCTTTCAAAACAACCGTGCCCGGTCGAGCCTGGCCAAGGGGAGCGATTACCGAGGCCAGACTCAACAAGGTGCCGAAATCCATTGCCTGCACTGCCAACACAGGATTGACCGCCGCCGCTGCCCCGAGCGAAGCGACAATGTGGTGTTGGTCAAGCACGAGGGTCGTAATGCGAGTGGGTTGCAAACCATCTAGCAAAAGTAGGGCAGCCTGTGACCAGCGCGGCGCACGGGTTAACACGCTACCTGCCGCGATGATCGGTTCCAACGGCGGCAGGATAGGCAGCTCTCCTCCCCCAAAATCCTTCAGCCGCTTGCGCATCTCTCTTAAACTGTATTGTAACATCAGCCGCCCAAGAGCTAACTCGATCTCTAATTCCTCATCATTCATCGGTAAACTGGCCGGGTAGGTCTGTTTTGTCAGAAGGATGTTCTTGATTTTTTGCGGAGAGAGATCAAAGGGCAGCCAGTAAGAAAGGTCATGAATTGAAACCTGCTCTAAATTGCGTAAGGCAGGATTTGCCAAACCATACTGGGGGAAAACCCCCACTGTTGCGTTGCCGCCTAATCCAGCCGCAATCACAGTCGCCCCTGCTCCAATATCCACGGCCATCACCCCTTTGCGTTGATCGTATGCTTTGCTTAACATCCGCACCACGCGTTCCCAACCAAAGGCAGGGGTGATTGCTCCACCATTGGATAGCTGATCGATTTCATAGAATCCAGGGAGATGCGTATTCCGAATTTGTCGAAAAGCGCTCATTAAGTCTAATTTAGCGGCTTCCAGGTTCTCAACTTCCAATGTGGGTCGGATATTCGAGGATAATACGAGGCTACCAATGGAACCTAAAGCGTTTTTCACCTGCTCGCGAATGGCAGTATTGCCCACATAGAGAACATACGGACGACTTTCTTCGTTGCTCAATAAACATGCTAACCCTATAGCTTCCATCATTTGCATCACCGCTCGTTCCGCACCCCCCTCTGTGCCACCAGCAACAACAATCAGATCTGGATTAGCGTGTAACACCAGGTTGAGGCGATCTTGCAAGGTTCTCTGATCGCCCAGGTGAATTTGATCGAGAATGTGGGCATAGGTGGTTGAGAGCAAGTTTGCGGCACTTTCAAGGGAAATATCGGATAATAAACCGGCCAGGATCACCTTGAGCGGTGCACCAGCCGAGATCGTTGAGACCACCAAATCGACGCCACTGCCATCCTGGCGTGCCGGGACGATCAGTTTAGCCTCTTCGTCCAACAAGACCCGTCCGGTAACTTGCTGCAAGTGCTCAATGGCTCGATGAACGCCTTCGGAAAGATCGTGATAGGGGGCAGTAACCGTTGAAGGAGCCTCTCCACTACCCAGATAGCGGTAACGAGCATCCACTACATCAAAGAGGCTTGCCCGGGTGTTAACCATCCCAACATCTAGCGCAAGCAACGAATCCGCCTTTACAAAGGAAACCGGCATACTCTTAAAACCCCCCTTGAAGTGTGATCACAAAATTCACCATCGTTTGAATCCGTTCGACCAGGGCAACAAAACCGGCTTTTAGCAATCCAGCAAAGATCAGCCCCAAAGCAATAGCAATAAAAATCTGCCCAATCCAGCTAAAAGTTTCAATCCATTCTAACCGCCGAGCCAAACCGCTGGCGCGGGGACGCGCCCCAAAATGAAAATATGTTAGCGTTGTCACCGTACCGAACAACATCAAGAAACCTTGCACAACAGCGGAAAAGCGCTCTTCGGCTGCCATAGCCGAGCGCTCCAGGTCGAATGGGCTAATCACTGCTGAGAGCTGCGGCACTAACGTTCCCTGGATAGCCCCTCCAATCAAGGCTGCCAGACCAACCCCAACCAAAAAAGCCAGGCTAAGATTGCCAAGTTTGGAAAGGCGAGTGGATAGCTTTAATAACAGCAAGCCACACAGGAGCAGAGGTACGGCTGTTTGTATCCAGCCAGTAACCGGATTATCGATCAGGGGTTGGACGAGCAGAGGATAGATTACACTGTTAAAAGCAATGACGACCGAATAACCTGCCATGAGTCCAATGTAACCATAAAAGATCAGACGCACCAGAAAATGGTCACCAAGCAGATAACTGAACACAAGCAAAGTCAACAGCAGGCCCAGCGCGCCGCCCAGAAGATCTAAAAAAGGTTGATCAAAGTTCATCGTCCCTCCCTCTCCGCCTGTCCTTTGCGCCACGCCAGAAGAGCAAATAAAGCGTAAACCAACGACCCGAGAAAAATCAGGGCAATCCCCATCATCACCACGAATGTGTAAGCATCCCACAATTGCATTGCCCATCCCCGGCGCGCCGCTTGCGTTTCATAGATTGCCCCATCGCGAATGCCGGCCAGCACACTCTGAACCTGGCGTGGGTTGGCTTCGTAGTAAGGACGCAAGATTGGTTCCACTTGAGCGCTTACCGCAAATATCAAACGCGAGACGGGGACGTGTCCTTTCATTTGTTCAAGCCATTGGCGAGCTCGAGTAGAGTCTTCGGTGATGACTACCACCAGGTTAAAATCGGAGAGTGTGCGGATATTTTTCAGGCGGTCACTCTGCCAGGCTGCATCCCCATCGATGGTCGTGGGCATGACCTCGGTCAAAGATTGCACAAATGCCTGCATTCCCGCTGCTCCTCCTGGCAAATAGCCGAGATTCACCCATCCCACTGAAGGTTGATAGTGATGCCCATTCAAACGGCTGACCTCCCGTAACAGACGATCGGCTTGCAGGGCACCATTTTGGTTGGCGGAGACAAGGACAAAAAAAGCGCCTTTGATCATCATTTGATCCAACATTGCGCCAGTTGTGGCTTGCATCTCGGCGAAGTCGCTTCCCTCTAAATCTACGATCAGCAGCACCGGCGCCTGAGCAGGAAGTTGATTGACAGCCTGCATGGCATCGAACACGCCAACGCTCAATTCCTGCGGGGGGGTGGAAAATGGAGCAAGAAGATACCCTATCGTCGCGGCAACCACGAGAGCTAGAAAGATAAGCGCTCGCCATAGGGTGTGAGGTTTCGCCCGTTTGGCAGCGGGGATCGGTTTCGGTTTTCCTTCTTCCTCGATCAGCCTTAAGAATAGCTCTGCCTGAGCGCGCTGTTTATCGGTAACCAGCAACTCTGACAGAGCTTTAGAAGGCTTCTTTTGTTCAGCCACCAGAGGTTCGGCTGGCAATACCCCTCGCAACCCGTGCAGAGGCCCGACAACTTCAATAGGGATATCTTCTTGAGGATGAGATTCTTCAACTTCTTTAGGAACGATCTCCCCTTCTTCTTGATCTGCCAGCATTTCAATTGCCGGCGGAGTCAGGGTATCCATCACGGCCTCTAACTCCGGCTCAATGGAACTTTCAACCTGGTTTAGCCACTCGGGAAATTCGATTTCACTCAGTTCTTCATCGGCTTCCACAAAGGGTGGGACAACACCCTGTAAAAACTCAGGGGGCATTTCTTCTCCTCGGGGTTCACCCTGCTCCCATTCCAGTCCAGGCAATGCTTCCAACCAGGGTGGGGTTTCACTCGTCCAATCACCCTCCGCGGGCAAAGGCGCAGTTTCCTCCGCTCGCAAAGCGGTTTTTTCTTCTACCGGTGAGGGGGATTCCGATAATAATTTTTCTTCTTCAAGAAGAAAAGGTTCGATACCTTCAAAGGGAGAAAGCGAAGGTTGAATATCGGGTTGTGCTCCTATCTCGGCTGGTTTTTCCTCCTCCAGGGAAAGCAAATCGCTATCGAAGTCTATCCCCTCAAAAGGGCTCTCGGTAAATGGGGGGACTTTCTCTTCAGCAGAGGCTGATTCGGCATGCGCCTGTTCAGTTTCGCCAGTCCCCAAGCCCAACCAGAAGGGCAATGGTTCACCCTGCTCGCCGCTTTCGCTTAGGGGAGAACTTTGCGGCTCGGAAATCTTTTCACCCCGCAAAGCCTGCAGCCATTCAGGGACATCTTCTTTTTCTTCGGCAGGTTCATCTGAGAACAAATCACCCAAAAAATTATCGATCTCGACCTCTTCCGGAGGCAGCAGAAACGCATCTTCCCCTCTTTCCTCAGATTGAGGGGGTTCTTCGTCGCTCATTTGTCCACGGCTGGCGATTAACCAGTCCGGAAGCAACGGTTCTTCTGGTTCAAGCCCTGGTTTGCTTTTGGAGATTCCAGCTTCTCTTGCCTCACTGGACCCCGTCGACGGCTCAGCCCATAAGGGTTTCAAGCGCGCCTGACAATACTGGCAAACCTCCAACTCAGGAGGATTAGGCCGGCCGCACATAGGGCATCGTTGGGTTTCCATCCGCTACTCTCCGTAAGGGCGATCCAAACCGAACAAAACCCGAATTCCGGTAATCACACTGCCCAAAGCGACGCCAATCAGTAGCCCGCGCACCCCGGCTGCACCCAAAACCCGCTGTCCAATGGCAAAGATGCTCTCTCCTCC
>DAOTZA010000119.1:0-8518 GCA_034434515.1 Anaerolineales bacterium | reverse complement strand
ACTTGTTTTGGTGGCATGATGTTCTCCTTCCTTTTGGGATGAAAATGTTTTTGAGTGGGAATATCATGCCACTTTTTGCTAATTTTTCAAGAGGAATTGTCCCTTATCCCCCGATCTGTCCGCCCCTGAACCCAGGGGGAGAGGGGAGGTTATGGAAATGGAGGAATGCTATGCCGCCTTGGATTCCGCTAATTGGTTCCTGGGCGCTACCCATCGGTGGTGTCTTCTTAGAATTGCTCTTGATGCGGGTGCTTTCCAACCGCGCTAAAGGCTGGTTAGCTGTTTTCAGCGCAATGCTTGGCTTTGTAGCTCTGGTTAGTGGCTGGAGAATCCCGCTAAACGGCGCCGTCCAGGATTGGATTCTTTCTGCCTGGGACGGCCCGTTTTCTCTGATCTATCGCCTGGATGGTTTGAGTTTTCTGTTTGCCTTTATTGCCCTTGGTGTGGGGAGCATTATTCTTTTATTTTCCATTGAGTATATGCATCACGAAGCTGGTGTCACGCGTTTTTATGCCCTTATGCTTGTGTTTATTGCCGCGCTTGTCCACCTGGCCTTCAGCGCCGATTGGTTTGTGATTTACCTGAGTTGGGAAGTAATCGGCCTGTGTTCCTCCTTTCTGATTGCTTTCTGGTATTCACAGGCAGAGGCAGCGCGGGGCGCTCGCAAAGCCCTGGTGATGACTCACATTGCCGGCTACGGTTTGCTGGCTTTTTCGATCATTGGCTATGCCCGCACGGGCGTTTCGGTGTGGATTGACCCACGCTTTGCAACGGGTCTCAGCAGTGGAATCCTGCTCCTGGCTTTCGTGGCGGCTATGGCGAAGTCGGTGCAATTCCCCTTACACACCTGGATTCCTGACGCAATGGCTGCCCCGACCCCGGTCAGTGCTCTGCTCCATGCCGCCTGTTACGTGACCGCCGGGGTTTATCTGCTTGCCCGCCTGCGAGGAATTCTTGTCTGGCCACCCCTTTTTCAAGGCGTTTTCATCGCGGTTGCCACGTTGACCATGCTGGTTGGGGCGCTGTTTGCCCTGGTGCAAACCGATCTCAAGCGGCTGTTGGCCTTTTCCACCGTTAGCCAGGTTGGATATATGATGTTGGGGTTAGGCATTGGCACGCCCCTGGGGGTTGCGGCGGGATTGCTCTTGTGCCTGAATCATGCCCTGTTCAAAGGCGGGTTGTTTCTTTGCGCTGGTAAGGTGCAACACGAATGCGGCAGCCGAGACATGAATCGCTTGGGCGGTCTGGCAGGACAGATGCCACTAACCACCCTGAACTGGTTAGTGCTGGCGGCCAGCATCAGCGGTTTGCCGTTGTTGAGTGGATTTGTCTCAAAGTGGCTGCTATACCACGCCGCCTTACAATCCGGTCAGCTTATACCAGCCGTGGTGGCATGGCTGGTCAGCGTTTTGACGGTGTTCTATTTTCTCAAGGCAAGCAGCAGCGTCTTTTTTGGGGAAAGACAAACACCAACAACGATTCCTGCAAACCGGAATCTATGGATGGAGCGGGCGATTGGCCTTCTGGCAGGAGGTAGCCTATTGCTGGGAATTGCCCCACAACTTGCTTTTACTTACCTCATTAACCCGCTTTTGCCAAACCTGGGACTTAACCCCGTTGAAGGGATTAGCTGGCTGGGAGTTCGCCTGGCGGAAGGCGAGTGGTATGCCAGCCTGGGATTGATGATGGCGATTTTAGCCCTCGGTCTGGGAGGCGCGGTTTACCTGATCTGGCAACCGGCACGGCGAGTAACGATCAGCGCAGAGACGGCTGTCTTGGCGGCGGGAGGGGTATTTAGCGGAGGCGAGCCGTTGAGCAGTCCCGCCCGCCTGAGCGCTGGCGACTTCTCGCAATTGATCCAGGAGCAATGGAACGAGTTTTACCGGTTGGCGAACCCTGATCGGCTCTATCGGGCGATGTGGCGCTTGCTTCTCCGTCTTGCGCAGGTCACCGAGAGTCTCTCCCAACTATTGGAGAGACGGGCAAGGTGGAGCCTGGTGGCTTTCAGCGCAGTGGGGGCTTTCCTGCTCTTCCTCTTCAAGCCATCTTTGATCGCAACCGACGGCGTTTTTCACCATACTCCCGCCTGGTTCATCGGCTGGTTAAGTATGGCAGGTCTGGGATGCCTGAGCGTCGCTTTCTGCGTCGCCCTGCGTGGCAATCAGCTCCTGTTGCTCTTGCTCTCTATCCTGACAGCTTTGGGTAGTTTATTGATCGCTGCTCCACTTTGGAATTTCCTGCTGCTCGAAAGCGCTGCTCTGCTGACTTTTGGGTTGTTATGGCTACATCTGACCGATAAAAAAGCGGCTCAGGTCTATCTCTTCGCCGTGCTTCTCTCGGCTGTCTTTAACTTTGCTGCCTTGCAAACGATGCAAACTCAACCCGCATTGGCAATGATCGTTTTCCTCCTTGGAGTAGGGATTAAGATCGCATTGGTGCCGTTTTATGTCTGGTTGCCGCGCCTGGCAGGGGCGGTTTCCGCTCCCCTGCTGGGTTTGATCATCGGCGTTGTCGATGTGGCAGCTTTTGCAGAGATCGCTAACTTTAGCCAGAGGGCACCGGTGCTGTTCAGCCTGCAAACGCCCTGCATCTGGCTTGGCTTGCTCTCCGCATTGGGCGGCGCATTGGCGATGCTCGCTCAACGGGATATGAAGCGCTTACTGGCTTTCTCGACCCTGGAGGATATGGGAATTCTGATTATCGCGATTGCTTTGGGACAAGAATTGGGCATGCAAGCAGCCTATCTCGGCGCGGCTGCTCACGCCGTGGGCAAGGTTCTACTCTTCGTCAGTCTGAGCCGGGTAGAAGCCGATGGCAATCTCAAGCCATCTGCCGGCGGACTTGCCCTTTTTTACCCCTTCAGCAGCGCCGCCTTTGTGGTGGGTTTCCTCGCTGTGCTTGGTGCGCCGCCTCTGGTCGGTTATCTTGCCCGTTGGCGGATTTACCTGCTCTCGTTTCAGACAAGTCCCTGGCTGCTGGGCGGGTTGTTGCTTAGTTCCTCACTTGCGTTGCTGGCGTATGGACGAACATTGCTCGAATTCTGGTGGGGCAGCCCAGCCAGGCAACCGACCGGCGCACAAGACCTGTCGCCCTGTCGTGAGCCATTGGGCTTTCGCCTGATCATCATTCTGTTAATTCTCCTTTTATTGCTCGGCGGAGTTTTCCCCAGCCTCTTGCTGGGCTGAAAGGAAGAGAAAAAATGGACGCAAAAATCTCCTTATTTATCCGTCTGGTACAATCTGCGCGGGGGCGTTCGCCGTGGCTTTTTCACTTGAATTGCGGGGGTTGCAATGGTTGTGACATCGAGTTTCTAGCCTGTTTGACGCCGCGGTATGATGTTGAACAATTGGGCATTCGTTTGGAGGGCAGCCCCCGCCATGCCGACATCTTGTGTGTCTCGGGACCGGTCACGCGCAACACGCAAGCCGCGCTGCAAACGATCTATGCCCAGATGCCGGCTCCGAAAGTGGTGGTTGCCATCGGTTCTTGCCCTGCCAGCGGCAACGTCTTTGCCGACAGCCCAAGCGTGGCAGGTCCTCTGGAAAAGTTTATTCCCATCGATGTGTATGTGCCAGGTTGTCCACCCCGTCCCGATGCCATCCTCGAAGGAATTGCCGCTGCCGTGCAGCGCTTGAAAGCCAGGCCCGTGAAGGGCAAAGGAGACGAAAGCCATGTCTAGCTGGTTTGCTTTGCTGATCTTTCCCGGTTTTCTCTATGCTGTCCCGATGGGCTGGTTGATGCTCTGGCTGGAACGCAAGATTCTTGCCCGCCTGCAGAGCCGCATCGGCCCGCCTTTCTACCAGCCTTTTTTCGACTTTGTTAAGTTAATGAGCAAGGAACCCATCCCTCGCGCAAAGGGGGAAGACGTCTTTTACCTGCTTACCCCGCTGCTGGCGCTCGGGGCAACCTTAGGGAGCATGACGTTGCTACCCATTTTAGCCAGCTCGTCTTCTGCGGTTGGAGATTTGGTATTATTCATTGCCCTGATCGAAATTTCCCCAATTGGTCTGGTCTTGTTGGGCTTTTTTTCGCGCTCCATTTTCGGACAGGTGGGCGCCATCCGCGAAGCCACGCTGACGATTGCCACGAACCTGCCTTTCATTACGGCTCTCATCGCCCTGGGCTATGCCAGTGGCAGCCTGCGCCTGAGTGAGATTGCTCTAAACGCCCCCTCAGTCGTCCGCGCCTTTGCCCTGCTTGCGCTCCTTTTCTGTTTACCGATCAAACTCCGCTTGAACCCCTTTTCGGTGGCAAACGCCGAACAGGAGATCTATCAAGGAGCGCTGACCGAACTGGACGGCTGGCGCCTGGGTTTGTGGGAGTTGGTCCATGCCGTCGAGTGGGTGGCGCTGAGTGGGCTGATTGTCACCCTGGCCTTGCCCTGGCGGAGCGGGGTAGCATTTCTTGACGCCTTGATTTTTGCACTGCTCAGTCTGGCCCTGGTAGTGATCTTGACTGTAGTGGCCGGCGCTACGGCGCGCCTCAAATTGCTGCAGGCAAGCCGTCTCTACTGGCGGTGGGGGTTTGGACTGGCTTTGCTGGCGTTGGTCGTCTCTTTGTTTCCTTTTGGAGGTTAGGCTATGAGCATTTTTGAAATCCTTGCCGAAAATCTTCGCCAGGGGGTGGTCACCCTGCGCTATCCACAGCGGTTTCCCCCGCCTCCGCAGTACCGTGGCCTGGTTCAGATTGACCACGAGAACTGTGTGGGGTGCGCTTCTTGCGCGCAGGTGTGCGTGTCAGCGGCAATCCAGTTAAGCGAGGATGGCAAAACTTATCGCTGGTCTTATGAGCCCGCCAAATGCACCTTTTGTGGACGATGTGTCGATGCCTGTCCAACCTTTGCGTTGCAGATGCAAGCAGATCGGCCACCAATCTATCACCGCCCCGGCGAATTAGCAGCAACCTATACCATGGTGTATCCGCGCTGCGAAGGTTGTGGCAAGTCCTTCAAAGTAGCAACCGACATCCTCCGTCAGCGGTCTTATACGGAGGTATCCCCTCAAGTGGAGAGTTTGCTTCGCCTCTGTCCGGCTTGCCGCCAGAAAGAAGCCATCAAGTTGATGATCGAAGCCCGGCGCATTAAGGAGGCTGCCCGATGAATATTGAGGAAATCCGCCAAATCCTTGGAATCGAAGGAACGCCAATCGAAAAGGCCGATGGCATTTGGTGGCACAGTCTGGGGCTGGAGGTACGGCGGATGGCCCAATATTTGGTGCAAGCGGAAGCGCGCTTGATCACCATCACCGCCCTCGCAGCGGATGAGGCTGAATGCCGCCTGATTTACCACTGGGATTGCCAGGGCAACCTTTGGCATCTTTCTACTCTTACCCAAGGCAAAACGATCGATAGCATCGCCGCAATTTGCCCGGCGGCCGATTGGATTGAGCGCGAAATCCACGATCTCTTTGCGGTTGTTTTCAACGGGCGCGAGACACCACCGTTGGTCTTGCGGGCAGGCGATCCCAGCGGTTTGTTTATTGCCAATGGACATGTTGGACAGGAGAGCCTGCAATGAGCTACACCATCCCGATTGGACCTTATCATCCCGCCCTGGAAGAACCTTACAAACTCGAATTGGTATGCGAAGGGGAGAATGTGCGCGAGGCTCAGTTGCAGATCGGGTTTAACTTTCGCGCCATCGAGTTGATTGCTCAGAGCCGCAATGTCACTCAAAACATTGCTTTGTTTGAGCGGGTGTGTGGGATTTGCTCGAATGTGCACACGCTGACCTACTGCCTGGCGGTCGAAAACCTGCTGGGTATCGAGCCACCTTTGCGAGCGCAATATATTCGTGTGATCGTGGCGGAACTGGAACGGTTGCACTCCCACATCCTCTGGGCAGGAGCAGCAGCGCACATCCTTGGCTTTCAAACCCTGTTCATGACCTGCTTTCGCCTGCGTGAAATCGTCATGGATTTGCTGGAGAGGATTTCGGGTAACCGCGTGAACTACGCCATGAATGCCATTGGGGGTGTCAATCGCGATCTGACCGAACCCCAAACGATCCGGGATGGTGTCCGTCAAATCCAGAAAGCGGTCGAAGGGCTAATCTTGCCCGTCTTCGGCCGCGACCCGACCGTGCGGGCGCGCTGCGCCGACATAGGCATCCTGACCAGGACGGATGCCATTGCCTGGGGAGTGGTAGGACCCACGGCGCGAGCGAGCGGGGTGACCCAGGATATTCGCCAGGCTCAACCCTACCTGGTTTATGACCGGTTAAGGTTCAGCGTCCCGGTTCAGGAAAGCGGAGATGTTCTGGCGCGGGTCTTGGTGCGGGCATTGGAGATGGTCGAGTCGTGCCGGATCATCGAGCAAGCCCTCGATCAACTACCCGGCGGCGAGTGGAAAGGGCAGTTATATGTTGAACTACCGCCGGGTGAAGCCGTGGCGCGCATCGAGGCGCCCCGAGGCGAGGTGTTTTACTACCTCGCCTCGGATGGCAGTGATAAACCGTTGCGGGTAAAGGTGCGCACACCCAGTTTCGTCAACATGCCGGCTGTACGACTGATGCTCAAAAGAGCTACACTTGCCGATGCGCCGCTCATCCAGGCTTCGATCGACCCTTGCTACTCCTGCACCGACCGCTAAGCAAACTTCATTGCGCCCGAAGGATAGCAACACCAAGTCTTCTCTATGAAATTCCTCCCTGGAGGGTGTGCTAGGGAGGTGCGCCATCCCTTCCCTTTTGGCAGGCGTCTTGCAACCAGATGGAGGTATCCAATCCTCTAACCCTCTAAACACCTTGTCCGTTCGGCAGGGCTGAGGTATGATGAAGGTATGAAACGCCTCTATTTCAGTTGGAAATACGCGCTGATCATCGCCGCAATCTTGCTCTCTTTGCGCTTTGTGATGGCATTCAATCAGCGCATTAACGAAATGCACCGTCTGGCTGCTCAAAGCACCCGCGTGGCAGCGACCCTGAGCCAGTTAACCCAGGAAAGCATCTCCTTAGCGACCCAGATTGCCCAGGCAACCTCACCCGCCGAAGTGGAACAATGGGCGTATGAAAAGGGTCATATGGCGCGTCCGGGCGATAAGGTGATTATTCCCCTGGCGCCAGGCGGTGCAACGCCCACCCCAACCCCCCCGTCAACCCCTCAACCCATCGTACTGAGCAACTGGAAGGTCTGGCTGTTGTTGTTTGTCGACGAAACCAAAGCCCAGGACTTGCTTGGCAAACCTTAATTCAGCTTTAGCACAAACGAAATCGCTGCGTTTAACCCTGCTTTTTCCCTTCTCCATCTTGACAGAGGTTTTTCATTCAAAGAAGTTTTCGAATTTTCAAGGAGGCTTTTTATGAAAACCCAGAAATTTACCATGAAACCGAACAAGAAAATCGCGTTGGTCGCCCATGACAACAAAAAGCGCGACTTGTTGGAATGGGCGCGCTTTAACCGAGACTTGCTCGCTCATCACGAAATCTACGCCACCGGAACCACGGGTTATATCCTGGAGCGGGAATTAAACATCCCCATTCACAAATTGCAAAGCGGCCCTTTGGGAGGCGATCAGCAAATCGGGGCAAAGATCGCCGAAAATGAGATCGATTTCTTGATTTTCTTTTGGGACCCCCTGGAGCCCATGCCGCACGACCCGGATGTGAAAGCGCTGTTGCGTATGGCAGTTGTTTGGAACATCCCAACTGCCTGTAATCGGGCATCAGCCGATTTCATGATTTCTTCGCCGCTCATGGATAGCGAATACGACCGCCTGGTGCCGGATTATCAGAGTTATCGTCAGCGCCGCATCGAATGGGAGACAAACACCTTGCAAGAAGCATAATCCGAGGAATCGATTTTTGTGACCCCACCCAGATCACCCTCCTTTCCGCCGCAATTCTGGCTGTTGTTTAGCGGCATGTTGATCAGCGCCATTGGGGCAAGCATGATCTGGCCGTTTCTCATGATCTACATCAGCGAACGACTGGAGAGCCCCTTGACCGTAAATGCCGGGTTGATCTCGTTAAATGCTGTTGCCGGGCTGCTCAGTTCGCTGATTGCCGGGCCGATTATCGACCGCCTGGGACGCAAACGAGTGATGGTGATCAGCCTGTTAACCAACGCTTTGGGGTTTGTGTTCCTGAGCCGCGCCAACTCGCTGTGGGCTTTCGCTTTGCTTATGGTAATGCAGGGGGCTTCGAATCCCCTCTACCGCGTTGGGGCAGATGCGATGATCGCCGATCTGATCCCCGAAGGCAAGCGGATCGATGCCTATTCCCGAATGCGCTTGAGCAACAACCTGGGCGTGGCGATTGGTCCGGCTATCGGCGGCTTTTTGGCTTCAGTCTCTTACACCCTGGCGTTTTACGGCGCAGCGGCTGGCTTATTTCTCTACGGTTTGTTTGTCGCTCTTGGGGCAAAGGAGACCCTCCCCACCCTGACGCTTCAGGGGCGGACAGATCGGGGGATAAGGGACAATTCCTCTTGAAAAATTAGCAAAAAGTGGCATGATATTCCCATTCAAAAACATTTTCATCCCAAAAGGAAGGAGAACATCATGCCACCAAAACAAGTTTACC
>DAOTZA010000118.1:0-14057 GCA_034434515.1 Anaerolineales bacterium | reverse complement strand
GCTTTGACATTCGCCCGTGAGATCACCCGTCCGGCTGCATAGGCTTGAATCGGGACAACGAACAACTGGCGGGGGATCAGGTCTTTGAGCTTGGAGATAATGGCTTGCCCTTTATGGTAGGCGTCTTTGCGGTGAACGATGGTGGCGAAGGCATCGACCGGCTCGTCGTTGACCAGGATCTCCAGTTTGACCAGGTCGTCCGGGCGATATTCCTTAAAATGATAGTCCATGGAAGCATAGCCGCGCGTGCGGGCTTTGAGTTGATCAAAGAAATCGACGATGATTTGCGATAATGGAATCTCAAAGATCATCTGAACGCGGTTCGGCGCAGGGTATTCTTGCTGGATAAAAACCCCATGGCGTTTGGTGACCAGGTCCATCACTGCCCCGTAATACTCGGTGGGAGTGATGATCTCCAGCGTCATCCACGGCTCGCGAATCTCCTGAATTTGAGCTTCATCGGGCAATTCAGCAGGCGAATGGATGCGCAATACCTCTCCGTTGCGGAGCACGACTTCATATTCTACCGACGGCGCAGTGACGACAATATCCAGGTCATATTCGCGTTCCAAACGCTCCTGGATGATCTCCATGTGGAACATGCCCAGGAAACCACAGCGGAAGCCGAAATTTAACGCTTGAGAGGTTTCGGGTTCAAAAACCAGGGAAGCATCATTGAGTTGCAGTTTTTCGAGGGCTTCTTTGAGATCTTGATAATCCTCGTTATCTACCGGGTAGATGCCGGCAAAGACCATCGGTTTGACTTTGCGGTAACCCGGCAGGGGTTCAGCAGCCGCTTGCTGAGCATGTGTTAGGGTATCTCCAACGCGGCATTCGCGCACCGTTTTCAAACCGGTTGCCACGTAACCTACTTCCCCAGCGGTCAGACGTTCAACCGGGCGCAGGTTCGGAGCAAAGATGCCAATCTCGACCGGCTTAAATTCCGCCTTGCTCGCCATGAGCAGCAGATTGTCGGTGGGTAGGAGGCTGCCATCCATCACGCGGATATAGGCAACCACGCCTTTGTAAGGATCGTAATGGGAGTCGAAAATCAACGCCCGCAAGGGAGCATTTTCATCTCCCTTTGGCGGTGGAATTTGCTGCACAATGGCTTCCAAAACGCTTTCGACGTTTGTGCCAACTTTGGCCGAGATGCGTAAGATTTGATCAGGAGGCGTTCCTAAGAGATTACTCAGGTCTTCAGCAACCTGATCGGGGTGAGCAGAGATCAGGTCGATTTTGTTGATGAGGGGGATAATCTCCAAATCGGCTTCTAAAGCCAGATAGAGGTTTGCTAGGGTTTGGGCTTCGATGCCTTGACTGGCATCTACAACCAGCAAAGCGCCTTCGCAGGCGTTTAAGGCGCGACTGACTTCATAGCCGAAATCGACGTGGCCCGGAGTGTCGATCAGGTTCAATTCATAGGTTTCGCCATCTTTGGCTTGATAGTTCATGCGCACTGCAGAGGCTTTGATGGTGACCCCTTTTTCGCGCTCTAAGTCCATCGAATCTAAAACTTGCTCGACCATCTCCCGATCGGAGATCGTGCCGGTGAGCTGTAAAAGTCGATCGGCCAGGGTAGACTTGCCATGATCGATATGGGCGATGATGCAAAAGTTGCGAATGTTCTTGCTCGCCATCGCCCCGTAGTATACTCGATTTTAATAATAGATTCTACAGCAAAAGAGTAATCACCTACCATAGGCTCTACTTGGCAGGGCAGCCCGTCCACGAATAGCTCACGAATGCACGAATAGCGCTGTCATTCGTTTATTCGTGGTCCATTCGTGGACGGTTTTCTCAGTAAATCATCAACGCTGCTTGTGATGGTAGGTTATTACGCAAAAGAGCGGTGTTTACCACGGAGCGACCTGTTACTCCGTGACGGTCTCGATTACCTGCGCACGATCGATCTGCTGGATCCTCTTAAATCCTATCATACTCTGTGGTGAGTTTATTGTAGTGTAATCTATAAAGCAATTATGAGATACCGAATGTCAGTTTGGGATTAGCTATTCTGGAGTGCGGAAGTCTTTCTTGCGTAAAGAGTTTCAAGCCAGCGCAGTCCAGAGTTGGAAGATTTTCTACCACGGTTTGCCTTTGAGGTTCGCTCAAGTCTGTGATTCGAGCAGTCTTTCGGCTTGTTTTACAAAGCGTTCGGCGAGTTCAATCGCTTGCTCGGCGTCTTCCCTTCGATAGACCTGACCAGGCGTCAAGTCGGGCAGTCCGTTTGGATACCGAGTCGGGATATAAAACTTGTCCAGATGCGCAGCGGCTTCCACCCACTTTTCGTAATCTTGGAGCAGTGCTTTTTGGGGAAAATCTTGAATCAATTTTTGGGTCGAGTGCCCCCACGGGTCTTCACCGATCATCAACCAGAGCGCTTTGACAGCTTTCTCAGCACATTGTTGGCTATAAAAACAGGCTTGGGCATAATGACCAGCTTCAAAGAGCGCCTTACTGGCAGTTAGATCTTCGCTGGCGGTCTGCTGCCAGCGCCTTGCTTCATACAGATACTTCTTCATACTCATAGATGATAATCCCTTCTGAGAGTGCCTGACGGATAAAGGGGCGATGTTGGATTGTCTCGAGCTCTGCTGGCGTGTAAATCAAGACCTCCACTGCCGGCCCCTGAAGCGCTTGATTCAGTTCAGCAAGGATCGGTTCGTAGCGTTGCAGAAAGGGTAAGGAGGTCTCTTGAATTAGGATCAGATCAATATCGCTCCGCCGTGATTCCTCACCGCGCGCATAAGAGCCAAACAAAATCGCTTTTTGGATGCGATGCCGTTGAAAGATGGGGGTAAGAGATTTCCTGAGGAAGTCAATCTTTTCCGAATTGGGTTGCATGCCTGACCTGACCCGAAATTAAGCGAACGCACTTTTCAATAGTATAATCCATCTCATGAAGTTAAGAACGAACCAGCAACGGCATCTATCGGGACACTTCAATCTTTGCAGGCGAACCCGCATCGGTTGGATATTGATTCCCTTACTCTTGCTCATCGCGGCTTGTGTGCGGGTCGCCGGTCCAACTTCCTTGCCCACGCAGACGGTAACCCCATCTTTAGCCCCGGCCTCGGTTGGTGTGACCAAGGTGCCCTCCCCGGATACGGCAGCGCGACGCTTCCTCGACGCGTGGAAAAACGAAAACTATCCAGCGATGTATCAGATGTTAACCTCTCTCAGCAAAGATGCCATTAGTGAAGAGGAATTTATCCAGCACTACCGCGGCATTGCTGCTGAGATTGCCCTAACAGAGGTGGAAACCTCTATCCTTTCTGCCCTGGTTTCCAGTCCACAAAGCGCCCAGGTCAGCTATCGCGTGACCTTGCGCAGCGCTTTGGTCGGCGACATCAGCCGCGACACGCTGATGAACCTCAGCCGCGAGAACGGTGAATGGCGCGTTCAATGGAACGACACCCTTGTCTTGCCCGAGTTGGTGGGGGGGAATTATCTGGCAATGGAGCGCTATGTTCCGGGTCGGGGCAATATTTACGATCGCGAGGGTAGCGCCCTGGCTGCCCAAAGTGAAGTGACTGCCATTGGCGTTGTGCCGGGCCAGCTTTTGCCGGAGCAATCCGAGCAACTCTTTTCCGTGCTGGTCAGCTTACTTGGCATTCGGGCTGAAGACCTGCAAGCCCGCCTGGCTGCTTTTCCACCAGGTTCGGACTGGTATTTACCCTTAGGGGAAATTCCCTCTGCTGAGGTTGCCAGACGCTATGACACACTTGCTAGCCTGAGCGGGGTACAGCTCTCACCCTATAAAGCCCGCTATTATTTTGAAGGAGGGATAGCCCCGCATGTGGTGGGTTATGTCAGCACCATCCAGGCCGAAAAGGTGGATGAATACCTGCGCAAAGGCTACCGCCGCGATGAACGGGTTGGACAGATGGGTTTGGAAAAATGGGGTGAGGAATATCTGTCAGGCAAGCGCGGCGGAGCTTTGTATGTGATCAACGAGCAGGGGCAACCGGTCACCCGTTTGGCAGAAGTGCAGGCTGAGCCAGCTCAATCGATTTACACAACGCTTAACAAGGAGCTGCAAATCGGTGTCCAGCGCGCCATTAGAGGCTTTCGCGGCGCTATCGTTGTCCTCGAACGCGACACTGGCCGAGTTCTGGCAATGGCCTCTTCGCCCACCTTTGATCCCAACGCCTTTGAACCAAGTAACTTTAACAGTTACACGTTGCTCAATGAGATCTTCGGTGATCCCAATCGCCCATATCTCAATCGGGCAAGTCAGGGATTATACCCGCTGGGGTCTACATTCAAGATTATCACTATGGCGGCTGCTTTGGAGACCGGACAATATTCGGCTGAATCAACCTACAACTGCGGGTATTTTTTTGAGGAAATTCCTGGCGTGCGTCTGAACGATTGGACGTATGAGCGTTTTCTTCAAGATGGCAAGACCCAACCAAGTGGCCTATTGACCTTGCCTCAGGGATTAATCCGTTCTTGCAATCCCTTCTTCTGGCATATCGGTTTGAGCTTGTACCGGGCTGGCTTTATCACAGCCGTTACGGACATGGCGCGCAGTTTCGGTTTGGGCAAACCCACCGGCATTGAAGGTGTTGAAGAAGAGAGTGGGCAAATCCCTGTTCCGGCCAGCGAGATTGATGCCACCAATCAGGCCATCGGACAGGGGAAACTGCTGGTCACTCCCCTGCAGGCAGCAGCTTTTGTAGCTGCGGTTGGAAACGGCGGCACCTTATACCAGCCGCAGGTGATTGAAAAAATTGTCTCGATCGACGGCGCGGAAACCCGCCAGTTTACTCCTAAAGTTAACGGGCAACTGGCTGTGACGCCAGAGAACCTGAAAATTATCCAGGAGGCGATGCGCGGGGTGGTTGCCAGCAATCGCCCGTACGGAACGGCCTGGCATCGCTTTACCGGTTTGGATCTCAACGTGGCTGGAAAGACCGGGACAGCCGAATCGGGTTCCGGAAAACCGCATGCCTGGTTTATCGGTTATACCTTTGAAAATCGCCCGAATAAGCCCGATATTGCTGTGGCGGTGGTGGTTGAGAATGTGGGGGAGGGTTCTGAGTATGCAGCCCCGATTTTCCGCCGCGTAATTGAACTCTATTTTTACGGACAACCTGGCAAACTTTACCCTTGGGAGTCAACCTATTACATTACCAGCACTCCGACCCCTGAAGGGTTTGAGACACCAACTCCCGAGCCAACCTTGCCTCAACCCCCCTCGCCGTGATGACACAACTTCGAGGCATCATTATCCGGGCGCAATCGGGTTTTTATTGGGTAGATACGCCGCAAGGGCAAATTCTCTGCCATCTGCGCGGCAAGCTAAAAAAAGGACCTCGCTTGGGCGATGTGGCCGCCATTGGAGATTGGGTCAAAATCACCCGTCTTTCAGATGGCAGTGGGGTTATCGAAGAAATTGAACCGCGCACCCGCACCCTGTCTCGCAAGGCCCCAACCCCACAGGGAGAATACGAACAAATCCTTATCGCCAATCCCGATCAAGCGGTGCTGGTTTTTTCTTGCGCCCAACCTGATCCACACCTGGGAATGCTCGATCGGTATCTGGTGATTTGCGAAAAACAAGCGATCCCTCCGTTGATTTTGGTGAATAAGATCGACCTGATCGGTCTAGGACAGGCTCAACAAATCTTCGCGATATATCACGAGCTCGCCTATCCCTTGCACTATCTCTCGGCAAAGAGCGGTTTTGGCTTGGGCGAATTACGGGAATGCCTTAAGGGAAAAATTTCGGTTTTCACGGGTCCTTCGGGTGTTGGCAAGTCAACGATCTTGAAGTCTCTGTTGCCCCAATGGGAGAGAGAAATCGCGGCCGTGCGACGTCGAGTGTATAAGGGGCGACATACAACGGTGACGCGTGAAATGCACCCCTTACCCGAAGGGGGCTATGTCGCCGACACGCCCGGTTTGAAAGCCCTAGCTTTGTGGGATATCCAGCCTGAGGAGTTAGATGGCTATTTTGTTGAAATGCGCGAGCTGGTCAAGGAGTGTGCTTTTAGCGATTGCACGCATCTCCACGAACCTGGCTGTGCCATTCGAGAAGCGGTGGCGCAGGGCCGCATTCACCCCTTGCGGTATCAATCCTATCTGCGTTTGCGGTTCGGGGAGGACGGCGACGAAATCAGGGTATAATCGAAGGGGAGGCAAACGATGTCGTTTACGGTCTCGGATTTTGAAGCCTGGGCGCGCGTTTTGAGAGAGCATCCCGAATGGCGGGAAGAAGCTCGGCGGTTGATCTTAACCGACGAGTTGTTGGCAATGCCGCCGCAAGTCCGTGAGATTAGGGATCGGGTAGAGTTGATTTATGAAGCGCAACAACGTACGGAAGGGCGGGTAGACCGCTTAGAGATCGCATTGGCGGAACTCGCCGAAGCACAGCGGCAGACTGACCAACGGATGGCGGAACTCGCCGAAGCACAGCGGCATACTGACCAACGGATGGCGGAACTCGCTGAAGTGCAGCGGCGCAGTGAAGAACGGTTGGCGGCGTTGGAAGAACAGGGGAGTCGGTTGGAGCGGGCGCTTGCTGAGCTGGCTGAAGCGCAACGGCGCAGTGAAGAACGGTTGACGAGGTTAGAAGAACAAGGGAATCGGTTGGAGCGGGCGCTTGCCGAGCTGGCTGAAGCGCAACAGCGTACTGAAGAACGGTTGACGAGGGTTGAGGAGCGGGTCACCTCTCTGGAGAGGGTGACAGCGAAACTTGCCGAGGCGCAACAACGCACCGAGCAGGTGCTTTGGGAACTCAAGCGTGGACAGGATAAGCTTTGGGAAGCTGTTGGAGAACTACGCAATGCCTTCGGCGCTTCGGTAGAGGAAGAAGCGGCCAGCGTAATCGAAGTGATCTTGCAACGCAAGGGATATCGAGTCCTGCAAGAGGCCTTCTCGCTGCCATTGAACGGCGAGCTAGATGTTGTTTTGCCGGTGGAGGATGCACAAGGAAACAAGGTCTGGGCTCTGGTTGAAGCCAAAGCCCGTTTGAGCAGGGGAGATGTGCGCCGCTGGTCGCAGCGAGTGCGGGATGTGCGCTGGCAACAGAGACTTCGCAAGAAGGGAATTTTTGGTCCTTTCCTGGTCTATGCCTACAGCATCCGTCGGGACCTGGGGGCGCGCGAACAGGCTGAAAAAGAAGGCATTGGCTTGCTGAAATGCGATGGCGAAATCCTGGCTCCTCGGGAGTTAATCGAGCCAGTTGTATAATCATCAACACCGTACCGCTCAGATTCTGGGAAATAAAGTAGAGACCCCCGAATAATTTACCACCAGAAAACGGAGCGAGCACCAAGAGCAGAAATTTATGAACAAAAGAAAAATTTTTGGCTTCTGAGAGTGCGAATACGAAAAAATTCTTTTTTACTGCCTAAGAAACATTATTATTCTCTGGGGTGAAGAAGACCTCTTTCCGATTAAGTCGAGGTTAAGATCTGTGCTCAGAAACGCACTTGTTTGAACAATTGGTGATAAAATATAAGAAACTTTAAGCAACAAGGGACAGGCTGGATGGCAGAGGCAATTCTTGATGTCCAAGGGTTGGAGACCCAATTCAAAACTTCGAACGGAACGATTTATGCGGTAAATGGGGTTTCGTTTTATCTAAAAGAGGGGGAAACATTAGGAGTAGTGGGGGAGAGCGGTTGCGGAAAAAGCGTTACAGTGTTGTCAATGTTACACCTGATCCCTTGTCCACCTGGTAAGGTTACGGCTGGAAAGGCTTTGTTTTGGGGGAAAGACCTCCTGCAAATGAGTGAAGATGAGATTCGCCATATTCGCGGGGCGCAAATTAGCATGATTTTTCAGGATCCAATGACGTCCTTTAACCCGGTTCTGACCATTGGCCGACAGGTAGCTGAACCTCTGGAGATTCATTTGGGGATGAGCAAGAAGGAAGCTACCCAACGGGTGATCGAATTGTTGGAGATGGTTGGGATTCCCCGCGCCAAGGAACGGATCCATGATTACCCGCATCAGTTTTCGGGGGGGATGCGCCAACGGGTGATGATTGCGATGGCGCTGGCATGTAATCCCAACGTCCTGATTGCAGATGAACCGACTACAGCCCTGGATGTTACCATCCAGGCTCAGATTGTCGATCTGGTCAAACGCTTGCGGGACGAAATCAGCATGTCTATCATCTGGATTACCCATGATCTGGGCATTATTGCTGGGCTTGCCCAGCGCGTGGCGGTGATGTATGGGGGCTTTATCATTGAGGAAGCTTCAGTCAAGGATTTGTATGCCCATCCTCAGCATCCGTACACGATCGGTCTTTTGGGCAGTTTACCTCGCCTGGATCAAGATCGACGCAAGCGGTTGGAATCCATTGATGGCTTACCTCCGGTGCTATATGAAAAGCCTGCTTATTGTCCTTTTGCTCCGCGCTGTAAATATGTCTTTGATCGCTGTTGGAGTGAGAATCCTCCTCTCGAAAAGATAGACACCGACCATACCGTAGCCTGTTGGTATAACGTAGAGGAGGGGAAGGCGAGATGAAACCGACCAATGGCGTTTTATTGAGTGTCCGCAATCTGGTCAAGCACTTTCCAATCACGCGCGGCATTATCCTTCAAAAGCAAATTGGCGCTGTCCATGCGGTGGATGACATCTCTTTCGATATTCATCGGGGAGAGACTCTGGGCTTAGTGGGCGAGTCGGGGTGTGGCAAGTCTACTACCGGTCGAACCATTTTGCAACTGTACCGACCAACGTCTGGGCAGGTGATTTTCGACGGAATCGACTTGGTTACCCTAAAGGGGAATGAGCTGCGCAAAATGCGCCGGCGGATGCAAATGATCTTTCAAGATCCGTACGCCAGCCTGAACCCGCGCATGACCGTAGGCGAGATTATCGGAGAACCCTTGCTCATCCATGGCGTGGCAAAAGGCAAAGCAATCCAGGAACGGGTGGAGCAATTATTGGAGCTGGTAGGTTTAAACCCGGCCTTTTCCAATCGTTATCCGCATGAATTTTCTGGAGGTCAGCGACAGCGCATTGGCGTTGCCAGGGCATTAGCCTTACAGCCTGATTTGATTGTCTGCGATGAGCCTATCTCCGCTTTAGATGTCTCTATCCAGGCGCAAGTGGTTAATCTTTTGGAGGACTTGCAACAACAGTTCGGGTTAACCTACCTCTTTATTGCTCATGATCTCTCGATGGTGCGTCATATCAGTAACCGAATAGCGGTGATGTACTTGGGAGTGCTGGTAGAACTGGCTGACCGCAACGAACTCTATAATAATCCTCTTCATCCTTATACGCAAGCATTACTTTCAGCGGTTCCGATCCCCGATCCCTTCGTGGAAGAGAGGCGCCGGCGGATCATTCTGGAAGGGGATGTGCCTTCACCGGTAAATCCGCCCTCCGGCTGTCGTTTTCGCACTCGTTGTAAATACGCAAAAGAGCTATGTAGCGAGGTGAAACCGGAGTGGCGTGAATTACAGCCCGGCCACTTTGTTGCATGTCACTTTGCGGGCGAATTGGGTTAAAATTGGTTTGTCCGATGGGATCATTAGAAAGGAGGTGGTAGCGAAGTCAGACCGGGAGAAACCAATTTCACGGTAACCTTTTGTAATCCCTAAAAGAATCCAAAAACACCATTTTCAAAGAGGAGAAGAAAGTATGAAGACGAAAATTTTCACTTTTCTAGCGTTATTGTTGGTATTGAGCCTTGCGTTGGCAGCCTGCCAACCTCAGGCGCCTCAAGTCCAGGAAGTCATCAAGACTGTCATTGTTGAAGTGCAGGGCACTCCACAAGTTGTGGTGGTAACCCCCGAACCGGTTGAACAGCCGGCAGGTCCAAAGACTTTGCGCCTCAACATGGGCCCTGGTGATATTCCAACCATTGACCCAGCTCTCTCAACAGATACCTCTTCTGTCCAGATTGTGGAGGAGACTACCGTTGGCTTGACTCGCCAGAACGAGGAGACTACTGCGCTTGAACCCGGTATGGCAACTTCTTGGGAAGTGGTCAACAATGAGGATGGCACCCAGACAGTCACCTTTAAGCTGCGCGATGACGTTTATTGGGTCAAGTACGATGGTAACGAGGTCGTTCAAGTCACCGATTGTGAGGGCAATCCTCGCAAAGTGACGGCGATGGATTTCGAATACGGAATTTTACGCACCCTTGCACCGGCTACAGCCTCGGATTACGCCTATGTTCTGGCGTTTGCCATCAAAGGCGCTACGGAATATAATGCTGGTGAGAATGAAGACCCCGAATCGGTAGCGGTTCAGGCACTCGACGAGACTACCCTGGAAATCACTTTTGTCGATCAGGCTGTCTATAACCTCAACATTGCCGGTATGTGGGTCGCTCACGCTCAACCCAAATGGTTAATTGAAGGTGATGACTGCACCGAGGCCCGCGGCGACCGCTGGACGGAGACCGGCTTCTTCCAGGGATATGGCCCTTACACCTTAAAAGAGTGGGTGCATGATTCCTATATCACGTTGATCAAGAACCCCTTCTGGGTCGGTACTGAGTCAGTACCCGAGGCAAAAATTGAAGAAATCACCTGGACAATGCTCGATGAAGCGCCAGCCTTTGCTGAGTACGAAGCTGGCAATCTCGATGTAGCTGGCGTGCCATTAGCCGATATCGATCGCGTCAAAGCCGATCCAACCCTTTCAGCGGAATTACAGATCGCTCCAGTGCTTTGTACCTACTACTATGGCTTCAACACCAAAGCCCCGGTTGTGGATGATGTGCGGGTACGCCGGGCTTTGTCTATGGCAATTGACCGAAAAAGCCTGATTGCTAACGTAACGAAAGGTGAGCAGGAACCAGCCCAGTGGTTCTCGCGACCAGGCCTGGCTGGTGCTCCTACCATGGAAACACATCCAGACCTGGGCGTCAAGTATGATCCTGAGAAAGCGAAAGCTGAACTGCAATCTTATCTCGATGAAAAGGGATTGACCGCTGATCAGCTTGATTTGACCTTGATGTTTAACACATCCTCTGGTCACCAGAAAATCGCCGAGGCAATTCAACAAATGTGGAAGGATGTCCTGGGCGTTAATGTCAAGCTGGTGAATCAGGAATGGAAAGTCTACCTGAAAACCATCAAAGGGGAGGAGACCCCACAGATTTGGCGCCTGGGCTGGTGCCAGGACTACCCCGATGCCAATAACTTCATTCGCGAGGTCTTCTATCCTGGTGGTTCGGCAAATCCGAAGACGGATGGCACCGTTGGTGGCGTGTCCTGGAACAACGAGACCTTTAACCAGCTTGTTCTCGATGCTGCAAAGGAATCGGATCCGGAGAAGCGGGTTGAGATGTATGCTCAGGCTGAACAGATTTTAGTTTACGAAGACGCGGTGATGATCCCCATCTACTGGTACACCCGCGTGACCGTAACCAAACCCTATGTCAAACGGACATTCTCTGTGCTTGGTGGTTTGGAGCACATCGAGAAGTGGGATATTGTTCAATAGCTTGTTGAAAGTTTGGATGGGGAAGGGTTTCCTTCCCCATCCAAATTAACTCGGAGGTGTTCATGGGCCGCTATATCGCCCGCCGTCTGATTTATCTGATCGTAGTTTTGATTGTCGTCTCGTTTATTACCTTTGGCTTAATGCACGCAGTTCCTGGAGGCCCCTTCGATCGCGAAAAGGCCTTGCCGCCAGAAATCATGGCAAACCTTGAAAAACGCTATCATTTAGATGACCCGCTTTGGAAGCAATATTTGCAGTACTTATATGATGTTTTCATCCCTCGGCTAACGACTCAATCGCCGAAAGGAACTTTAGAAGACGATTTTTTGATCAGCACCAAGATTGGCGGTGTTTGGTTGCGGTGGATGAATTTTGGGCCTTCCTATTCGTCCCGTAGCCGTACGGTGAACGATATCTTTCGCCAACAATTGCCAATTTCAGCTCAGCTTGGCACCATGGCTTTGCTGGTTGCCTTGATAATTGGTATGCCCTTAGGGATTATCGCTGCTTTAAAGCAAAACACGGTTTTTGATTATTTAAGCATGAGCATTGCGATTATCGGCGTATCTGTTCCGGTTATCGTTTTGGGGCCGCTATTGATCTGGATCTTCGGAGTGACCTTGAAGTGGTTGCCTCCCACCGGCTGGGGAGCGAAACCCCCCTATCTGCTTGGATTTTTACCCACCAAGTGGGGATGGGATTTCTTCAAATTCGCAATTATGCCTTCGGTAGCCTTGGGATTGGGAAGTTCAGCAGTGATCGCGCGGCTGACCCGCGCCAGTTTATTACAAACCATTCGTGAAGACTATATTCGGACTGCCAGGGCAAAGGGATTACAGGAAAGATTGGTGATTACTCGCCACGCCTTGAAAAATTCATTGATCCCGGTGGTTACCATTTTGGGACCGATGTTTGCCGCTTTGGTCACCGGTACATTTGTTACCGAGCTGGTCTTTGGGATTCCCGGAATGGGAAAATACTTTGTGACCAGTATAACAAACCGCGATTATCCCGTTATTATGGGTACCATATTGCTTTATGCAGTTTTTCTCGTGATAGCAAACCTGGTGGTAGATATTGTCTATGCCTATCTAGACCCCCGTATTCGGTATGATTAGTCGGAAGTCAGACAGGAGGTTGAATGTCTCAAGAAGCAATTAGACTCAAAGAAAAGGCACTAGCTGGCGGAATGCCTCTCACGCAAAAGCGCGAAAACCTTTGGGTGGATGCTTTTCGGCGCCTGATCCGCAATCGGGCAGCCGTAGTTGGAGGTACGATTGTCATTATCTTGATCATTATGGCAGTCTTTGCTCCTCAGATCGCCCCGCGCAGTTATGAGAAGCAAGTCTTGAATGATCAAAATACCGTCCCTGCCTGGCTTTTAAGCGTTTTCCCTACCATGAAGCCGTATGCCAGAATATCGAACGATTATCTCTTAGGTGCCGATTATGTTGGTCGGGATTTATTTAGCCGCATCGTTTATGGTGCGCGGGTTTCCTTGACCGTTGCCTTTATCGGGCCTTTGATCAGCCTGTTGATTGGCACCATTTACGGAAGTATCTCCGGTTATTTTGGCGGCCAGGTTGATAACATCATGATGCGCATTGTGGATGTGTTATACGCTTTTCCGGGTTTACTCTTTATCATCTTATTATTAGCCTTTTTCCGTTCCACATTGACCAGAATAGAACCTGGAACTTTTGCCTATTCCATCAGTCAACTGGATGCACGTTTAGGGGGGATGTTGTTTATTTTCGTTGGGATTGGATTAACAGCCTGGGAGACAATGGCGCGCTTAACTCGCGGACAGGTGTTATCGGTGCGTGAAAAAGAATTTATTGAAGCAGCCCGCACGATCGGGGCTTCTAACCTGCGAATCATGTTCCGCCATATTTTGCCCAACATCATTGGGCCTTTGGTGGTGGCAGAAACTTTGGCTATCCCTGGTTATATCTCAACCGAAGCGTTCCTTTCCTTTATTGGGTTAGGTGTAAACCCTCCAACTCCTTCGTGGGGTTCCATGATTTCGGATGGCGCCCAGGTCATCCGCACCTATCCCAATCAGACCGTCTTTCCGGCTTTAGCTCTGGCAATTACCATGTTCGCCTTTAACTTCCTTGGTGATGGGTTGCGAGATGCTCTTGATCCTCGACTAAGAGGCACGCAATAAAATCGGCACACAGACCGTTGAGCAGACCTTCAGGAAAAGGTCTGCTTTTTGTTACGATGTCTTTCTGGATGAGGGTGGTTTAATTTGCTAGGATTCTGGATAAGTTTCACCTTTATTTTGAAAGTTTTATGGTAGTATTAATCTTACCGGATCATGGCTAATTCAGCACAAATTACTCGATTTTCACGAGAACGCTAGAAGGAGGTGAAAAGGAAATCATTTGCTTTCTTCTAATTTCCCCCGCAAAAATTAACTTAAACCATTTTTTTTGGAGGAGAATATGATGAAAACACGTCTGTTTCAACTGATGGGGTTACTGATGGCGCTGAGCCTTGTTTTGGCTGCTTGCGCGCCACAGGCCACCCCAACCCCGGTGGCCACCCAACCCCCGGCGGTGGAAACCCAGCCACCCGCCGTCACCGAGGCTCCCGCTGAGCCGACACCCACCCCA
>DAOTZA010000117.1:0-15150 GCA_034434515.1 Anaerolineales bacterium | reverse complement strand
TCGTGCCTGAGACCCTGCGCAATCTTCTGGTTGACGAGAAAACCGTCGGGTTAATTGTCAAGGGAACGAGTATGCATCCGTACTTAAAAGAAAGCGATCGGGTTTGGATTCAAAAGGCGGAGTGGGATCGCCTTCGTGTGGGTGATTTGCTGGCTTTTGAACAAAACCAGGTCGTTTTCACCCACCGCCTGATTAAAAAGTCATCGTGGGTTTTGCTGACGAAAGGGGATAATAACCTCTTCCCGGATACACCTCTTACACCCCATCAAATCCTTGGCAAGGTAATCGGGTTTGAGAGAACGGGGAAACTTTATTCTCTGGATCGAAAGCGAGGTGTTATCAATGCCTTGCTGGGCTATAGCCATGCAGGGATTGGAATGGTGGGGACCATTTTGCTAAAGTTTGTAAAGTTAACCAAGGGTAAATTGCGCCGTCCCATACTTTGGGTGGGAAAAGGGTGCTTAATCCCGTTACAAATCGTAGAGAGGATCGTCCTTTATGCTGAATGAACAGATGCAAAAAACGCCGAGATTGCGGCAAAATGTCCTCCTGCAAGATGTGCAGACACCTCAAAGTGAAAACCGAGAAACGGTGATTGTCCTGCCGAACAAGAATCAAATCAAGGTGGTCAATGAAGTCGGCTCGTTTGTGTTGCATTTGATCGATGGCAAACGCACCATAGCAGCCATCGTGGAAGAGGTTCACCATCAGTACGCTGCCCCGCTAGAACAGATTGAGCAGGACGTTGTGAAATACCTGGAGCAACTGGCGGAAAAAGAGATCATAACCCTAGAAACGGTTGAAGCGTGAATCCATGAAGCAGCGCTGGATTTTTTCGGTAATCCTGATCGCATCTTTTGCCATTTTTGTTCCTGCTCTGCGGGCATCTGGGGCAGTCACGCTGAAGTATTTTGAGGTGAGCTATGTCTCAAATCGGGTCAAGCTGCGCTGGGAGACGGCGACCGAGCTGGACAATCTCGGCTTTATGGTCAGGAAGAAAAATACGGGCAGCAGCGGTGTTTTCGAGACGGTAAAATTATGCGCCAAAGCCACAATGTGTAATGAGGCGGAAAAGCAAGACTTTATCTTTGCGGGAGGGAGCAATATTGGACAGACTTACGGTGACTTTTTCGATGATGACATTCAGCCCAATACGAGTTATACCTATCAGCTCATTGCAATCGATACCAGCCAGCGGGAAGAAATAGCGGAGACAAAAACTGTGGTTACATTTAATCAACCTAGTTCCGCAAGTCCGACTTCTGTTTCATTTCCCACAACGGCTACACCCCGCCAGGGCAACCCCAATCCGCCACGCACGCGTACGCCCACTCCCACCGCAACGGTGCGGGTGCTCCAGCCAACCCCCACCTCACTTCCCTCTGCCACACCCCTACCGCCGACCGAAATTCCTGTCCCGACCGCCACGGAAACGGTTGCCGAATTGATTATCCCGACTCTGCCTTTACCAAGTATCACGCTGGTCTTCCCCGATACCCCAACTCCATATCTTGAAGTCCCAACCGAGACTCCCCAGGCCGGCACCATCCCCCAAAACGCAACCTGGTTTACGCCCTCTCGCCTGTTGGTGATCGGGCTGATTATCATGGTTTGGGTGATCCTTGGCGGTTGGTTTGTCTTTGCTTTACGCAAAATTCAGTGATTGTTCTCTGATGAAAACTTTTTTATCCGGTTTCAGAAATGCTACCTGGATTCTCATCCTTTTGGTAGCCCTGGGAGGGGGGTGTGCTTTTCCAAATCTAGATTTGGAAAACCAGGCTGGCCAGACAGGGGCTCAGGGGGTGAAAATCAGCGTCGCTCCGCAGGCGATGATTGGGATTCCGCTCAAACAACTTCAGCCGTATGGTTTTTCAGATCCTGAGCAACAGGAGTGGGTATTGAGTTTTCGAGGGCAGGCAATTCCCTTTTGGATCATTAATGGCGATACACCCCAACTGGTGTTTTATTCGCCTGCGACTCGCAACCAGTACTGGCGCGAAAATGTGTTCCTTCTCCAACCCAAAGCCGCTTTTGCTCGCTCTCCTGATCCAGCGTTGGCAGGCTTAAGCTGGACTGCGGCTATCCCTACCGGTTTACGGGATGATCTGGCTGAGAATATTGGGGTAGCTACCTTAACACTGGAAGAGAATCAAATCTATCAAGCGCTTTCTGAAGGGGATCACTGGTTTTGGCTGAAATTGCAGAACAATCAGGAAGAAAAAATTACCCTGAGGATTGAGGATCAGCCGCCGGGTGAGGTTATTCTGAGATTGGTTCTGTACTCTGCTACAGAAGCGCCAGCTCAGCCAGATCACGTTTTGAAGGTCACCATCAACAATGGCTTTTCCAAAGAAATCGTTTGGGATGGCAAAGGGTTACAACAGATTGAACTATCCATTCCAGCGCAAAGCTTTCGAGCTGGCGAAAATCAAGTCTCCCTATTTGTGCCCAATCTGGAGGGAGTATTTGCCCAACTCAGCTTTCTCGATCGGATTGAGGTTTTCTATCTGCAAGAACTTCCCCCCCAAGCTGACCAGGCGAGCTTTTTTGCCGCCGGCAACCTCCGGGAAGCTTTTCAGGGAGATGACCGAAAGCAGGGGTGGCTCTGGCAAATCGATAATGCCCTGGCGCCTGAACAAATTAAAGTGGGTGACGGTTTGACAACAAACGAGATAAAGCACTACCTGTGGGTAACAGAAAAAGGTTTTCGCAAAGCAGCGAGGATTCAACCATTACATGCTTCAATCGCAGAAGGTTCGCAGCCAGCAGAGATTGACTATTTAGCCATTGGGACGGAGGAATTGCTCAGGCCGCTCCAACCGTTGCTGGATTTGCGTCAAGCAGAAGGATTGGCTGTTAAAACCATCGAGGTCGAAGAGATTTATGACCAGTATTATGGATTTGCCGAACCGCAGGCGATCCGACATTACCTGGCAAAGGCAGCCCGCCAATATCCTGCTTTGAGGTATGTCTTGCTGGTCGGAGATACTACCTATGACCCAGCTCAAAATATCACGCCAGGGGAATTGAATCGTTTACCGACCTTTTTTATTGATACCATTTTTGGAGGTCAGACTTCTACTGAAATCCCCTTTGCTGTCATTGATCAGGAAAATTTGGATTTTCTCAATACGGTGGTGGCTTTTCAGCCGAGCCTGGCAGTTGGGCGATTGCCGGCCAGCTCCCCACAACAAGCGCGCCAGTGGGTGGAAAAAGTTTTAGCTTATGAGAAAGGGGAGAAAAAACCGAAAACAAAAGCGATTTTAGCCATCGCTGATCCACAGGAAGCCTATTTTGCTCGCGATGCAACGGAGTTCCTTGAACTCTGGGCAGATCAAACAAGCGTAGAGAGTTTTTTACCCATGGCGGGAGAAGCCGATCTTGAGCAGAAAATTCGGGAACATTTTGGTCGAGATCATCGGATCATTGCCTATTTTGGTCATGGGGCAATTGATTTGTGGGGTAAGGATGAAATTTTCACCGCTCAGGAGGCAATGGAACTTAGCGGGCAAGCGAGTTACCCAATTGTCCTGAACTTTACCTGCTTAACCGGTTACTATATCCATCCAGAAGTGTTGTCCTTAACGGAATCGCTGCTTTGGAATCCTAGAGGCGGTGCTATAGCGATCATTGCTCCGACCAGCCTGACCCTGGCAGATGACCAGAGCTTTTTGTGGAAAGCATTGGTTGAAAGCTATCAAAGTCAGGAAGATGGACGGATTGGAGATGTTTGGCTTTCCACTTTACTGAAAATTGCATTGACAAATACAGGGATACGCGATGTCGTTTTAACTTACACGTTGTTTGGCGATCCGGCGTTGACTTTGCCCTAGTTATTCTGCCTGCGATATCACTGCTACTGGAGTTGTAAAGTGGAAATCAATGAGTCTTTTTTACCCCATGAAGAAAGTGTGGATTTTTTACCAGAAGAAGCCCAAATGGGGATACAATTATTCAACCAAGGTAAATATTTTGAGGCGCATGAATATTTGGAATTAGCCTGGAGAGCCGAGCCTTCGCCGAAACGGTATCTTTATATTGGAATTCTTCAGGCGGGAGTTGCTTATTACCACATCCAACGTCGCAATTATCGGGGCGCGCTCAAAGTCATTGCCCGTTCTCGACGGTGGTTAAATCAATTACCAGCCTGGTACGGTGGCGTGCATATCGCCGGGTTGCAAGCGGACCTCGATGCGGTTGAAGCAGAAGTCAGAAGGCTCGGCCCACAGGGTTTGGATACCTTTGATGAGAACATGTTTCACCCGCTCGAAATTCGTCGCCAATAAGGACGAGGGTGGAACTTTTCTTGTGATTATTCGTTATATAGAATTGTGATAACTGACGATTTTATTTGAGGAAGGACCCGGAAATGAATCCATCCGATAATCACCTGCACTCTGATAGACACTCTGAGAGAAAAGAAAATGGTCAGGCGCAACAATTAGGGATAGGGGTATTCGTCCTTTCCCTGATTGTGATCGTTACCCTGATCTTATCCAGCTTAAGTATTCCCAAGCAGCCACAGAAAAGCAATTTGCCGGTTGAGCCATCGCCGACTTTAGCGGTGGAGGCATACTATGAGGAGATCCCGCTAAAGGTGGCGCAAGTGTTTCCGGCCGATGGGAGTCAAGATATTGATGCGAGCGGAGTGATCACGGTGATCTTTAACCGGCCTGTTATCCCACTGACCACACTAAAACAGCAGACCAATCTGCCCAATCCGCTACTATTTGCGCCGAAGTTGGAAGGGGAAGCGCGCTGGATAAACACCTCGGTTTTGGTATTTCAACCGAAACAACCTATGTTGAGCGGTCAGACCTATCAGGTTACTGTGAGACGTGATTTCGGTGAATGGGGAAAAGCGTTAGATAGAGATTTTCAATGGTCGTTCACCACCCGCCCGGCGAAGGTCGAAGGGATTACGCTACAGAGTGGCGAGATAGACCCACCGCGAGGAAAAGGCAATATCTTACTGGATGAAGCGATTACGGTTCGGTTTTTCCAACCGATGGACGCCGATTCTACGCAAGCCGCAACCTCTCTTCAGGATGATCATTCCGAAGCTGTTCCTCTGGAGTTTCGGTGGAATGAGGACCATACGCTCTTGACCATTAAACCCAGACAGCTCTTAAGGATTGACACCCATTATCACTTAGTGGTTCAAGAAAAAGCCCGAACCAAAAGCGGAAGCTCCTTGAGTGAAGAATTTCAATGGGACTTTTATACGCTTCCTATGCCAAAAATTGTGCAGGTTTCCCCTGCTGATGAAGAAGTACAACGAGATTATTCACCGGTTTTATATATCAAGTTCTCTTCACCGATGAAGATCGAGAGCTTCAAAGATAAAGTCCGTCTCCGCCCAGAACCGAAGAAACCTCTGGAATGGTGGTACAACGAATGGGAATACAGCTTTTCTGCGTATAGTTTAGAACCCTCCACTCAATACAAAGTTGAAATCGAACCCGGCATTGAGGATATTTATGGCAATAAGGTTTTAGAAGGTAAGACAATTGCATTTACAACCGCACCTCTACCTCCCAGGGCTTACTTGCGCATGCCCGGAGAAACGGTTTTTTATCGCTCCGATCCAAAAACTCAGTATTTCTATCTTAGTCTGACGAACGTTCGCAAAGCTGTGGTTAATCTATATCCCTTGAGCGTCAAAGATTTTCGCGAGCTGACGTTTTATGAGAAGAATGCGTGGGAGTATTCTCCATCGCAAGAAGCGATTTGGAGCAAAGAGTTCATCAACCAAGCGGAGTTGAATGAAGAGTTCAATATCAAAGTAGCGTTATCACCCGAAGGAGAGAGGTTAAAGTCAGGCTTGTATTTTCTTACCCTCGACACCGCCGAAATTCCCCATCCTTATTCAAACTATCTGGATCAGCGAATCGTGATCGTTGCCAACGCAAATCTAACTTTCAAGACCACGCTGTCTGAAGCAATGGCTTGGGTTACAGACCTTCAGAGCGGAGAACCTGTTGCGAACGTCCCGATTCAAGTGGTAGGTAAAAATCAAGTGCTCTTGGGGAAGGGCTTCACGGATCAAAATGGAATTGCTATTATTCAATACGATGAAGTATATTCTGACGGAATTGCCATTGCTTATACACCCGAAGGGCCAACTGTATCCTATGCATTGAATACCTGGGGAAGTGGAGCAACCAGCGTTGATTATGCGCTGTGGGAAGGATATTATTCCACACCAGGCTTAACCCGGGCTTATGTCTATACGGAACGACCGATTTATCGTCCGGGGCAACCTGTTTATTTTAAGGCAATTTTACGAACGGATGACGATTTAGATTACCGCCTGCCTGCTCGTGAAACGGTAAAAGTGCGCCTCCAGAGCTTCGACAAGGTGGTCTGGGAGGAGACCCTGGAAGTGAGCGAGGGTGGAACAATTGATGGAAGATTTAATTTAGCTGAAGAGGCTGCACTGGGATCTTATACGCTATCGGTTCTAAATCCGACGGATGAGAGCATTATGGGGGAGGTCAGTTTTAGCGTTGCCGAATATCGACGGCCTGAATTCCGCGTCGATGTCTCTGCGCAACCTGCTGAACTGGTTCAGGGGGAGAACGGCAGGGTGGTGATCAAAGCTGAATATTACTCCGGCGGAGCGGTGGCTGATGGAAAGCTGAAATGGACGATCACTGCCCAACCCTTTATCTTTGCACCCGGCGGAGAGTATGGCGATTATTCCTTCTCCGATGAGGAAGTTGATCGTATGGACTACTATGGTGAAGGAAGGGGGCTGAGAGTAGTCTCAGAGGGGGAAAGCGTTTTGGATGCTCAGGGTCAGCACCAGCTTGAATTTTTCGCCCAACCCAGCCAAGAGGGTAAAAGCGAGCGCTGGACAATCGAAGCTGACATCACTGACGTAGCCGGAAATGTGGTTAGCAGTCGCCAGCAGGTGATCGTTCATCAGAGCCAGCTTTATGTCGGGATCAAACCTGATGTTTATGTGGGTGAAGCGGGTCGAGAGCAAACCTTTTCCATTGTTGCCTTGGATTGGGGGGCTAATCCGGTTGCTAACCAACTCGTCGAGATTAATATTGTGGAACGCAGATGGCAAAGCGTTCAAGTTCAGCAGCCAGATGGATCGATCGTATGGGAGACAAACGTGGAAGAGATTCCGGTTGTTGTGTCGAAACTGGTTACTACTGATGAAAATGGGAAAGCCAGAGTGAGCTTTATTCCCCCGAATGGTGGCGTGTTTCGCGCCCGAGCTTGTACGCTGGATAGTGGCGAAAGAAGGCATTGCGCTTCAGCGTATCAGTGGGTGTATGGTGGAGACTATATCCCCTGGCAGCAAACCAGTGACCGCTCTCTCCAGGTTGTGACGGATAAAAAAGAATATCAGGCGGGAGAGGTTGCTAAAATTCTCATTGCTTCTCCATTCCAGGGAAAAGCATATGCACTGGTGACGGTCGAGCGAGGGCACATTCGTTCTTATGAAGTACTCCAGCTTGAATCGAATAGCACCGTTTATTCTTTGCCGTTAACCGATGAAATGGCGCCGAACATATATGTTTCGGTGGCCGTGGTCAAGGGTATCGATGAAACCAATCCCCGGCCGGCTTTCAGGGTTGGCCTGGCTGAATTGAAGGTCGCTTCGCAAGCCAAGCAACTATCGATCAGTGTGGAAAAAGATCGAGAATTGGCTCAGCCTGGTGATGAAGTCGAATACACTTTGCGAGTCAAAGACCAGAAAGGAAATCCTGTAAAGGCAGAAATTTCGGTAAGTTTAAGCGACCTGGCAACTTTATCTCTGGTCGAGCCGAACAGTTTACCTATCTATGATTTCTTCTATAACCGGCGAGCTCTGAGCGTGCGCACGTCGTTGCCGCTCCTTCTCAGTATGGAAGACTATAATGCGTTTGCGGAAGAAGATCTGATTCAAGGGGGTGCAATGGGGAGCGGAGGAGGCAAAGGGGGCGGAGCATTGGGGGTAGTCGAAGTGCGTCAGGAGTTTCCAGATACAGCCTACTGGAAAGCTCGTTTTGTGACGGATGATCAGGGTGTGGTGAAGTTTACGGTTCGGTTGCCAGATAATCTCACAATATGGCGACTGGATGCGCGGGCAGTAACCAGCGATACAAAAGTAGGACAGATCAGTGACGATTTGCAGGTTCGCAAACCGTTAATGGTGCTTCCAAAAACACCGCGCTTTTTCGTTGTTGAAGATGTTGCGGAAGTTGGCGCAACGATTCGCAACCAGACCGGTCAGAATCTCCAGGTAAAGGTTAGTTTGCAAGCAGAGGGGGTTGAAGTCCTTGACTCGCATGACCAGATTGTGAACGTCCAGAATGGCGAGCAGGTTTATGTAAAATGGATGGTTCGAGTTCGGGATGTAAAACGGGTAGACCTGGTGTTTGCCGCTCTGGGAGGGGATTGGCAGGATGCCACCAAACCTACCCTGGCGACTCTTGATGATCAGGGCATTGTTGTGTATCAATATGAGAGCCGAGAGGTTGTGGCAACCGCCGGGAGTTTGAAAAATGCCGGCAGCCGTGAGGAACTCATCCAAATTCCACAACAGGAAGAGAGGGAAGGTGGAGAATTAATTCTCCGGCTTCAACCTTCGCTTGGCGCTGGCTTGTTGGAGGGTTTGTCGTATTTGGAATATTATCCATACGCGTGTCTGGAACAGACGGTATCCAGATTTTTGCCGAATGTGCTGTTGAGTCGAGCTTATCGGCTTGCCGGCCTGGAGAAAGCAGAGATGAAAGACAAACTTGACCAGCTCGTTCAGGCTGGGCTGCAAAAAATTTATAAGAATCAGAATCCCGATGGTGGTTGGGGATGGTGGAGCAGCGAAAAGAGTGACTTGCAGACCAGCGCGTATGTGATGTTAGGTTTGGTCGAGACTCAAAAAGCCGGTTATCCAGTAAACGAAGATGTTTTCGAGAAGGGCAAGCAGTTTCTCAAACGCAATCTCAAGAGTGTCGCCTCGCTGAAACACCCATATGAACTTAATCAACAGGCATTTGTGTTGTATGTAATGGCCAGGACGGGCATAGCAGATCCATCTCGAACGGTAGCCCTGTATGAAAAACGTACCTCGCTGGCACTTTACGCTCAAGCCTATCTGGCAGAAGCACTCTATCTCATTGATCCTGCGGATAGCCGAGTGAACACAATCGTAGCGGATCTACAAAACAGTGCAATTCAATCTGCAACCGGAATCCATTGGCAGGAAAAAGCGTTGGATGCCTATAATTGGAATACTGATACGCGTACAACAGCGATTGTCCTCGGCGTTTTGGAAAAGATTCAGCCGAATAATCCGACACTGGAAAATGTTGTGCGTTGGTTGGTACAAAACCGGCTGGAAAGGAGCTGGGAGGGTACGCAGGAAACCGCCTGGACAATTATGGCGCTGGCAGAATGGCTGGAAAGTAGCGGAGAACTGCAAGGCGAGTATTCCATGAGTCTGGCGATCAATAACCGCCGGATGGGACAATGGGAGGTTAGCCGGGAAAACATCACTGAACCCATAGAGTTGCGCATAGCCTTAAAAAATCTAGTTGCCAACGAGTTGAATCGGGTTATTTTTACCAAAGGGAGTGACAGCGGGAATTTGTACTACACCATCCATCTTGCTATCCCGCAACCCGTTAAGGAGATTCGACCATTGAGTCGGGGACTTTCCGTGAGCCGAGAATATTTCAGACCTGATAAACCTGAGATGTCAATCACGGAAGCCCATGCAGGGGAGGTTATTTATGGGCGTTTGACACTTGTAGTGCCGAATGATGTTCATCATCTGATCGTAGAAGATTTCTTACCGGCTGGTCTCGAGGCGATTGACCAAAACCTGGCGACAGCTTCCCAAAGTGAACCCCCTGCAAAATTAACCTGGGAAGATTTGCTTTACAAGGGTTGGGGATGGTGGTGGAATTTTGAGCATATTGAGTTGCGAGATGAACGCATTATTCTGGCGGCCTCCTATCTGCCAGCCGGAACGTATATCTACACTTACCCCTTGCGGGTTGTGCATATCGGCGAGTTTCAAACCTTGCCACCGTTGGCTTATGAATTCTATTTTCCGGAGGTGTTTGGACGTGGAGATGGGATGAGCTTTCGTGTCCTACCGTAATGGAGGTTGAACTATAAAGGTTATGATTTGTTCTTCGACTAGATGTGCGCCTTGCCAGCCCTTGATCCTTAATGAGTGTTTACCTTCTTGCATTTCCCACCAGGTTATCCAGGGTTCTGTTTCAAGGGTGGCAAGGTGTACACCATCGATAAATACTTCAAATTGAGTGATCTCTGAATGACTTTTGAGCTCTATGAGCAGCTTTGGCGAATTATGGAAGGTATATGGAAGAAGATACACTCCGTTCTGGCGTGGAGACAGCACACTGAAATGTGACTGTGAAACGCTTGACTTTGGAATAAGGGAGGATGAGGCATTCAACTCTGGCTGAGTGCCAATGATGAACCATTCAGTTGATGTTTTCTGACAATAGTGGTTGTGGGGATGGAGTGTTTTACAAAAGGTTTGACGGATGAGTCCTTCAGGACGCTGAAACGTTTCAGCAGGGCGGTTGGTCAGGACAGCGCGAGTAAATTCATGCCAGATTGGTGCTGCACCAGTTAAGCCGGTCACTTCGACCATCGGTTCGTAATCTGCATTCCCAACCCACACGCCAACCACAAGCGATGGCGTATAGCCAATTGTCCAGTTGTCGTGAAAATCGGTTGTAGTTCCTGTTTTTACCGCTGCAGGCCGATCGAGATTCAAAACGCTGTTTTTGCCAAATCCGATATAACGAGACTGATCATCGCTGAGAATATCCGAAATCAGCCAGGCAACGCGTTCGTCCAATACTTTTCTGGTTTTCTGAGAAACTTGGTAATAGATGTTCCCCTTGCTATCGGAGATGCTTTCTATCCAATAGGGAGAGGCGATAATGCCTTTATTGGCAAATGCTCCGTAAGCAGCTGTCAATTCGAGCAGATGGACACCTCCGCCCCCTAAGGCGATCGTCAAATCGTAACGATCGGGTGATCCTAAGGATTGAATGCCCAGAGTTTTCATAAACGAGGCAAACCGCTCCAGACCGATTTGATTCAATACACGAACGGCCGGAATGTTTAGGGATGAAGCCAAGGCTTCGCGAACGGTGACTTTCCCGTGTTCTTTACCATCATAGTTTACCGGGATATAGGACTGATGATCTCTGGTTATGAATACCGTGCGTACGTCATCGATGAGTGTTGCTGATGTTAGAGGATTGGAAGCATTTGGATCCATGGCTAAGGCGTATATAAACGGCTTAAGCGCAGAGCCGGGCTGACGCGGAGCGATGGCCATATTAATTGCCCCATAGATGGTTGGGTCGTAGTAGTCAGGACTTCCGACCATCGCCAGCACAGCGCCGCTACGGGGATCGATTGCGACTAGAGCAGCGTTTTTGACATTATGCCCTAAGCCATCTCTACCTTGGGAAAGATGCTGGAGATGGTGTTGAATAGCTTGGTCGGCTAACCTTTGCCAGTTCACATCAAGGGTTGTGCGGATGACCAAACCATTTCTGCGAGCTTCTGCAGGAATGAGACCTTCGCTCTCCATTTGATCAATTGTGTTGCGGGTTAACATTACAAAGTGAGGGGCTTCTAAGGGGTACGGTTGTTCGGCAAAGATGAGTGGCTGGACTTCTGCTTGTTGTCGATCCGCCAGGGATATATATCCTTCACGAAATAACCTTTCGAGAACAATTTTTTGCCTCTCCCTGGCATTTTCTGCATGAATGAAAGGATTGTAATGAGCTGGCGATTGAGGTAAACCGGCGATTAAAGCGCATTCGGCTAGGGTTAACTCGGTGATTGATTTACCGAAATAGGTTTGGGCAGCAGCTTCTACCCCATAAGCAAAAACACCGTAGTAGGTTTGATTGAGGTAGAGACTGAGGATTTCTTGTTTGGAGAGTTGTCTGTACAATCTCCACGCTAGGATGATTTCTCTGATCTTTCGTTGGATGGTTCGTTGAGAGCTTTCTTCATCACTCATCAAGAGGTTACGGACGACTTGCTGGGTGATTGTAGAACCACCGACAAGGATCTGACCACCGCGGAAGTTTATCCAGATGGCGCGCAACATGGCTTTAAGGTCAAAGCCTGGATTGGTGAAAAAAGAATGATCCTCTGTTGCAACTGTGGCATTAATAATGCATTCGGGTAGCTCTTCATATCTGATTGGGCGGTGACGGACGGATAATTCTCCTAAATCTTCATAAAGCAAGAATCCATTGCGATCTTGTATCTGGACACTGGGCAGATGGAGCTTTTCCGGTATGCTTTTTGGATCAGGAAGATCATGGAGTAGAGAAAAAATCCACAGGGCGGTTGCAATTGTCAAAAGCGTAAGCATTCCCCCTGCAAAAACGAAAAGCCTTCGATAAAAAAGTTTGTGGTTTTTTTTGAGCATCGCTAAACCTTATCCCCCTGGTTTGTGATTAAGTCTATCAATGTCCACAAGTGCTACAACTTCCCCCTGCGCACGAACCACAACCGCTACCTGCGCTGGCAATGACTTTTCCACTGCTTTGGGCAAAAAATACAGACATGACGCGATGGGTGTCTAAGCTTTGACAGTAGTGACATGGAATCGGTGAATCTGCCTCTTGAATTGAGCGCAGGCTCTCGAATTTCTGATGACAATTTTCGCACAGATACTCGTAAATTGGCATACGCCTCCTCACACTGAAAGGGATGTTATCACCCCTAATTTTACCCAAAGAGACGCAATTTTGGTTTAATTCCTTCCTTGATCTTTTCTATTAACTCTTCAGTGGCATGGACGCCATGTTGGATCGTGTCTAGGGCGTGCGTAAAGCCGAAAAATATATTAACATCTGAAGGGATTGGGGGGCGAATGACAATATTTGGTTTGGCTTTAGAGAAATTGATCGCTGTCATGGTTGCGATCATAATGATTTCGGCTTGATAAAAATCCAGGGCAAAAGCGGGCAAAAATTTGCGGATTGTCGCATCTTTAGGTAAATCCGACCATTGATGATGTTCCCCCAAAAGATGATTTACGTCCACAGCAATCAAGTACTCAGCTCCCAGTTGGCGAAGCGCCTTAGCTGGTACGTTATCTAACACACCGCCATCAACAAGTAAATAATTTTTTAAGGAAACGGGCGGAAATAAGCCTGGCACTGCAGAGGTTGCCATGCAGGCTTCAACCAGATTTCCTTTGGTGAGATAGACGGCTTGTTTGGAGTAGAGATCTACCGCAGCCAGAGCAATCGGTAGAGACAAGTCTTCGATACGCCGATCTTTGCCAACCAGCTCGGCAAGGTAAGCCCGAATGCGGTCGGTGCGAATGAGGCCGCGTTCTGGAGGGGTTAGATCGAGAAAGCGCAGCAGATTGCGCATATCTGCCAATTGCAGAGCAATTTCCTGCATTTGCTCAGGAGAAAAACCACAAGCATAAAGCGCAGTAATGATGCCTCCCATGCTGGTGCCGGCCATCATATCAATGGGAATGCTTTCCCGTTCCAGGACTTCCAGAACGCCGATATGCGCCAGGCCTCGGGCTCCCCCGCCTCCGAGTGCTAAACCGATTTTTGGACGCCGCACCAAATTAGCCATGAAGCTTCTCTCCAATGTAGCTAAGATACAGGTTTTCAAGCTGTTGAATCATTCTACGCAGATCGAATTCTTCTGTTGCGACTATTTTTGCTTCGCGAATGATTCTTTCTCTCAAGTCATGAGATTGAAGCAATTGAAGGCAATAATCCGCAGCTAAATCAAGTTCTCCTGGCTGACAGAGAAACCCTGTTTTTCCATGTTCGATAACTTCCGCAACGCCATCCGAAGCGTATGCAACAATGGGGACTTCACGACACATTGCTTGAGGAATCACGCGGGGTAAACCTTCCCAAAGAGAGGTCAATAAGAAAACATCCATTACGGAAAGCAGTTGAGGAACATCACGGCGCAGTCCGGTCAAGATAAAACGATTTTCTAAATGAAACTCCTGGATTCGACTCTCAACCTCATTCCGCAGCGGACCATCGCCAACAAGCAGAAAGTAACAATCGGGTTGAAAAGTTGCAATTCGAGCAGCAATTCTGAGCCAATCCAGGGGATTTTTTTGAGGGGATAATCTCCCGACTGTACCGATAACCGGCGCAGGAATTGGAATTCCTAACTCCTGGCGGATTTTTTTTTCATCAAATTCTGGGTTAAGAAACTCATCTAATGGAATTGCGCTGCGGATGAGGAGATATTGTTCTGGTTTACCGATGCCGTGATCCAGGCCTTTCTGGATATCTTTTCGGGTGACAACGACCAATTGATGAGTAAAAGTTGCTGAAAACCTTTCAAGGAGGATAAAAAGTCTCTTCCGCCAATTGGGCATATGATCATGAAAACTCCAACCGTGCACGGTATGGAGAATGATAGGCGTTCTGGCTAACTTGGCAGCCAGACGTCCAAGAATACCGGCTTTCGATGAATGGGTGTGAATAATTGCATATCTTTTCTTGCGTAAGATGAGAAACAGTTTCACGAATGCTATGAAATCTTTTACAGGGTTTAGTTCCCGAACCAGTTCGGGCAGGATAGATAACTTAATGCCTCTTCGGAGTGCTTCCTCAATCAAGCTGCCTTCACTGCCGGTTTGTGGACCGCAAAGCACCTCAACTTCAAAGCGGCGGGGATCCAAAAGCTGCGCGGTGTAGATTGTGTTTTCCTGTGCGCCGCCAACAATGAGGCGGGTGATTAGATGGAGGACTTTGATTGGTTTGTGTTCGATCACGGCAAAGCCTTCTCTTCAAGTATTTTCCAGTAGTAGCGTTCTAGCTGGTCAACGATTTTGGGAATAGTGTATTTCTCTGAAATATGTTTTCGGGCATTTTTGCCCATTTGTCTGGCAACTTCCGGATGATGGACGAGGAATTCGATTGCATCGGCAAGCGCCTCGGGAGAATTGGGAGGGATGAGATAACCATTTTGCAGGTGGGTGATTAATTCGGGGGTTCCACCGGTAGCAGTGGCAACTACTGGCAAGCCTATAGCCATTGCTTCCATGACAGCAAGAGAGAGACTTTCCCACAAGGATGTCAAAACGAAAATGTCGGATTGCTGCAGCCATGCGTAAGGGTTGTTTTGATGACCAGGAAGGAA
>DAOTZA010000116.1:0-6485 GCA_034434515.1 Anaerolineales bacterium | reverse complement strand
ACATCCGTCTATAAAGGATGGATGAAGAACGCGTAAAGAGAAGCTAAAAGGTGAAAGTGAAGAAAAAATTTAGCTCCTGTTTACCACCTTTTTATTCAACCTTTATGCCGTTTCGGTAGGGTTTGTACTACACTGTCGTTTGAAGAAGGATTGTCGAGGATTGAATCACAAGCAGGGATGAACCCATGAAAACCCATGTTCTATCTACTCCTCTCGACGGAGTGTTAAGGTTTCTTAATAAACTAATCTTTTATCGATGACTGAATATAGCCAACGGATTTTCACGGATGCAACAGGTCGGCACGGATTTTCTCTATCTATCCGACTGATCAACATTGATTGGTGTCCTATTCCCTGGGTCACAGATAAACTCGGAAGCCACAGACAAGCTCATGCCTCCCGACTGGTTGCTCAGGGTTCAGGGTACCATTGCTGCCAACTCTATCATAGTTCATTCTTTTTAGGCATCATAGATTAGAACATCAAAAGTCATGAGGTATGTTCAAGTACTTTGAAGGAACTAGCCATGATTGATGAAATCGAAATTTATACCAAAAGTCCATTAGATTATATAGGCACAACGAGGCCGGTTTTACTGGTACCCTCGAACGATACTCACGTCGAATGGATGCTGCCTCTCGCAAAAAAGTTGAATGACAGTATTTGTATGGTATTACCTGACCGCAAGGAGGGGGCACTAGAGAAACTTCAGAAACTGGGAGAAAATCCAGTTTTTTATCGAGAAGGGTGTATCCGTTGGCTAGCCCCTTCGGTCGTAGTGTTGGCAAATGATTGGGGGCCGGAAGAATATCAGATTGTTCAAGAGGCAAAATTATTGGGTATCCCAAGTATCTGTATCCAAGAAGGAAGTGTTTTTTTTCCATCCCATACCGTACAAGTCCTTAAAAATGCTGATTATGCGTTTGTCTGTGGATTAAGAACCCCTGCATATCTGAAAAGGTCAAATATCATTCTAACTGGCAGTCCAAAATATGATTCTCTCTTTTCGGTCTCATTACCTTTAAAGCCGGTTGTTATTATCAACTGTAATTTCACCTATGGCATATTTGAGGAAATTCGCATGCAATGGCTGGGGGAAGCCATAAATGCCTGTAATCAACTTGGTTTAGAATATTTTATTTCGCAACATCCACGGGATAAAGCCACCCTACCTGCTGACTGGCCAGTAATTCGTTCTAGTGATATTCATTACATTGAACAATTGAAACGAGGAAGTATTCTAATCAGTCGTTTTAGTACAATGATCTATGAGGCGCTCATGCTTGGGCGCGAAGTTGTTTATTATGATCCACACGGAGAAAACCCGGATATATATAGCGAAGATATTGGTATTTATCGCGCCCATTCTCAACGAGAACTGGTAGAGCAATTATCTACTGCCCTGGCAACTGTGGGGAAACAAAGGGTGGAAATCAAGAAATTCCTGGAGGATTACTGTGGTCCGCTCGATCATCAAGCTACTGACCGATGTTTAAAGGCTATTCAAGAGATTTCCCATAAAAATATTTACGTTCAGAAAAAATATATTCAATGCCTGAGAAATGCTGAGCAGGAATTTGCGGAGGGGGAATGGGAGAAAGCTATTTCTGCATATAGCGAAGCATTAAAATTTACTCCAGCAGAACCCAAATTGCGGATTGCCCGAGGTAATCTTCATTTACTCAACAAAGAGATATATCGTGGGTTTCGAGATTTTTATTACGCCAGCGTATTGAACCCGGACTATTTACCCGCCCGTATTCACCTGGCGTATGCCTATATTCTTCTTGGAGAACTAGAGAAAGCACGTGAGCAGGTTGAGTTTACCTCGAAAAATGTAGCGTTCACAGGTTATGAAGAATTTGAGCTGGTCAAGCAATTGATAGATTATCCCCCTCCTACAAAAGCGTGGAAAATTACGGACATAGATATATGGGAATTACCCAGTGTAAAAAAAGCTCTTTTAGAACGATCCTCCTACGCTGATGAAATCCAATTCCATTGGCAAGAATTAGCATTACTCGGTATATATCGAACAGATATAGTATATCGAACAATTGTTGAATGTCAACATAAGATATTTCCGAAAAATTTGTTACCCTATCTTGAGAAGATTTGGCAGGAACAAAATCGCAAACCACGTGTATTAGATGTAGGAGCAGGTCCATTAACTCAACTTGTTTACGGTATTACGCACGAAATTTTTGACTTGATAGCCGTTGACCCATTGGCTGATGTTTATTTAGATTTCCATAAGATTTTGGGGTATGAAATTCCATATCCTTTGATAAAGTCTAATGGTGAAGAACTGGCATCTTTGTTTGAAGAGAATTCATTCGATTTGATTTGGATGAGTAACGCTATAGACCACTCCGAAAATCCGAGGAAAGTCATGGAGCAGATGACAAGAGTTCTCCGTCCTTGTGGTTATATTTTTTTATCGGGATATGTTCGGGAGGCGTCCTATGGAATAACACACGGTTTCGCACAGAGGCTTCACTGCTATGATATTTATATTACAGATGAGAATGAAGTTGTGTATGAACACAAACCATCCCAACTAAAGGGGGATGGTACCGAAAAAGTAGTTCTTACTGCGGGATTACCTTTAGAATTAATCGATAACTCTCATCCAAGTCAAAAAATCCGTGATTGGATGTATGCCGTTTGGAGAAAGAGAAGTGATTAAGAGTCCATCAAACCCTCAATCAAAACAAAAATATCAGTCACGTAATCAGGCGAAGAAAAAAATTTGCATTGTCAGTGATGACTTTTTAGGCCCAATTCGAAATGGCGGAATTGGGACAGCCTGTTCGACATTGGGTGAAACCCTCGCCTTAGCCGGACACAATGTTACGCTTCTTTACAGCATGGGAGATTATACTGAAACACAACCAATTGACTATTGGATTAATTGGTATAAGGCAAAAAATATTACATTTATTCCCCTTACAAAAAATAGTATTGGCCTAACTATTGAGTCTTCATCTCATATTGCGCGTTCTTTTGAAATTTATCAATGGTTGAAAAATAAACAATACGACTTAATTTACTTTCCAGAATGGCGGGGTCGGGGATACTACACCGCTTTAGCAAAACATCAAGGACTGGCATTCTCAAACACAATTATATGTGTGGGGGTTCACTCACCAACTTTATGGGATTGTCAAGGAAGTTATGAATATCTTAACCAGCTAGATCAGGTCGAAATAGATTTTATGGAGCGCCAGAGTGTAGCTCTGGCAGATGTGGTCATTAGTCCTAGCATGTATATGTTAGATTGGCTTACTCAAGAAGAATGGTCGCTACCTTCCCAACGTATCATACGGCAAAATATTTTACCAAAGAATGCAAGGAAATCAACGCTCTATTCAAAAGGACAGTTCACAAAACCCAACGAATTTGTTTTCTTCGGGCGATTGTATACACGGAAGGGTTTAATCGTTTTCTGTGACGCGCTTGATTATTTAGCGCAAAATCCAACCCTGGCAGGGTTAACAGTTTCTTTTTTAGGAAAATCGGTTGTTGTTGATGGTAAAACTAGTATTGACTATATTCGCCAGCGGGCTCAAAGATGGCCTTGGAGAATACATCTATTGACGGATTATGATCAAAAAAGCGCCATTGAATATCTTTCAGATGATGGGAGATTGGCGGTGATAGCTTCTCTGGTTGAAAATTCACCCTACACTGTATTGGAGTGCCTTGGGGCAGGAATTCCCTTTCTTGCTTCAGATATAGGAGGAATACCGGAATTAATTCATCCAGATGACAGAGATTACATATGCTTTATGCCCAAACCAAAGGAGCTTGCTTATAAATTGAGGCGGGCGGTGTTGAATGGCGTGCCGATTGCCAGACCAGCTATACCGTTCGAAGAAACCGAAAAAGCCTGGCTTGAGTGGGTAGAAGAATTAGATGTTACACTAAAGGATCGGCAACAAGAGAATAAGCATACTGAAAAAGCAAAGCCTCTAGTAAGCGTTTGCTTAACCCATTTCAATCGCCCATATTATCTCAAACAAGCATTGAAATCTCTAAAAGAACTCACTTATCCGAATTACGAAGTAATTCTAGTAGACGACGGTAGTAATAAATTAGAAGCACTCCAATATCTAAAAATTCTTCAACCATATTTTGAAAAAAGGGGATGGAAGATTATCCGTCAATCCAATCGTTATTTAGGTGCAGCTCGAAATACTGCAGCACGTCACGCAAAAGGGGAGTACCTTTTGTTCATGGATGACGATAATTACGCAAAACCTCACGAGCTGGATGTTTTTGTTATGGTGGCTCAAAAGACACAGGCAGATATCTTGACTTGTGTGATGGATCTTTTTACTGGAACAGAATCACCAGATAGTTATCGACACCAACGCATTCTTTGGATTCCGTTGGGTGCTTCGGCTAACGTTGGCGCTTTCAAGAATTGTTTTGGAGACGCAAATGCGCTCATACGTAAAGATGTATTCTGGAAGCTGGGCGGCTTTAGCGAGGATTATGGTGTTGGTCATGAAGATTGGGAATTATTTGCAAAGGCAGTCTTGCATGGGTATCATTTAGAAGTAATTCCTGAAGCACTGTATTATTACCGTCAAGATCATGGGGGCATGTTAAGGAGCGGAAATGTGTATTTGAATCACCAAAGGAATATACGCCCGTACCTGGAGAGTATTCCCCCTAGCTTACACCTATTGATCAAGTTAACCCAGGGACAAAAGTACCTCAATGACTCCTTGATAGCCAAAGTTGAGTCCTACCAAAAACAACCATCTTTGCCAATTGGCTATAACCTATTTTCTGATGCATATAGTATTGTAAGATGTATCTATGAGGGCGAGTCCCCATCGAAGGATAGTTTGAAATTTGTTCAAAAGGTTTTGTCACTTTTGCCTTCATTAACTGACTGGAGAGTAAAACAAGTGCTTTTACTAGTCTGTTCAGTATCTCTTGAGCAGATTGAAGAATACGATCTAGCTCTGGAAGCGTTGAACCAAGCTTATCAAATATCCACTTTATTGAATGATAAGGAAACTCTTAAACAGATAGACGCTCGGAAACAAAGAATATATGACAACAAAGTTAGGGAAAAGAAATCTCAGGATTTCTTACAAAAAATACTCGCCGCAGATGATTTAATTTCTGCTTTAGAAACCTATCAAAAAGATCTTACACCCGAAATCATTGAAGCAATTCACGTAAAAGCACTACAAGTTCGAGACAACGGCGACACCGAACTAGCGCAGATATTGGAAGAGCTGGCTGGGTACATCGATGAAATCATCCGAGAACGGGATGCACTTGAAAACCGGTAATCCGAAGAACATGCATATAGAGAAGTCATGATGGTATTTTGAATCGATAAATGCCGTCTCTCTGAACGATCTACTTGGCAAGAGAGCAAGATAGAATAGCAGTGCATAACGGAGGGAAGTTGGTAAGAAACCAGAAGTCAGAGTGACAAAATTCATTGCATGGAGAAATGTTTCCTGATAAAGGTGATTAGATGTACGTTGTACACTAAAAACGAATTGCTCTAATTTGAAATTCCTCATCTAGCAATGTCACTGTCTGCGCAACCAGACAGTATTGCATTTTCATAATTATTCTTTTTCCCGTTTTGATGTCAGCCCATATTCATCTCAAAAAAGAGGGCAATTATAAGTTCTAATGATACACAAACAGATTCCATCCCCCAATAGACAACATCAAATCGAAGTGCTTTGCTGGTTTGAGCCATCGGCTATAACGCTGATACAAGTACTCAATCCCCCCTCAAAGGCTTAGCCAGATGACCTCTTCCCACCAGCGCTTTCCCTCTCGCCGGCTGGTTAACCGTTCCCATTCTGCTACTGTATAGACCAACACATCCACCGCCACCGGCAGGTCGCTGAGATCAAACAAAATCGCCCGCCGCTCAAATGGCAGTTCAGATTCCTCCACTAGGATCACGACATCCAGATCACTCCCCACCCCCCAATCACCGCGAGCAAGCGAGCCAAAGTAGCCCACCCGGCAGAGTGCAGGATTTACCGTCTTTGTTTTCTTCGCCCACGCTTCCAAAGCTGTGACCACCTGCTCGCGTTTAGGCCAGATAAGAACGGACGAATTCAAGGATCTCACGGGCATAGGCTATCGCCTCCGAACTGTGCCGCCGATTATAGTGCTCAAAAGGCGCTCCTTCAGGAAAACCATTAGGATAACGCGGCGGGATATAGAAACCATCCAACACTTGGGCTTTCTCGATCAGGTCTTGAGATAAAGTTACCTCAGGCGGAAGTTCTCTCAGCAACTTTGCGACAACGTGACCCCACGCCTCTTGTCCAAACCGTAAGTGCAAGGCTTTGATTGCCTTTTCGGCCGCCTGTTGAGCCGTAAAGCAGGCCCACTCATAAAAACCGTCTTCTTCGGAACGCACTGCTTGCTCTAAATCCCTTTCAGCCTGTTTGAACCAATCCCTTGAGCGATTAGCCATTCTCGTTTGC
>DAOTZA010000115.1:0-7625 GCA_034434515.1 Anaerolineales bacterium | reverse complement strand
GGGTTGCCACTTCCGCTGCCCGGCACAGGGTTGCCTGTGCCTGTCCCAGGAGCAGGATTGCCCCCGCTGCCCGGCACAGGGTTGCCTGTGCCTGTACCAGGATCGGGGTTGCCACCTCCGCTGCCGGGATCAGGGTTGCCCGTGCCTGTCCCAGGGGCAGGGTTGCCGCCACTACCAGCGCCCGGAGTGGCATTGCCGGGAGTTGGATTTCCTTGCCCGGGAACATTCTGTTGCTCTTGAATCTGGTTTTGCGTTTGCAGGCGCAAGCGGAGTTGCTGCAAGTCCCCGGCGCATTCCTCCAGAAGGCGCAGGCGAGCCTGGATCATCTGGCGGACGCGCTCCAGGGCTTGTTGGGCCGTAGGGCTGGCCGTTTTGGGAAGCTGCAAGCGGCTTTGCAGCATCTCTTGCAGGCGAGTGCGAAGGCGTTCCAATTGCAAGTTCGCCTGCTCATCTGGCAAACCAGCGGAGCGCTGAAGGGCTTGCTCCAGTTGTTGCCGGGCGCGTTCCAGTAAAGGCTCGGAGGGCGCCTGACCTTGCTGAAGCATGGCTTGTACTTCCTCCAGACGCCGCAGGGCAAACTGGGAACTCAGCTCTGCCTGTTGGAGTGGATCGCCTTGTGCCAGAGAGAGACGGGCATTCTCGCTGGCAAGCTTGAGTCCGTAGAGGGGTTGATCGGGCAAGCTGGTTTGCGCTGCCGCCAGCGTTGCCCCACCGCCACCCAAAACCAGGGAGGCCACGACCAGAATGGTTGCTAAAACACTGAACATCGGGTTAAGCTCCTTTCGTCTCCAGAGAGGGATGGGAATCACGTTCCATACTTTATGACGCTGAACGGAGACTTTGGATACGGGGACGCTAAGCGATCGGGCTTGACCGAGAAAACGCTCCTTAGCCGCGTGCGCCCGTTCGGGCGGTCGTTGCACATCCTGCTGGCGCAAGGCATCCAGCCAGGGAGATAGTTCTTTTTCTTCAAGAAATTGACTCATCGGATCCTTCCTCCTTCAATAGCATTCGCCGCAGGGCTTGCAAGCCGCGATGTTGCAAAGCTTTGACCGCCGTGAGCGGCTTCTGCAGGGCGGTCGCAATGCTTGCCTGATCCCAGCCTTCGATAAAGTGCAAAACGATCACCAGGCGTTGCTCAGCGGTCAGGTTTGCCAGGGCGGCGCGGGCTTGTTCCTGTAACAGACGGCGTTCGGTTTCTTCATCCACGCCTCGCCGCGGATCAGCATAGCTTTCGTCAAATATCTCCCAGGGACGCCGTCCCTTCTGGCGATAGTGGTCCTGAATCCAGTTATGGGCAATGCGGTACAGATAGGGTTTCAGCTCACGAATCGGTTGCGCGCCGTTTTGAAGCGCTTTCAAAAAGCGAAAGAAGGTTTCGGCAACACACTCTTCCGCCAAATCTTCATCGCCTAACAAGCGCAAGGCAAAAGCATACAAGGCGGGGCTATAGGTATCATAGACCTCAACCAGCGCTTGCTCGTCAAAGGCGGCCAGTCGTTCAGCCAGACGGTCAGGAAACAGCAGGGACATCTTTTTTATTATGACGGACAAAGCCCCAAAAAGATACCCTGCAATCCGATGGTTTTTATGGCGTGGGGGTAAATTCCAAACCGGTTTGCGGGCGGCGGGCGCGCACAAACCACTGCAGGATGTTCAGAAAGCGATCGCTCGGATCAAAAAGCGGGCCAATGCGCACGTTTTGGATGGTCTCATCCACTGCATAGTTATAAACCGGATAAAAAAGCGGCAAGGCAGGCAACTGGCTGAGAAAGCGCACCTGGAAGTTGCGATACAGGCGGGCGCGTTCCCCCCAGTCGGGGGTGATGCGGGCTTTTTCCAGATATTCGCTTGCCAAACGGTCATCCCATTGGGCGTAATTCTGCCCTTCGACAATCTGAGCCTGATCCCAGAAGGGATAAGGGTCGGGGTCGGGTGAGCGGGTGAAATTCAACTCGACCAGAGCAGCCTGATAGCTGCGTGGTTCCAGGTACTGGCTCATCAAGGTCTCGAACGGCACCCCCTTGGGGGTTACCCGCACGCCTAATTTCGCCCAACTCTGGGCGATGCTCTGGGCAAGTTCGGCAAAGCCCGGCGCCTCGGGATAAATCAGCTCAAAGCTCAACGCCACGCCCTCTTTTACCCGCGCTTCCCCGCCCTCGGCCGGGAAGGTGTAGCCAGCCTTCTTGATCAGGTTCAGAGCCTCTTCGGGATTGTAGGGAATGCGCTCGGTCTCTTCGTAATACGCCCAGGTGCCCGGCAGGATCACGCTATCGGCAAGGATAGCTTGCCCACCGCGCAATTGATCGATCAGCCGCTGGCGATTCAACCCCATCAACAAGGCGCGGCGAATGTTCACATCCTGAAAGAACGGCAAATCGCGGTGATTTAGGTTGAGAAAGATGAGCGTCAGCGAAGGCAGGCGCGCTGTATAGAGGTTTAAGCCCACTTCGGCTAGCACCTCCTTCAGGATGGGATCATCGACGCGGCTGATGCCCAAGACCTCCTTTGCCCGATAGGCAGTAAGCGCAGCGGTTGCGTCGGGATAGTAGCGGAAGATGACTTCGTCGATATAGGGTCGCCCGAGGTAGTATTGTTCAAAAGCCTGCAAAGAGACGCCAACAATCTGCCCTTCTTCGCTGAGAAAGCGTTGAAAGCGGAATGGCCCGCTGCCAATGGGCTGGAAATTGAACGGCGCGCTTTGCATTGCCTCCACGCTTGTGCCACCGAGAAGGTGTTTGGGCAAGATGCCAAAGGTCAGATAATCCAGAAATGGCGCGAAGGCGGCCGGTAAGCGAAACTGGATGGTCTTTGCATCAAGGGGGAGGACCTGAATTTGCCGCCACATCTCCTTAATGTCTTGCGGCAAAGGGGAGGCTTCGCTGCGCAAGGCATCTACGGTGAAGAGAACATCATCGCTGGTCACCGCTTCTCCATCGTGCCAGAGCGCATTGGCGCGAATGGAGAAGTTGTACGATTTGCCGTCTGCCGAAACCCCCCACGACTCGGCCAGATCGGGCTGAGGCAAACCGCGCTCGTCAAATTTGATCAACGCACTGTACAGCAGGCGGTCGACATCGCGGTCAACCGGGTTGGCAACATCCAGGACGGGGTTCAATCGCCCCAAATTGCCGATCAAGGCTTCGCTATACAGCCCGCCGCTAACCGGTTGCAGCCCCACCCCACCCGCCTGAGGGGCTGTGGGTTGTTGGCTCCAGAGCAGCAGGGCAATGGCGATCAGCGATAGCCCCAGCAGGATCAATTGCCAGCGCAAGGACTTCATGGAAAAGAACGCGTTCGTCTTCAGACGATGGATGGTTGGCTAAAACTCAAGGCTGGCAGGCATCCTACCCGGCCACCATGACCGTGGCAATGGCAAGCAGGATGAAGAGCACGCTCAGGATGATCGTCAGGCGAAAGAGGGTTTTCTCCACCCCGCGTCGGGCAGTGAAGAAGCCGCCGCTATCGCCACCGCTCAAGCCCCCCAGCCCGGCGCCTTTGCTCTGCAAGATCACACTGGCAATCAGGGCAATCGAGACAATAATCAAGGCAACATCTAAATATCGTTCCACACAAGCCTCCAGGGTTTACGCCGGGCCGCTTTCTTTGCCCGCTTCGGACAACCAACGGCACAGCGTTTAGATTGGTAGCTTGGGGATTATACCTTAAGATAAAAGACTGCTGATTAAGGAATGCTGATAAACGCCTTTCCGCTTTATGGAGTGCGAAAGCGGGGCTTTTGCACTCTGTAGGGCAAATTTGAAATTTGCCCTGCGAATATATCACAATTTTCTACTTGACAGGGCAGGCGAATTTTGCTATACTGCTTACGTAAACGTTTAACGTAATCGTTTAACGTAATCGCTTAGTGCAATCGTTTACGGAGAAGCATGCCCACTATTCGAGAAGTCGCTCTGCTAGCCGGCGTCTCAACCGCCACCGTCTCTCACGTCATCAACAACACGCGCTATGTCTCTCCCGAAGTGCGCCAGCGGGTTCAGGATGCCATGCAAGCCCTAAACTACCGACCAAATGTCCTGGCTCGCTCGTTGCGCCGCGGTGAAACCAACACCCTGGGTCTGATCCTTCCCGACAGCGCCAATCCCTTCTTTGCTGAAATCGGGCGCGCCATCGAAGCCGTCGCCTTCCAGCATGGGTATAACGTCATCCTCGGCAACAGCGAAAATGAGCTGAGCAAGGAACAGGTGTATGTGGATGTGTTGCTCAACAAACAGGTGGATGGCTTAATTTTCGTGGCTGCGGGTGATCACAGCCCTTCGCTGGAAGAGCTGGTGCGCCGGGGCGTGCCCGTGGTCGTGGTTGACCGGCATCTGCGCGGCCTGGACGTGGATACCGTGCTCACCGACAACCTGCAAGGCGGCCTGACGGCGACGCGGCATTTGCTCGAGCTGGGACATCGCCGCATCGCCTGTATCACCGGGCCTTCGAACCTGACCCCCAGCGCCGAACGCGTCATTGGTTATCGGCAGGCGTTGCAGGAAGGTTCTCTGGCGGTTGACGAATCCCTGATCCGCCGCGGCGACTTTCACCCCCATTCCGGCTATCTGGCGGCTTGCGAGCTGTTGCAAGGTGAGAACCCCCCTACCGCCTTCTTCATCTGTAACGATCTGATGGCGATTGGCGCCTTGCGCGCGCTGGCAGAAGCCAACCTGCGCGTGCCGCAGGACTGTTCGGTGATCGGTTTTGACGACATCGAACTTGCCTCGTACCTCACCCCGCCGCTGACCACCATCCGTCAGAACAAAATGGCCATGGCAGAAGCGGCAGTGACCCTGCTGCTGGAACGAATGATCGATCCCAGCCGCCCAGCGCGGCGGCACTTGTTGCCCACCGTGCTGGTTCAACGCCAATCTACCGGGAGGATTGCATGACTCAAACGCTGGTGGTTGTGGGTAGTTTAAACATGGATCTGGTTGTGCGGGCGCCACGCCACCCTCGTCCGGGCGAAACGCTGATCGGCAGCCAGTTCCAGACCTTTCCGGGGGGCAAAGGGGCGAACCAGGCTGTGGCTGCAGCCCGCCTAGGCGCCACGGTGCGTCTGATCGGGCGAGTCGGCAAAGACGCCTTTGGTGATGCCCTGTTGCAAACCGTCCGTCAGGATGGTGTCGATACCTCCTTTATCTACCGCGACCCTCAGGCTGCCAGTGGGGTTGCCCTGATCACCCTGGACGAAGCCGGTCAAAACACCATTGTGGTCGCCTCTGGAGCCAACATGCGGGTTTCCCCTAAAGACATCCAGCAGGCTGAGGTCGCTTTTGAAGGCGCCAACCTGCTCCTGATGCAGCTCGAGTGCCCGCTGGAAGCGGTGGAAGCGGCGGCTGATCTTGCCCAACAGCGCGGTATCCCCGTGGTGCTCAATCCAGCCCCGGCGCGCCCATTGCCCGCCAGCCTGCTGGCAAAGGTCGACTACTTGCTGCCCAACCAGAGCGAACTGCAGTTGCTTGCCGAGGGGGAGGTGAATGTTTCCGCCGCCGCTGCCTGCTTGCTGAAAAACGGCGTACGCAATCTGGTCGTCACCCTGGGAGAAGAAGGCGCGCTTCTGGTTACCGCCAATACGGAGCAAAAATTTGACGCTTACAAAGTGCCGGTAGTGGACACCGTTGCCGCCGGCGATGCCTTTACAGCCGCCTTTTGTGTCGCCCTGATGGAGGGCAAGAGCCTGCCCGAAGCGGTGCAGTGGGGTAATGCGGCCGGCGCCATCGCCGTCACTCGGCCAGGCGCCCAGCCTTCCATGCCAAAACGGGAAGAATTGATCCGGTTCCTGAAGGAGCGTCAGCCATGAAAAAAACGCCTTTGCTTAACAGCGCCCTTTCCGAAGTGATTGCCAGCCTGGGGCATGGCGACCTGCTGGTCATCGCCGATGCTGGCTTGCCCATTCCGCCCCAAACGCGGCGCATTGACCTAGCCCTGACCAAAAACCTGCCGTCCTTTTTGGATACGGTTCGCACCGTGCTGCAGGAAATGCAGGTTGAGAAAGCCCTCCTTGCCCGCGAGACCGCCCAGGTCAGTCCGCAGGTGCGAGCGCAGGTGGCAGAGCTGCTCGAAGGCGTGCCGTTTGAAGAGATCAGCCATGCCGAGCTGAAAAGTTTGTGCGCTCAGGCGCGGGCAGTGGTGCGCACGGGGGAGTTCACCCCCTACGCCAACATTATTCTGGTCGCCGGAGTCGTCTTTTAGAGCGCAACAGCGGAGTTTGTCCATGAGCCTTGCCCAAGCCTCTGCGCAACCTCGCCTCTTTGAGCGACGCACCTTCTTCCAGCGTTTCGGGTTGGTGTTTTCGTTTTTGCTGTTGGTAATCGCTTTATCGCTGCTTTCTGACCGCTTTTTGACCCCCACCAACCTGATCAACGTCTTACGCCAGGCAACCATCAACGGCATCATCAGCGTTGGCATGACTCTGGTAATCCTGACCGGCGGCATAGATCTCTCGGTGGGTTCGGTGCTGGCGCTTTCGGTGACTCTGGGCGCTTCATTGATGAAGCAGGGACAACCGGTCGCACTGGCAGTAGTGGCAGCTCTCGGTTGTGGCACGTTCCTGGGAATGATTAACGGGTTGATGATCACGCGGGCAAAAATTCCGCCTTTTATTGCCACGCTGGGGATGTTGACGGTTGCTCGCGGCCTGACCCTGATGTACACCCAGGGCCAGCCGATCACCGGTCTGCCACCGGCCTTTCGCTGGATTGGCGCCGGGCTGGTTGGCGCCATTCCGGTGCCAATCGTTCTCACCCTGGTGGTCTTTCTTGGCGGGGTTATCTTCCTCAGCCGCACCAAATATGGCGCTCAAATCTACCTGATGGGCGATAACCCCACCGCAGCAAAATTGGCCGGTGTGCCAACCGAGCGCCTGACCGTGCTGGTGTACGCCCTTTCCGGTTTTTGCGCTGCCCTGGCCGGCCTGGTGCTGGTCGCCCGTCTCGACTCGGCGCAGCCCATCATCGGGCAAGGCTATGAGTTCAACGCCATTGCAGCGGTCGTCGTGGGCGGGACCAGCTTCGCCGGGGGAGAAGGCGGCTTGGGTGGCACCTTACTCGGCGCGCTGCTCATTGAAACGCTCAACAATGGACTGAACCTGCTCAATGTCTCACCCCTGTGGGAACAAGTGGTTAAAGGCGTGGTCATCGCCCTGGCTTTATTGCTGCACAAAGCCTTTAGCCCCCCAACCAAGTAAGCCAATCCATCTGCAAAGGAGGTTGTATGGATGATTTGAAAAGGAGAATGCCGGATCCCAAAAACATGCTGTCCTATTCACCCAAATTCTAAATTCTACCTGATGGAGGAGAACCTATGAAACACCTGTCAAAAATCCTAACCCTGATCCTGTTGATGGCTTTGCTGCTCTCCGCTTGCGCTCAGGCAACCCCTACCCCTGAGCCAACCCAGCCGCCAGCCGAGACTGCTGAGATCACGCTTGGTCTGGTGATTTCGACCCTGAACAATCCCTTCTTCGTCACCCTGCGGGATGGTGCCCAGAAAGCTGCCGATGCAGCCGGCGTCAAACTGATCATTGTTGACGCTCAGGACGACTCGGCCAAGATGACCGCAGGCATCGAAGACCTGATCAACAAGAAGGTTTCCGCCCTGCTCATCAACCCCACCGACTCCGA
>DAOTZA010000114.1:0-31433 GCA_034434515.1 Anaerolineales bacterium | reverse complement strand
ATGCTCGATACACTGCAAAGCACGCAAGATAAATTAATTCAATCCGAAAAATTGGCCTCCCTGGGTCAACTGGCAGCCGGTGTGGCTCATGAATTGAATAATCCTCTTGCCACCATCTTGCTCTATGCCGACATTTTGCGCCGCGAATCAGCTCTCGATCTGCAACACCAAACCGATTTGGAAACGATCATCAATGAGACCTTGCGCTGCAAACAAATCGTCTCCGGTTTACTGAATTTTGCCCGTCAAACCCAGGTCAATGCCCAACCCACTTCAGTAAACGACTTGATTCAAGAACTGATCGAAATCGAGAAACGCCATACGCGATATGAGAAGATAGTCTTTAACTTGGAACTAGAGGCTGCTCTGCCGCTGGCGGAATTAGACGCAGCTCAATTCCGGGAAGTGCTCCTGAACCTCATTCACAACGCAGCCGATGCGATGCCAGATGGAGGCAAGATCACCATCCGCACCGCTGCGAAACCAGATGACATGATCGCGGTTGAAGTTCAGGATGAAGGGAAAGGCATTCCACCGGAGCATCTGAGCAAGCTCTTTACCCCCTTCTTTACCACCAAACCGGTGGGGAAGGGCACCGGCTTGGGTCTGGCGATTATTTACGGGATTGTCAAGATGCACCGTGGCCAGATTAATGTGCAAAGCGAAGTGGGCCGCGGCACGACGTTTACGATCAGCTTACCCATAAAATTAAACCTGCATCGAGAATCACAGGGTGAGGAGGGAATAATTGGCGGATAGAATCCTGGTCATTGACGACGAACCAGGCATCCGCGAGGGGATCAAACGCGGCTTAACGCCTCAAGGGTACATTGTTGAAACAGCCGAAAACGGCGAACAAGGTTTAGCACTCTTTCGCCAGAATCCTTGTGATTTGGTGCTGATTGATGTCATGATGCCCGGCATCAGTGGCATCGATTTGATCGGAGAAATCCATCGAATTGACCCGGAAGCGGTGTGTATCATCATCACCGGTTATGCCACAGTTGAGATGGCCGTCCGGGCAATCAAAGAAGGTGCCTACGACTTTTTGACCAAACCTTTTTCTGTAGATGACTTGCTTTTGGTCGTTCGCCAGGGTTTGGAACGCAGGCGTTTGTCTCTTGAAACCAAGCGTTTACAAAGCATCGAAGCGGAAGCGCGTCGTTTACAAGAAGAAAAAACCCGCCTGGAAGAATTGGATCGCGCCAAAATGCAGTTTATCCGCCTGGTAACCCACGAATTACAAGCGCCCATCGCAGCTATCCACACTTACTTGAAGTTAATACAAGAAGGGTATGTCTCTCCAGAGGATCAAAACAAGATTATCGAAAAATGTCTGGCGCGGGCGCAAGAGCAAATGAAATTAATCAATGATTTGCTCGAACTCGGCCGAGTGCAGGCCCAAACCCAGAATGGCAAGCTAGAAAAAATTGATCTGGAAGAAATTTTGCATGCGGTTGTTGAGAAGATGATGCCCCAGGCAATCGAGAAAGGACTGGATTTTCGGTATCATATCCAACCAGGCCCAAAGGTTATCTTCGGGAATCGCGATCATTTCATCAGCGTTTGGACAAACCTGATTGGAAACGCCATTAAGTACACCGAAAAAGGCTTTGTAGAAGTCACGTTGAAAAGCGAGGATGGCAAATTGATTGGCGAGGTTCGCGATAGCGGGATCGGCATTCCAGAAGCAGACCAAAAAAACTTGTTCCAGGAGTTCTTTCGGGCATCAAACGCCAAGAAGAGTTACCGTCAAGGGACAGGCCTGGGGCTCTCGATTGTTAAACGGATAGTCGAAGCGGCCGGTGGACAGGTTTGGGTTGAATCGCAGGAAGGCAAAGGCTCGCTTTTTGGCTTCTCAGTCCCAATTGCGCAATAAATGGGGAATTGTCGGACGCGCTCACCGCAAGGATGTATCCACTATATACATGAAGTGAGGAGGACACAGAGGCTTCAAGTAGGCATAGACCTTCAACAAATCTTCTGTGGACTCTGTGAGCTTAGCGGTGAAAGAACCTTTTTACCTGGGAGTCAAAAAGATAAAGCGAGTTCTTAGATATGCATTTCACGGAGATGGATACGGACCAGATGGAGTTGTACCTCCCCCTGTGGGTTGGGTTGGAGCAGGATAAGGATTTGGAGTGCCAAATGGCATGGTCGGCAGGGGAGCACTGGTGGGGGTGAAAGGCCCGGTGGTAGGAGTTGCCCCGGTCGGGAGGGGCACGGTAGGCACAAACGGGGTGATGGTGGGCGAGGGGGTCAGCGTTGGAGTCTGCGTGAAGGTTGGGGTAGGCGTAAAGGTCGGGGTGCTGAGGGAGCGCAACTTCAGGCGCGCCATGGTGGTAAAGGGCGATTTGCTGTAGTCCATCCACAGGCGATAGTAGGCTGCTACCGCCGCATTTTGATCGCCGCTCAATTCAGCCGCTAAACCCAGCAAGTAGTAATACCGATCGCAACTCCACGTAGCCCGGCAGAGCAAACCCGGAAATTTCTGCAAGTCGAGCAAGCTGCGGTAAATCTGATCTGCAGCAGCGCCTTCGAAAAGTTCCGATTCGAGCATTGCCACAGCCTCTTTGAATTTATCAGGATAGTAGCGCGGTAGTTCAACCACTTCGATATACGGTCTCCGATCGCCTGGAGATCGTAAAACCCGAAAAGCCTGGCGCTGATTGAGCAAGACGACCGGCGGGACGGAAAGCGCATCGTAGTAGCTAAAAGTCGGGCTTTGGTTCTCAACTTGCTGGAGTTGTAAAGCATCGAATCGATCACCATGTGGAAACAATGCCCAGACTTCCAGCTTCTCGCCAGCTCGGTGCTGAAGGGCAAACCAGAATTCCTTTCTACCGTCCCCGTCAAAATCAAAGTAGCCCGTTGAACGCCGAACGACCCCAATGCGATTCATGAAACTGAGGAGTTCTGAGACCTGTTGGGTTTGTTGATTCTCCAACTGTCTGGATAAGACATCTCCAGCCCGACAAAAGATCGTGGAAAGGCAAGCGCGATAGAGATCACCCGGCGACCGATAGAGGTCACGAAAGGTTTGCGCGGCACTCATCCAACGGCTCGAAGTGATTGCCGGAGCACGAATGAGCTCTTCTAAGGCCGCGTGAGCGGTCTCAAAATCTCCCAGCTCAGCGAGATAAACGGCTTTACGGAAGCGCCATTCATCTTTTGCATCTGGCGGATAGGGTTTACCTTGCGGGTCTGTCTTGGGTGGCCAGACCGGTAGCAAGGCATCTATCAGTTGGACAGCCACTTCTCTGCCCCACACATTTGCCGCATGCTCAACTAAAAAGCCGCAATAATTCAACGTATCTGCATAAGGATAGACCTTAACTGTTGTAGTATAAGGCAGAAATGAGCTTGCACCCCAACCATAATCTCGTTGGAGATCCAGTGGGCAGGTGGGAAACAAGCGGGTGGAAAAAGAAAGCATCTTCTTTCCATTGCTCTCGGCACGCACATTCCACAAATTGAGATAGCTCATCCCGATCTGGAAGGGCGCTCGAACTGGATCGAACGGCAAAGATTGGGGGGGCAAAGAGGAAAGGTCGAAAACCGCCGGGAGGGATAACCAGTTCACTGCCTGGGGGTTGACCCGGAAGATGACGATTTCTTCAACTCCATCGGCGCTGAAATCGGCACGAAATGCCTGATAGCGGGGTGATTGTACCGTTGGTAATGCAGTGGCAATGGTCAAAGGGCTCTTTTGAGCAGAGAAGTCAAAACTGACCAACAGAGGATAAACCTTAAAAGCAGATGAGGTTTCTGTAATGAGAAAGAAAGCGCTACCACGACCACTCAATTCCAGGAGATGGGCAGAATAGATATCCGCCGGTGGACGGAGGGGCGTGAGAACGCCCTTCATGGGAAAGGGAAACTGGCTCAGCCATTGCGTTAATTGGGCTAAGTTCGTCTGCTGGGTATTGAGGCCAACTTCGATTAGAGAGGCAAAGGCTGCACCCGCTTTAGGATCACCAAGACGCGCATAATTGAGGGCTTGCTGCCAGCGCCATTGGGCAGCAAAGCGGCTATCTGGAAAGCGGAGCAAGGCTTCGTTTTGGGCAAAGACTGCATACGTGAACGCCTGGTTGTAGTTCCGCTCATCTTCGCCGCGGGCAATGGGTGAGAGGGTGTTGGGATAATCCTGAATCAACTCAACCAGGGCGGCTGCCAGTTCTTCGCTCCATGCATTGAGGGCATAATTTGCCTGACCGCCAAAAGGCGCCGCTGGTGTCAGCGTTGGAGGCCCTGGTGGAGTCGGTGTTTCACTGGGAATCGGTGTACGGCTGGGAGTAGGGGTAATAGAAGGGGTCAGGGTTGGCCTGGGTGTCAGGGTCCGTGTGGGAGTCAGCGTAACCGTCGGCGTTTGAGTAAGGGTTGAGGTGATTGTCGGCGTTAAGGTGAGGGTCGGGGTCGCAGTGGGTGGTGGCGCTAAAATAATAGGGTAGGCGAGGATCAAGAACACCAGCGTGAGGATGAATAACCCGATGAACACCAGACTGGTGAGAAGAATGCGTAACTGGACAGTAGGGTTAGATGTAGGGGTTCCCACAAGCTTCGCTCAGAAGATGATAGGCGTTGTCGAGCACGTCTTCTGCAAGCGGTAAAAGCGGTAAACGGTTTTGCCAGCGAGGCAAGCCGGTCAAGCGCGGTAGTAATCCTTTTATTAAAGCACTGGCTGGCGGAAACTGATCGATAACCTGGCGCGCTTGCGATAATACCCCGCTCAGATGGTTGAAGTCTCTTTCATCACCCTGTTGATAAGCCTCCCAGGTACGGCGCAGAAGGTTGGGGAACAAATTTGCTCCTGCGGTAATACAACCTGCGGCACCCTGTTTCAAGGCAAGCGGCAAGAGGTTATCTTTTCCGTTGAAAACGGCCAGGGTCTTGCCAAAATGTTCGCCCAATTGCTGACAAAAAGCTTCCTCTCCAGAAGAATCCTTTACCCCATAAAAATTATCGGGAAACTCATCTAGAAGTTTTTCCAGAAAAGATAAAGATAGTGACACACCGCTCATCGGGGGAATGTGATACAGCAGTAATTTGCCATCCTCAGGCACGGCGCGCTGGATAACCTGCTCAAACCAGGCAAGCAACCCTGCTTCTTTTGCGCTGCGAAAATAATAAGGTGGCAAAACAACAACGCCATCGTACCCCAGAGCGAAGGCGGTTTTGGTAAGCAAGATCGTTTCCTCTAAACTTGGAGTGCCCGTGCCGGCGAGAAGCAGAAAATCAGGATGTTCCTGACGAACTTCCAGAGCCGTGTGTAGAATTTGCTCGCGTTCCTCGCGGGAGAAAGACGGCCCTTCGCCGGTCGTGCCCAACAACAATGCTCCATGACAACCTTGTTTGGCTAAAAAGCTCAGATAAGCGACCAAGCCTTGCGAATCGAAAGCGCCGTTTTCGAGCAGCGGCGTAATGGAAGCGGCAAAAATGCCCTGTAAGGCTTTTGTTGTCGTCATAACCCCATTATACCTGATCCCCGAATGGGGAGGTTTATTGTTCGCCACACTCATAAAACCATTTTGAGGGTAAATGGCTTTGGGTTTATAATCGAGGTATGAGGCTTCGATGGAATCGCCACAAGTTGTCCTGCGGTGGAAAACGATGTTTAATGCTGCGAAGGGTTTTGAATATTACAATTCTAATGGTCATGCTTGCTACGGGTTGTCGTTCGCAAGGACAAAAAGCTCAGGTCACCAGCACTCCGACCGTCACAATAACCCCAATCGCCTCGCCCACCCCTTCACCAACACCAACCATCATTGAAGGAACCATCTCAATCTGGCACTCCTGGGATGAAACCCAACGCTCCGTCTTGTTTCGCACCATTTCAGTTTTTCAATCCGTCTATCCTCAGGTACAATTCGACGTCCTCTATGTCCCCGCTTTAGATCTGGCTGCGCGTTTCGAGGAAGCGATGAGCCAGGGGTCAGGTCCGACCATCCTGATTGCTCCCGCACAGTGGGGAGGAAGGTTTTACGAGCAAGGATTTATCGTTGATTTTGGCAATCGCAACCTAGACTCAATCATCGGGCTATTGAATGCAGCCGCCCTCGAAACAGGGGTTTATCGTGGCAAACGCTTGAGTGTGCCCATAACCATGAACGGCGCAGTTCTCTACCGTAATAAGACCATCCTCCCGTCGGCTGCCCAAACCTTTGAACAGATGCGGGCGTTTGCAACCACCGCCACCCAAGCTGGCACCGTTGGCGCCGACCTGGAACGCAGCTTTTTCTTTTCCGGAGGCCACCTGCTGGGGCTGGGAGGGTTGCTGCTCACCGCTGAGGGACTGCCGGCCTTTCAACAGGAAGATTACCGCTATGCGCTGGAATGGCTGGAATTACTGAAAGCATTTGAACAAGTGGGGATGACCGAATTCAATTCGGATAACGACCAAAGGCTTTTCCAGGAAGGGCGGGTTGGTTTGATCATCGAAGGGAGCTGGAATCGCTACTTGCTTGCCGGAGAAGTCGGCCCTCTAAACCTGGCAATTGACCCCTGGCCAACCTACAAAACCGGCAGGCTGGCCGGCTTTGTCCAGAGCGAAGGTGTTTTTTTAACCCGTCATGCAATTAATGAAGAAAACGATATCTCCTGGCTGTTTATACAAAGCCTTTTTAGCTCCGAGACGCTTGCGAATCTGGGAAATGTTGGCTTGATCCCGGCTGTTGGCGCCGAGCAGTTGGTCGAAAACGGTGGCACGATCAGCATTGGCGACCCCTTTGTCACCCAGGCAATTGCTGCTTTCCAGAACGGTGTAGCCTACCCGAGTTTGCCGGAGATGGAGATCGTCCAAAAACAGATGGAGGTGATCTTACGCGCCGTTTTCTTTCAAGGGATGAATCAACGCGCTGCCCTGCAGCAAGCATACGAACGCATTCTCGCCGAGATTAACGCGAAACGGTCAACGTCAACTCCCTCTCCCTGAAACAGGCTTTTCCAATCTCGGCGAGTTCCTACCTCAAGCTCGAGGCAGCGATCTGGATGATGCAGGTAAGGAAGTTTGTACCATCGGAATATGACAGTTTACACTAGCCGTTGAATTGTTGAAATGCGATAATAATTGTCGTAAAAAATTGTGCAGATTGTACAAAAGGAGGTTGATTATGCCTGCAAAGGGATGGATCGAGGTCAACGAAGTGTATTGTAAAGGTTGTGAACTTTGTGTCAGTGAATGCCCCCAACACGTGCTTGCCCTGGATATGGGACGTTTAACCCCCAAAGGCTATCACCCAGTTGCTTTGGTTCGTGAAGGCTGTACAGGGTGTGGGATTTGTGCCATCATGTGTCCCGAAGCAGCCCTGACGGTCTATCGCGAAACACCTCAAAAAGCAGCCGTAACTGCCTGAGCGGAGGAGTCAAGATGGCGAAAGAGCTTTTGAAAGGCAATATCGCCATGGCAGAAGCTGCCATTCGGGCTGGTCTAGAGGGATACTTTGGCTATCCGATTACTCCGCAAACCGAACTTTTGGAATGGATGTCTGAACGAATGCCAGCTTTAGGGCGCGCTTTCCTGCAAGCGGAAAGCGAAGTTGCTGCAATCAATATGTTGTACGGCGCTGCATGCACCGGGGCGCGGGTCATGACCTCTTCCTCTAGCCCAGGTATTTCTTTAATGATGGAAGGGCTCTCTTATATTGCCGGCACGGAAGTACCGGTAGTGATCATTGATGTTGTTCGTGGGGGACCAGGCTTGGGAAATATTGCTCCTTCGCAAGGGGATTATAACCAGATCGTCCATGGCGGCGGGCATGGAGATTATCATCCCATTGTCCTTGCCCCTGCCAGCGTTCAGGAAGCCATTGACCTGGTCGTCCTGGCTTTCGATCTGGCGGAAAAATACCGCACGATTGTCTTTGTGATGGCAGACGGCAACATTGGCCAAATGATGGAGCCGGCTGAATTACCCCCCATGCGTCCGATTAGAAGCGAGTACCCCGACTGGGCGGTGCGCGGCGCAATGGGTCGCGAACGACGTATTCTCAGTTCGATTTACATCGACCCCAAAGACGAGGAAGTCACCAACTACCGTCTGATGCAGGTTTGGAACCAGATCCAAGCCAATGAGATCCGTTATCGAGAGTATTTCCTTGAAGACGCAGAATACGTGGTCATTGGATTTGGAACGGCGGGAAGGATTGCCCTCTCGGCAGTCCGCATGGCGCGAGCCCAGGGCATTAAGGTAGGTCTCTTGCGCCCAATCACCCTGAGCCCCTTCCCGGCTCCTCAAATTGATCACCTCATTCAACGCTTGAAAGGTTTGTTAGTGGTCGAGATGAATGCCGGTCAAATGCTGGAAGATGTCCTGAAAATCGTCAAAGGGCGTGTACCGGTGGAGTTTTATGGGCGCATGGGCGGCATGGTACCTTTCCCCGATGAGATCTTGGCTGAGATCCAACGCATGAATCGGGAGGATATCCCCCTTGATGGCGACCCCCGGCAACGTTGGATGAAACGTCTGGCTCCGGTCATCCACTGGCAGAATTAGGAGGCAAAGCGTGGAAACAACCCTTTCAGCTCAAATTGTCTATCAGAGACCGCGGTCGCTCACCGAAGCAACCATGCACTATTGTCCCGGCTGTACCCACGGGATAGCTCATCGCTTGATCGCCGAAGTAATGGATGAGATGGGCATTCGCGAACGCAGCATTGGCGTAGCCCCGGTAGGCTGTTCAGTATTTGCTTATAATTATTTTGATTGCGATTTTGTCGAAGCCGCCCATGGCCGTGCTCCGGCAATGGCAACCGGAATCAAACGCTTGCTCCTTGATCGAATCGTCTTCACCTATCAGGGAGATGGCGACCTGGCTTCGATTGGGATGGGCGAAATTGTCCACGCCGCGGGACGGGGGGAAAATATAACGGTTTTCTTTATCAACAACGCTATTTACGGCATGACCAGTGGGCAGATGGCTCCGACAACCCTACCCGGTCAAAAAACCACCTCCTCTCCGCACGGCCGCGACGTTGAGACAATGGGCTATCCACTCAGAATGGCTGAATTGCTTGCCAACTTGGATGGCGCAGGCTATGTCGTTCGCCGCAGCCTGCACGACCCAAAAAACATTCGCATGGCAAAAAAGGCCATCCGTCTGGCTTTTGAGACGCAACTGCGCGGTTTGGGGTTTTCGATGGTCGAATTGCTTTCAACTTGCAGTACCAATTGGGGGCTTTCCCCCATCGAGTCCCTCAAATGGCTGGAAGAGCACATGATCCCCTATTATCCCATTGGGGATTTCAAAGTTGCTGAGGCACTCAAAGATCTGAAAGTGTAAGGAGAAGACTGGATGCAAACAGAGATTTTAATTGCCGGCTTTGGAGGGCAGGGTGTCTTATTTGCAGGGCAAATCCTCGCTTACGCCGCCATGGACGCCGGACGTGAGGTGACCTGGATACCTTCCTACGGGCCTGAGATGCGGGGTGGAACAGCCAATTGTACCGTCATCATCTCAGATGAAGAGATCGGATCACCCCTGGTGCTCAACCCAACTGCGGTCATCGCGCTGAATTTACCTTCCTTAGAGAAATACGAACCAATGGTCAAGTCTGGCGGGGTATTGATTGTCAACGCATCATTGGTCAACCGCGGGCCTCAGCGCCAGGATATTGAAAACGTGTTCATTCCGGTTAATGAAATTGCCGAACGGTTGGGCAATCGCCGCCTGCTAAATATGGTGGCGGTTGGGGCATTGCTGGCAAAGTTGCCCGTCCTGACCTTAGATCAGATCAAACAAGCCTTAGAAGCCCACTTGCCAGAACGGCATAAGAAATTTATGCAAGCGAATTTACTTGCCTTGCAAGAAGGCGCAGATTTTGCCTTGAAAGATCAAAAAGTAAGCGTGGAGTGACATCATCAGCCCCGCTCTTGCGCAGTAGCGGGGCTGATGATGTCCTGCGCAGGTCTCAGAGAGCCCTGATCGCTGGATTGGTCAGGATGCCCTGACACATCAAGAAAAATGTTCCTTCCAAAGTATCCCTGTTCATTGTTTGATAATCAGCGTGAGTTCGGGTTAAGCAGGCAGGGGCAAAAAGTCCTCCAGGCCTGAAGAGGGTTTTACAGGACGGCGATAGGTAGCAATCAATCCGCAAAGCACATTCACCAAGAAATTGGTGAAACTTCGATGACGGGAATGCTCATTCTGCGAGCTATTCTTCATGCAATTTGGAGCCAGAAAACCAGCCGCTTGAAGTTTGACCGCCTTGTGCCAGCACAGCAAAAACCCGCTGAGCGCGAAGGCGTTGGTTGCTACAGACCGCTAAAGCCGTGGAGTCGATGAACGAGATGCCCGTACACTTCCCCAGACAACAGCAACGTAGGTGGATGACCAGTGGAACAAAAACGGATGGGAGGTACGCCACAATATGAGTATAGCAGACCAGGTTGGGAAACGCTGCTCGCCAATGCTTGCCAACGTGTTCGGTGTAATAGGCACAGAAGATTTCGAGTAGACTGCTGAGGGTCTGCTGAGGTGTCAATTTGTTCTGTAGGGAGATAAGTTTACTCGCTTTTAGAGACCCTCGCCTTATCCTGAATTCACGTCAAAACTAAAACATTTCTGGCTCATCCATAGTAAAATCTTGAAGGATAAATCACCTGATCGCACGTTTAGGTCAAGGCTTATCCTTTCCTAATTCTAGGAAGGAAACGAAATGGGCAATCGTTATACAGACTGGTTACGCCAGGCGGAAGCAGGAGTACAATGAACTCATGGGGAAGCCCGTCCGTTTTTCTCGTCACGCTTTACAACAGATGAGCGAGCGCGGAGCCACGGAGGATGAGGTGTTAGAAGCCATTTGCTCCGGCGAACCAGTGCCAGCCAAACACGGTCGTTTGGGCTACCGTAAAAACTTTCAGTATGAACGGCTGTGGGGTGGCCGGTATTATGCTGTTAAACAGGTGCTGGCCATCATTGCCGAAGAGCCAGAAACACTTGTCGTGGTGACCGTTTACACGTTTTATTTTTAGCCTGGAGGAGAACCGATGAAAGTCACGTATGATCCCGAAGTAGATGCCCTGTACATCCGCCTGAGCGATGAGCCGGTCGAGGTGACCACCCAACGGTTGAGCGAAGAAGTCGCCATCAACTATGCTCCCGACGGGCGCATCGTGGGCATCGAGATTCTGGATGCCTCCGAATACATCTCTGGTCTGAAAACGGAGCGCAAGATTGCCCTGGAGAATCTCATCCCGATAACTGGATAGGGGGATGCTAGATTTTCACCGCCGAGACGCGGAGAGCGCAAAGGAAAACCAGAAACTCCGCGTTCTCTGTGACTCTGCGGTAAAAAACATTTTGGAGGTGTTTCCATGTCCGAACCCACCCTGATTCAAGTTCAACGCGCCATTCTGCGCCGCTTGCGCCAGACGACGGCGCACCATACCCAACTCACCACCGCCGCCGATGCCCAATGGCAAAGTCAAACTAACATGAGAACGTTGGGTAAATCAGTTGTACAATAAGTCGCCTTCGTTTCTGGCGCATCAGTGCTTATTACAGAGCCGTAAAGGACGCAACAACGCGCGCAGTCTGTTTCAGGCGACCGAGATTCCCAGCGATCCCCAATTCGCAACCTGCTTGACCCGTTATCGGAGACGGAGTTTGCCAACGGCTTCGGGAGGCCTTAGACGCCCGCCATACCTTTTTCAGCGATTTGCGTGCCCTGACCCCTAGTTGGTCTTTGATGCTTGGGAGTACCTGTTTCGTTTCATGGAAGAAGGGCTCGAACTCGCCTCTGTTCCACCATAGCGAATTTTAGATTTGGAATTGCTGCTATTACAATCCCAATCTTGATTACATTGTCGACATGGTGTAGTATATCTTGATAGACGATGAAAGAATTGCGGTATCCTAAGCAAAGAAAAAAGAAAGATAACCATGCATCGAGTAGAAATCGGTAATTACCTGGTCATTGACCCTGAAATCTGCCATGGACAGATGACCTTTAAGGGAACGCGCGTGCCGGTAGATACGGTACCAACCTCCCTTGCAAAGGGCTATTCGGTAGACCAATTACTCCGAAGCTGGCCTGAACTGACCCGACCGGCGGTGGAGGAAGCGATCTACCTTGCCTCTCAATCGCTCCAGAAACACTATGTGGAGTTCCTTCCGGTTGCCACCGAGATCACCACATGATTCAAATCGTCTTGGACGATTAGCTCTTCGACCTTGAAGTGCTGGTTCCAACGTTTGTGGAATGGTTGGCATTATATCGGAAAGCAGGTATTAGCGATAGTTTACAAGGAACCAGAGATGATGGTCGTGGTAGCCGGATACACGTTGTATTTTTAGCCTTGTGGAAGACCGATAAGGGTAACATATAATCCTGAAGCAGACAACATGTTTTTTCCCTGTAAATACTCTCTTAAAGTAATCCTATGCTGACCAAACTTCAAAAATGGAATAACAGCCTCGCTCCACGGATTCCTAAAGTCTTTGCCATCAAAATGAAAATGGAGGACAGTTCGTTTGTTGAGATAAGCCCTGTCAAGGGGAAAATGATCATTACGCTAGTTCAAACACTCGATTGGAGGCTTGGCGAACTGTTAGCCGGAATCACCGCTGAAAATCTTCACCCGGAAGTCGAGACAGGGCCTGCGATCGGAAATGATAACTGGTTAACAGTCATTGAAGATTGAAAATTTGTTATCAACTGAAGCTATAATAGACATTGCCCTTAGTTGATTTTCTAAGCCTTCAGATAAAGCGGAGTCTAGATAGTAATATGAAATCACCGATTTTAGAAATCTGTATGCGCCAAGCTGTTGCCCATCCGGAAGACTTGCGGCGTTTTGCCGCTGAGCTCCAACAGGTCAACAGCTAGTTGCACAAGAGCATAGCCGGCCTACAGGTAGAATTTGTGCGTTCGAACGAACCTGGCCTATCCAGGAGCGTCAAAAGTTTGCCTAGGAGATGGTCGTTCACCATGAATAATCAAAAAGGTTTATCCCGACCTAATACGTCACAATTTAGTAGGCGCGGGTGCCCTAGCCGCCTGCTGTCCAGAGGTGAATTGGAACACCTGGCGCTGGTCATTGTTGGGGTAAGGCGAAGTTCAATATAGGAGGCACAATGATGAGTCAGAAAATGAACGTTGTAAAAAAACAAGTGCAACTGTCTACCCACCATGCAGACCGCTTGAGCCGCCTGGCTAAGATCAAAGCCCTCAGTGAAGACCAGATCATAGAGAAAGCCCTGGATATTCTCTTCAGCCTGACCGATCTCCTTGACCAGCAGGTCGAGCGAGAAGGGTGGTCGTTGCTGTCGGAAGGCGCCTTGCAGCGGGTGTGGAATAACGAAGAAGATGCCTGTTACGATCAATGGAGGGAACTCTATGGCATTTCAGCGCGGTGATGTCGTTCTGGTGCCGTTTCCGTTCAGTGACCTGAGCACAACAAAGGTGAGACCGGCTGTGGTGGTGAGCGGTTCGCTTTACCATGCCACAGAACCCGATCTGATTCTGGCTGCGATCACATCCAGGGTTACTGCAGCTATTGGGCCGTTGGACTATGTTCTGAGGGATTGGCAAGCTGCAGGTTTGCGCCATCCTTCTGCTGTCAAACCGGTGCTGTTCACCTTTGACCCTACGCGAGTGATTTACCATGTCGGTACTCTGACTCCACCCGATTTGGTTGAAGTGGATCAACGGCTACGCCGTGCTTTGGAATTGTAATGAGATCCCACTTGTTGCACCATCATCTCCTAAACACCAATAGTTGACCTTGTAAACCATTGACGACCTCAACGCCCACGGCCGATAGCAGGATAGGGCCGAGTTGCGCAAAGCCGCGCGGGCTGAGCGCGCCGTGCGGAAAAAATTCTGCACGTCTGTCAGGCGCCTACGGTTGATCGTTACGCCCAGCGTAATCACTTTTGTAAGAGTGTATGCCGACCGATACCTTGTCTGAATGGAAACAGACGCTTCCCGCCAAGGTGATTACACTCCTTTTTCCTTTTTTGGCATATTCTCTCCCCCTCCCATATTAAAGTATAATTGCCTCCATAAGTAAGGAGTAGCTCCATGAAAATGTCCGTTCGAGTCCTCAACATTTTGTTGATCGCCTTTCTGCTCACCGCCTGCAGCATGGTTCTGCCTGAACCAACCCCTACGCCAACAGCCACGCTTGAACCCACTGCCACCCCCTTGCCTACCGATACACCCACCCCGTTGCCCACCGAAACCCCGACAGAAGTTCCAACCAGTACCCCGCTTCCTACCTTGCCCCCGTTACCGCCCCTGCCAACCGAGGCTCCACCAACGCCAACTGTCTTAGCCGGCACAAAACCGATTCTCATTTATTTCATTCAGAAAGGTGGAGGAGGAAATGTGGCTTGCGGCGACAGTCTTGTTTATTATTACACCGGAAAATATCGCACTGATGACGTCGAGGCGGATATAAAAACTGCCTTACAGAACCTCTTCTTCTATAAAACGGCTGAGTTCGGCGGTGTTTACAACCCCCTCTATAAATCCAAATTGAATGTGGTCAGCGTGGAAGTCAAGGATGGTTCGGTTGAGATCGACTTAAGCGGTGAGATCAAGCTAACCGATGATCCCTGTGATCCGAATCGCATCTATGCCATGCTCATTGCAACGGTGCGTCAGTTTCCAAATGTCGGAACACCCAAGCTTAATTTGAACGGAGCAGGGATCAAAAATTTTCTCCAATAAGTTGTAACGGTTTTAATTGGGAGGGTAAATCAAAAACGGTAGAGCCTGAGGCGCTCTACCGTTTTTAACATCAAATTGCCGATAACAGATTAGTTGAGCGTCCCGAAGGTTCGCTTTGCAACCAGTCTGTACTTGGTAGACCTGCGGGACATTTCAACAGTCACTCTGGATTCAGGTTACTTATCTTCGGCTATCTGAATGCCCTGGTGTTTCAAAGCTGCATGGGCAGCCGCGAGGCGAGCCACCGGCACGCGGAAGGGCGAGCAAGAGACGTAATTGTTACCAACAATATGGCAAAATTCAATCGAGCTCGGATCGCCGCCATGCTCACCGCAAATACCTACCTCGAGGTCTGGTCGGGTAGCGCGGCCTTCTTCAATGCACATCTTCATCAGTCGTCCCACGCCTTCGCGATCCAGGGTTTGGAATGGATTCTTGGGTAGGATGCCTTCTTCAACATACTTCACAAGGAAGTTGCGTTCGGCATCGTCGCGGCTGTACCCAAAGGTCATTTGAGTCAAGTCATTTGTGCCAAAGGAGAAAAATTGAGCTAATTTAGCAATCTCGCCCGCCGTGACCGCAGCGCGAGGGATTTCGATCATCGTGCCAAATTTGTACTCAAAGGTGATGCCTTTCTCTTCCATCACCTGCTTGGCAATGCGCTCCAGTCTCGGTTGAATCCACTCCAACTCTTTGACCGTGCCGGTGAGCGGGATCATTACTTCTGGTTTGACCACCACGCCCTTCTTAGCCATATTAGCAGCCGCCTCGAAAATGGCTCGCACTTGCATTTCGACAATTTCGGGCATGTAAATGCTCAAACGCACCCCGCGCAAGCCCATCATTGGATTACTCTCGTGCATTGCCCTGACTTTGGCGAGCAGTTTTTCCTTTTCAGCAAGGCCTTCGGTCTCGCCCTTCACCCGCATGGTGATGACTTCCTCAAGCAGGCTTTCCTCAGAGGGTAGAAACTCATGGAGTGGCGGGTCGATCAAGCGAATGATAACCGGATAGCCATCCATCGCCTCAAACAGGCCTTCAAAATCAGAGCGCTGAGACGGCAACAATTCATCTAAGGCAGCTTTGCGCTCTTCAGATGTCTCAGCTAGAATCATGCGCTGCACAACAGGCAAGCGTTCAGGCTCAAAGAACATGTGCTCGGTGCGGCACAGGCCAATGCCTACTGCCCCATACTGGCGAGCACGGCGGGCGTCTTTCGGATAATCCGCATTCGTCCAAACCTGTAAGCCGGTGGTCGGCCAACCCTGCGGCCCTTTGCGGATGCCAGGGGTGGCGCAAATTTCGTCTGCCCATTTCAATAGGGTCAGCAGGTCAGTTTGCTCTTCGAGGTTGGGGGTGCTGGTGGGGATTTGACCGATAAAAACCTCGCCAGTAGTACCATCAACGGAGATCCAATCCCCTTCTTCCACTCGCACACCGCCTGCTTCCATATAACGTTTATCCAGGTTGATGCGAATAGAAGCCGCCCCAACCACACAAGGAACGCCAAACTGGCGGGCAACCACAGCCGCATGGGAAGTTGCGCCACCTTCGCTGGTCAAAATACCCTTGGCAGCCAACATGCCGTGAACGTCATCGGGCTTGGTGAAGGGACGCACCATGATGACATCCTGCCCTTCTTCCTTCGCTTTTTGTTCCGCCGTGTCGGCATCAAAATAAACTCGCCCAACGGCTGCACCTGGAGATGCATTGACACCTGTAGCATACAATTTGCCTTCTTTCTGGGCTGCTTCCTTGGCTTTCGGGTCAAATTGGGGATGGAGAAGGGTATCCACGTTTTCCGGCGTGACCCGTAAAACGGCTTCTTCTTTGGTGATCAGGCCTTCATTTGCCATATCCACGGCGATTTTCACTGCGGCTTTAGCCGTCCGTTTGCCGTTGCGCGTCTGCAACATCCAGAGTTTGCCGTTTTCGATGGTAAACTCAACATCTTGCATTTCTTTGTAATGCTTTTCGAGTTTGTTGCAGATGTCCAAAAATTGCTGATAGACTTCGGGCATTTCTTCAGCAAGTTTGTCGATCTTTTCGGTATTGCGAATCCCGGCAACCACATCCTCACCCTGCGCATTGAGCAGATAATCCCCATAAAGTTTCTTTTCCCCGCTAGAGGGATCACGAGTAAAGGCAACCCCTGTCCCAGAGGTCCAGCCCATATTCCCAAAGACCATGGTGACGATGTTTACGGCGGTGCCTAAATCGTGCGGGATTCCGGCAGCATTCCGATAATCGACGGCGCGCTTGCCATTCCAGGATTTGAAAACCGCCTCGGTAGCCAGACGTAGTTGTTCCAACGGGTCTTGGGGAAAATCAAAGCCCTTATGTTCGCGGACAATCTCTTTGAACTTCTGAGTGAGGGCTTTCCAATCCTCTGCGGTAAGATCGGTATCCAGTTTGTATCCCTTCTGATGTTTATATTCTTCCAAGACATCTTCAAAGGCCTCATCAGGGATTCCCAAGACCACCGAACCAAAACCCTGGACGAGGCGTCGGTAAGCATCGTAAACAAATCGTTCATCCCCCGTGAGTTTAACCATCCCTTGGGCGGTAGCATCGTTTAAGCCGATGTTCAACACGGTATCCATCATGCCCGGCATAGAGAATTTGGCGCCCGAACGGCAAGAGACGAACAGGGGACGGGCAGGATCACCGAACTTCTTTCCGGTTTGTTCTTCTACCTTATGGAGCGCCTCTAATTCTTGTTCCCACATCCCTTCCGGGAATTTTCCCCCAGCGGCATAATAGGCATTACAGGCTTCGGTCGTTACCGTGAAGCCCGGTGGCACAGGGACACCCGCGCGGGTCATATCCGCCAGCCCTGAACCTTTACCGCCGAGCAAGGCACGCACCTTATCCCAATCGCCGCCACAGATACGTTCCACTTCCTCGACTTCATTAAACAAGTAAACCCATTTCTTTGTAGACATGTTTGACCTCCAAGAAAATAAAAAAATAAGTGCACACTAATCGATAAGTTTACCATAGATTGATAGACTTGCAATGAACTGACGAATTGAAAATTACTCCGCAACTCCATTCAAGGTAGCCCGCCTTCCCTAGCGGAGTACAGGCTTCTGAGTCAATTGCATTTATCCGCAGGATCGAAAGACGGTCACTCATGAACCACCTAACAATTTTATTATTTACATTGTCACGAATATCTGCTAAAGTATTCTTAGCACGTTAGGTAAAGAGTTAATCGCACACAAAGAAGGAGGCGCTATCGAACGATCAAACCCGTTGGTTTTGGAAGCCTTTTTACGGTGAAGTAAAAGGAGGTCCTATCGCAACAACGCTTTTGACGTTTCTATCTATTCTCTCTGGTCAACGCTTGTGAGGCGTTTGCGGCGGTGCAAAGCCGCTTGGAAAGATAGGAAATCAATCCATGTCGAGAGCCAATCAGACCTGCAATAAGCAGGTCTGATTGGCTTATCATGGCAAAGGCTTAAGATTGGATGAGTCTTTCTGCGCAAACACGCCAAAATTCTTGACATTCATCAATTTTCCTTTTACTATAAACCTATAAAGTCTATAATAACAATATACCTTAGCTATGAAACTCACGAAACGCAGCGAATACGGTTTGCGCGCCATGATTGACATGGCTTGCTGGGAAACCGAAAATAGCACAAAATTCATTCAAATCAAGGACATTGCCCAACGAGAGAAGATTCCGGCTAAGTTCCTTGAACAAATCTTGTTAACCCTGAAAAACGCCGGACTTATCAACAGCCGGATGGGAATCAATGGCGGCTATTATCTCTCTAAACCCCCTTCAGAAATTACCCTTGGACAAATCATTCGTGTTCTCGATGGGCCGCTTGCCCCAATTCGCTGCGTTAGTCAGATTGCTTACGAACCTTGCGGATGTCCAGACGAAGAAACTTGCGGACTCCGTTTGATTATGTTCGATGTACGGGCTGCCATCTCGAATATCCTCGATCGCACAACCCTTGCCCAAGTCGTTCAACGCCTCGAAGCTGCACGCCAAGCAAAAAACAAAATGAGCCAATAATCAACATTCCCGCCCTGCGCCTGTCAGCGGTTATTTTGCTGCACAAAAGTATAGTAAGTAAGTAAACTTTATATACACAGAAAGGAACGAACATGAATTCCACAAACAAAACCTCAACCTTCGTCGGTGTTTTACTGGTGTTCGTCCTGTTTCTTTATGCTTGTTCCCCTTCACCTCATATCGCTGAAGAAAGGCAAGCTATCTCAGTATCGGGCGCATTTGCGCTCTATCCGATGATGACACGCTGGGCAGAAGAGTATCAAAAAATCCATCCAGAGCTCGTCTTCGATATATCTGCTGGTGGAGCAGGTAAAGGAATGGCAGATGCACTCGGTGGAGTTGTGGATATAGGGATGGTTTCGCGTGAAATCACTCCAGAAGAGGAAGCAAAAGGTGCTTTTTGGGTTGCGGTAACGAAAGACGCGGTCTTCCCAACCATGAATGCCAACAATCCGGTCAAGGATCGCCTCCTTCAAAAAGGGCTTACCAGGCAAATCTTCTATAACATCTTTATCAGTGGCAAAATTACTACCTGGGGGCAAGCGATCGGCGATACTCAAGTTCAAGACCCAATTCATGTATATACTCGATCCGATGCGGCTGGCGCTCCAGAGACTTGGGCTAAATATCTGGGCAAAAAGCAAGAGGATTTACTTGGGGTAGGCGTTTATGGTGATCCAGGGCTTGTTGAAGCCGTTGCAAAAGACCCGCTTGGCATCGGCTTCAACAACCTTGGGTATGCTTATGACCAAGCCAGTGGTTTGCCGGTCTCAGGCATCTGGATCATTCCCATCGATTCCAACGAAAACAATCTGGTTGACGAAGATGAGCTCTTAGATACCAAAGCGAAGGCCATCGAAGCCGTTGCAACAAACCATTATCCTTCTCCTCCTGCCCGGGAGTTGTACCTGGTCACAAAAGGCAAGCCTAGTGGTGTAGTACTGGATTTCATCCGTTGGATACTAACCGACGGGCAAAAATTTGTTGGAGAAGCCGGTTTTATTCAATTAACCGGAAGCCAACTGCAAGAGAGCCTTCAAAAGTTACAGCCTTAGAACAAAACCTATCTCAGTCTATCCATCGTCAACCGAAATGTTGATGCGGAAAACTAAACCACCAACCTTCAATTCCTCAACGACTGGCTCGCGCCGCTATTTTATCGACCGATGGATACGGCGGGTATTTTGGGTATTCTCAGCGCTGCCTGCTCTACTTGGGGTGCTGATTCTCGTTGCCTTAGGGGTGAAATCGCAACCGATTCTGTTGGCTCATCCGCTTACATCGCTCTTGTTCGGTTCAGCCTGGAAGCCGCAAAAGGGGGAATTTGGCTTCCTTCCGTTTATTAGCGGAACGATTTGGGTGACTGTGGTCGCCTTGGTCATTGCGGTACCGATTTGCATATTGACCGCTATCTACTTGAGCGAGTACGCCTCCGCCCGAATACAGCGCTTCATCAAACCGCTTCTGGATTTGCTGGCTGCCATCCCTTCGGTAGTTTATGGCGTTTGGGGGGTTTTAGCAATTGTCCCATGGGTACAAAATTCCATTGCGCCATTCCTTGGTCAATGGGCAAACCTCTTCCCGATCCTGACTTCAACGAACCCAACCGGTTATAGTGTGCTTGCCGGTGGGATTGTCCTGGCAGTGATGATTGCTCCATTTATCGTTGCCATTACCTATGAAGTGCTTCAATCCGTCCCTGTCGGACTTCGTCAAGCATCTCTGGCATTAGGAACAACACGTTGGCAGACCATCAAATATGCCGTCCTTCCCAAAGCCTCTGGCGGCATTTTTGCCAGCATTGTTTTAGGTTGTTCGCGAGCTCTGGGCGAGACAATGGCCGTGCTGATGGTGGTTGGGAACGTTCCTCAAATCCCGCGTTCCATTTTTGACGCCGCCTATCCCTTGCCTGCTCTCATTGCCAATAATTACGGCGAAATGATGTCAATCCCTCTTTACGATGCCGCTTTAATGGCTGCTTCCCTGATCCTCCTCATCATTGTCCTTTTGTTAAATATCTTTTCTATTCTTGCCCTACGGCATATTCTGATAGAGAAATTGTGAGAGGAAAATTCCATGCGCTGGAAATGGCATTACCTGGAAGAAAAGATGATGCAATTGCTCATGCTGTTGTCGTTTGGGCTGATTGTCCTGTGCTTACTTCTCATTCTTTATACGATTGTATCAAAAGGATTACCATCCCTGAGCTGGGCAATGATCTCCCAAACCCCTAAAGGTGGCTTCTATCTGGGCAAAGAGGGCGGCATCCTGAACGCCATCATCGGTTCACTCTATCTTGCCCTGGGTGGCACCTTTATAGCTCTGCTGTTCGCTTTTCCGCTGGCATTGCTTCTTAATGTCTATCTTTCCCGCTCGTTGTGGGCGGATGTGGTGAGGTTATCCTTGGACATTCTTTGGGGCATTCCCTCAATCGTCTATGGAGCATTTGGCTTTACAGTGATGATCTTCCTCGGTTGGAGAGCCTCCTTGCTCGGCGGCATTTTAACCCTCGCCTTGTTAGAATTCCCGATTATGGCTCGCGCTATGGATGAGGTCATTCGCCGCGTGCCGCCGGACTTGCCCCGCGCAGCCTATGCTTTAGGCTCTACACACCTCGAAACGGCTTTCTTGGTCTTAACCCGACAAATCCTGCCAGGCATGGCAACGGCTATTTTACTGGCATTTGGACGAGGTATTGGAGATGCTGCATCCGTCCTATTCACAGCCGGTTATACCGATCGGGTTCCCGATTCACTCTTCAGCCCTGCTGCCTCCTTGCCGTTAGCTGTCTTCTTTCAACTCGGAACTCCTTTCCCAGAAGTCCAGCAACGGGCATACTCCGCAGCCCTGATCTTAACGCTCATTGTCTTAGGAATCAGCATCTCCTCACGCTGGTTATCTCATTATCTGGATCGTTTCTCTATTCAATAATTTCCGTGGAGTAGTTTAATGAGTGATAACCTCCCTCATCTGGAAACCCAAAACCTGAACGCCTTTTACGGTGCAACCCAAGCCCTGGAAAACGTCTCTATCGTCATCCCGCGCAACCAGATTACGATGATCATAGGCCCTTCAGGATGCGGAAAAACGACTCTGCTAAAATGTCTCAATCGCTTTATTGAACTTGAGGAGAACGCTCGCGTTGAAGGAAAAGTCCTTCTTAATGGTGAAAATATTTATTCCCCCTTCGTGGATGTCACGGAAGTGCGCAAAAAGAGCGGCCTGCTTGCCCAACGCCCCTACCCTCTCCCCATGTCTATCTTCGATAACGTTGCCTATGGGTTGCGAATTCACCACTTATGTTCTCGACATGAACTTCATCGAGCTGTGCAACACTATCTAGAAGTGGCTGGTTTGTGGGAGGAAGTCAAAGACCGCTTACACACTCCGGCTTCGCAATTATCTATCGGTCAACAGCAAAGGCTCTGTCTGGCAAGAGGTTTAGCTGTTGAACCAGAAATCATTTTAGGGGATGAACCAACTTCTGCTCTTGATCCGATTTCTGGTCAGCATATTGAGAAACGGCTGACAGAACTCAAGGAACGCTATACCATCGTTTTGGTTTCACACATCCTTCGCCAGGCGCGTCGGCTGGCAGACTATATAATTTTTATGTATATGGGGAAAGTCATCGAGGCCGGTCCAGCCCAGCAAGTGCTCACCAACCCACAACACGAAAGAACTCGCGCCTATCTCTCTGGAGAGTTCTAACTCCACCTGAGCTAGCGCAGAGTCCATGACTAGAAACGCAGAGACCTGGCGTCGAATCTCTCTCTAACTTTAAGCTTCACCGCTCTGTATCGGATTGAAGGGAAATCCGACAGTTGTAATCCCAAAATATCTAACGGGATTTATAGAATTCTAATCATTGCCCGTTATAATAATCTTAGGTGAAAGGATATCGGGCATGAAAAAACATCTTTGGCTGGCAATCCTGGCTACGCTTCTGATCGGTTTGATCCAGGTTGAGGTTTTCCGCGCTCAAACTGCTCTGCCGATCATCTATGTTCTGACCGCCGACGGACCGGTAACACCTGCAATGAGGGAATACCTGCGCAGAGGCATTCAAATTGCAGAACGGCGAAATGCCTTAGCCATCATCTTTCAACTCAATACCCCAGGAGGAAGTGTTGATACCACCAACACAATGATCCAGGATATCCGTGAGAGTCAGGTACCGGTGGTTGTGTATGTTCAACCGCGCGGCGCAATGGCAGCCTCAGCGGGAACCTTGATAACCTTAGCCGGACATATCGCAGCTATGGCGCCTGAAACTACCATAGGGGCTGCCAGCCCGGTCGGAGCAGAAGGGCAAGAACTGGGGCAGACAATGGAAGCCAAAGTCAAAAATATGCTCAAAGCAACTGTGCGCACGCTTGCTGAGCGGCGCGGTGAAGAAGCGGTCAAATTAGCTGAAGAAACGATCGAATCGGCTACTGCCGTTTCAGCAAACGAGGCCTTGCAAGTCGGCTTAATCGATTTCATCGCCACCGATATCCTTGACCTGATTCGTCAAATGGATGGCTTTACTGTCCAGATGGCGGATGGACCACGCACCCTGCAAACTACCGGCGCAATGACCGAGCGCCTTTCCCCTTCCCTGATAGAACAGATCCTTTCCATTTTGACCAACCCCAACATTGTTTTTTTACTTCTCACCATCGGCGTTCAAGCTATTATTATCGAGCTCTACAGCCCTGGCGGGTGGGTAGCCGGCTTTATTGGCGTAGTCTGCGTCGCTCTGGCGATGTATGGCTTGGGAGTTTTGCCGGTCAACTGGTTTGGGATCATCTTCATCATTATCGCTTTCGTGCTCTTTATCCTTGAACTCAACACCCCAACCCTGGGAGGGTTAACGCTTGCCGGGGTTGCCTCCCTGATCGTTGGTGCGCTGGTGTTGTTTAACTCACCTGGCGTCCCATCCTTTCAACGAATTTCCGTTCCCTTAGTGGTCATCACTTCTACCGTACTGGGTGTTCTGTTTGTTGGCATCCTGATTTTCGCCATGCGCGCCCAACGAGCGCCGGTTCAGATGGGCATTGAAAGTATCATCGGGAAACAAGGCGATGTCAAAACCGATATCAATCCAATTGGGAGTGTCCAGGTAGGGGGAGAGCTTTGGACAGCCGAGTTACAACCCGGCCAAAAACCCATTCCTGCCGGTAGCCGGGTTGAGGTCACCGGCAAGCAAGGCATTCGCCTTTTTGTAAAACTGATTGAAGAACCCCCACAAGAGACTACATGAGCGAAAAAGCCATTCAAGACTATTATCCCGACCAGCTCAGCTACTGTTATGGCTGTGGCCGCCTCAACCAATACGGGCATCAAATTAAGAGTTATTGGCAGGGCGAGGAGCTGGTCTGTCATTTCACTCCCAAGCCTTACCACACCGCTATACCCGGCTACGTTTATGGAGGGTTAATCGCTTCCCTCATCGATTGCCACAGCACTGGCAGTGCAGCCGCCGCCTATGCCAGAGATAAAAACATCGATCTGGAAGTTGAGCCTGCACCGCGCTTTGTCACCGCCTCCCTCAAAGTGGATTATCTCCGGCCTACCCCCTTAGGGCCAACGCTTGAAGTACGGTCACAGATTGTCGAACTCAAAGAACGAAAAGTCGTTGTTCAAACGAGCCTCATAGCTGAGGGCGAAGTATGTGCCAGAGGCGAGGTAATCGCCGTGCTAATGCCAGAAAAACTGCTCCAAGAGCCCTAAGGCAGAATTTCGACCACAACCCCATTCTCTGCCCAGTTGTAAAGAAACTTTGAATCGGGCAAATCGAGGATAATACAGCCGTAAGAAGCCGGCCTGCCCAACACGTTTGCCCATAATCGAGTCCCGTTTGAAAGGGTAGGCAAACCATGGATACCGTTCATAAATCCCGGCCAGGCTTCATAAATCCCCAAAAAGTTCGGCATATATAAATCCCAGACCGAAGCATAGGCATTTGCCTTATGAGTTAGCACCTGAAACACGCCCGGTTGGGTCGGTGAGCGATCGAGACCGGTGCTGATGATAAATTTCTTTATTTGCTTCCCGTTCTCATACGCCATCAAGCGTTGTTTACTGATGCTAATCACAATGCGTTTATTCGGAACGATCTCCAACGGCAAAAGCTCATCTTTCGAAGGGATGGCTAACTCCTGCCCGGTCAATAAGGTATCGGGGTCTAAACCTGGATTCGCCTCGAGGATTTTCCACATCGGAAATCCGAGTTTCCAGGCAATTTTGAGCAGCGTATCTCCGGGCTGGACAATGTAGGTAGTCGGCTTGTGACTGACCCGCATGAAGACAGCCTCTCCAGTCTCGATTTGACGAACGATCAGGGGGGCAAGCTTTTTGGCATCCAGAAAGCGGTTACTGCCCAGGTCTTGCCCAAGGGCGTTCAAGTCAGGTTTTACTTTCTCTTCGTCCAAGCGCAAAATTGCCTGTTGCTCAACGATTTCCACCTGCACCCAGCGGCTAATCATCTCTGGAGAAATGGATAGTTTCAGCCATTCATCTGTGATCGGGTCATAAACTGCGAGGTTTCCTGCTCTTTGCAAAAAGGTCTCCAATTGTTTCTGAGCTTCGGCAGTATCTAAGCTTGGAGGAGGGATTGGTTTCAGGAATAATCGCAATTCTCCCCGTTCCATTATGCCTTGAGGGTCGGCAATCATTTGACGCAGCGTTTCTTCAAGGTTGATCTCGTACCCCATTTCGCCCTCGACCCATCTGACCTGACCCCGCTCAACCAGAACAGTGGGCGGCTTTGGCTGCTGGCGCGCTTCCTCTTTCAATTGTTGCAAGCGGAGCGCAGCCTGATTCGTATCCAAAATGGTAACCGGTGCAACCCGATAAGGTGTGCCGAGGCTTCGGAGCAGCGCGCTGAGATTTTTTAAGATATTGGGCTGATGACCATATTCAAAAGCGCGTTGGCTCGAACGAGGCGCGTCCACCAGTAATCCGAGTTCAACGGGAGCGAAGTGCCAAACGCGCATTCCATCCGAAACTTGAATGCGGCGGCGTTGATTGTAAAACTGGTCAATGCGCTCTGTTGCTTCATTGAGCGACGTACCACCAACCCCCACCGATCCCACCTGCACGTTGGGCAGGATAACATCCAGCACTTGAAAATAGGTATAGGGGGTCAGGACGCAAATCAGCGGCAGAAGGCAGAATACCGAAAAAATCAAACTCAAAATTGTCAGCTTACGAACTGTCAAGGTCGGCCTCTTTCACCATTAATTCCTGCATCCATTCTAAAACCGTTTGAAAAACTGATTCCTTTTCGGGTTCATTGTGCAATTCATGCGCCAAACCTTCAAACAGGATCAGTTTTGCCTGAGGAATGCGACGAGCTAAATCCTCACTGCCACTGGTGTAGGTCAGACGATCGGCCGTGCCATGCAAGATCAACAAAGGCACGCTAATCTGTTTGGCGTGTTCAAAGACGAAGTTGATGGCTGGAATGGTTGCCTGCGCCATTCGTAAGGTCACTAACCCGTGCACCAGTGAATCGGTTTTGTAGCGTTGAACGACAGCTTGATCTCTGGAGAGGGCATTTGCATCCAAACCGCTTGGAATTGCTAATTTGGGTGTCAAACGACTCAAGGTTCGCACCAGAGCCATCTTTGCTTTTTGCTGGGTCAGGGGAGTATGTAACCCGGCCGCCGAGGAAACTGCCCCAAGGATTTTTGGCTGACGACGGATGAGATAATTAAGCAACAACAGGCCACCCATACTGTGACCATAGAGGAAGCATGGTGTCTTATTGAAGCGCGCTTCGATTTGTTGCTGAAACACGTCCAGATCTCGCATATACGCCTCAAAAGATGGGGCATCGCCGCGTTGCCCCTCCGAACGGCCATGTCCGCGCAGGTCGAAGGCAATCAAAGCGATTTGTTCTTTTACAAACCGTTCAGCTACATGACGATAGCGGCTACAATGCTCTCCTAAGCCATGGATCAACCCCACAACGGCAGGCGGTCTGTTCTCCGGTCGCCACTCTCGACCCACAAGCGTTAGACCATCAAAAGTTTGAAAGTTAAAACTGGTCTCGTTCAAGGTATTCTCTCGAAAAGATACAGGGGATATTTTTCACCTGTGAGGTGAAAATCCAATTTTGAATAGAGATGTAAAGAAGCCAGGTTATCTGCCTGGGTGTTCACAGTCAGGGCGCGCAACCCCTTGCGAACACAATCAAGCTGCAAGGCTTTCACCAAGGCAGCGCCAATGCCTCGATTTTGATAAGCCGGTAACACAGCTAAACGGGCTAAGTGAGCGCTATCATTCATCGCCGTGCTGATCTGATAGCCCAAAATTCCTTCCGTGCTTTCGGCAACCGCTGCCATGGCAGCCTGTTCGTAACCGGCTTTAATGCCGTTCTCGGAGAGTTGCCATGGCGAGGGGAAGGAAAGATGATCCACCTGCGCCACCAGTGGCAAATCTCTTTCCGTCATCTTGCGAATCTTGAAAAATGAGTTCGCTATCTCTTGACGAATATGGGTAACCTTCCAGATCAGGACAACAACTTCGTTCTGTTGGTTGAAACCGCTCTCCTCTAGTAAACCTTGAAACCAACCATTCAGCGCAATTGCCCCTACCTGAATGGGTTTCTGTTTTTCTGAAAATTGCTCCAAGACAAACTGCCAGAGTTCTTTCCATGCTGTTCGCGGTGACATGCCCGAGCCAACTGCAAATAGTCGTATCCAGGCGATTTCCGGTGGGTCAGATGGGCAGGCTAAAGCGGCTTGAACGACGCCATTTTCTTCAATCACGCCAAAGGGCGATTTTCCAAGCCAATCCAGAAGAGGCCGCCAGTCTAAATGGCGGTGAACGGCTTGCTCGTGATAGAGCAAACTGGCTAAATACGGTCTATCGGAGAGATGCGCGGAGCGAACAATCACATCACTTGGGCAGCAATTTCCAAGGAATTTCCATCAGCTTTTTGAGGGCTTTTTGCTGGAGACTCAGCCGGGGTGCATCCTCCAGCGCAGCCTGAAAAGTTGCCAGTGCTTGAAGCTGTTTTCCCTGTTTGAGCTGCAATTGCGATAATGCCTTCAAGGCATGCAAACGCAACTCCGCTTTCCCACATTTTTCCAGCAGTTCTGCCGAGCGCAGATACGCTTGCTGTGCCTCCTCATAACGACCACAGACTTCCAGAGCAGATGCCAGATTGCCATATGCAATCCCCAGCCGTTCAAGGTCGCCTTCCGATTCCAATAAGGTCAAAGTGGGTTGGATGACCTTGAGCGCCTCATCCCCCTGCCCGAGTTGCACCAAGGCTACGCCGCAGTTATTCCACATCTCGGCTGCCAGAAGAGTCTGCCCCTGGTCTTGGTAGGCGGTCGCTGCCTCTTTAAACCCTATCACGGCTTCGAGATAATTCCCTTCTCGAAAGGCTTTTTCTGCCTGCCGGGCAAGTCCTTTTGGTGTAAGATCTTGTCTCACAAAGTGATCTCCAGTAATCCTTCTGCAACGGCGCGTAATTTTTCAACCGACATTTCGCTTAACCGTTGGGCAAGTTCAAGATACGGACGATTTATCGGCTTGCAAACAAAGCTCCTTAGTTCTTCTGGCAAGGCTTGAAAGTCTTGCCACTGCGGGTCTGGAATTTGCCAGTGCTCTTTCAGCCTCTCCCGATCCCAAAACGCCTCAATTTTAAGCTGCAAGACGTGCGCTAGAGCTTCTAAAATTGGCAGTGGAATGGCTTCTTCACCGAACTCATAGCGTTCGAGCTGGGCAGGATCAATCCCAACTTGTTGGGCGAGCTCCTCTAAAGCAATGCCTTGTTCCTGGCGGCTTTTGCGTAAGAGAACGCCGATGATTCGCTGGCGGATCTCGCGAATCATCTCCAATTGAGCCGGCGAAAGGGCTGTCTGATCCGAAGGAAGTAGCGAATTTCCCCAAAAGTGGGTCAGAGGAACGGCGTAGAATTCTGCTAAAACTTCTAAATGGGGGAGAGAGGGGTGAGCCTCGCCTAGTTCGTAGGCTTCTAAGGTCTGGGGACTGACGCCCAGCAAACGGGCGCTTTCTTCCAGGTCTCTTTGAGCTGCCTGGCGTGCATTCCTCAGTAATACGCCTAGTTTACGTCCTCTTATCGCAATCGATCGCGGGTCAATTTTCATCGCTTCACCTTTATTTGATTATATCGCATCCTTGAACGAAATCCGTTCGGCCTAAACCCGGTTACTTTGCCGCCGACCACTGGACAAAATCTCTGCTAAATTGACACCGAAGACTTCAGGCCTCAGCTTAAATCCGGCCAGTTCTAAGCGATTAATGAATAGGGGACGCATTCCAGTGGGTTTTAACTCTCCGAGAACTTTTCCATCTTTATCGGAGCCATTTTCTGTAAACTTGAAGATGTCGGTCAATACAATGGTATCCCCTTCCATACCGACCACTTCGGTTACCTGGGTGACTTTGCGCGAGCCATCGCGCAAACGGGAGACCTGAATGATCAAATCTACCGCAGAAGCAATTTGCTCGCGCACAATCCGCAAGGGTAAATCCATCCCTGCCATCAGAGCCAGGGTCTCCAAACGCGACAGGGCATCACGCGGCGTATTGGCATGAATGGTCGTTAAGGAGCCATCGTGCCCGGTGTTCATCGCCTGCAGCATATCCAACGCTTCACCGCCACGGCACTCGCCAACCACGATTCGATCTGGACGCATGCGCAGGGCATTGCGCACCAAATCCCGAATGCGGACTTCTCCTTTTCCTTCCAAATCGGGCGGTTTGGTTTCTAAACGCACCACATGTTCCTGATGTAATTGTAATTCGGCTGCATCCTCGATGGTCACAATTCGCTCTCGTTCGGGGATATACCCGGAAAGGATGTTCAACAGTGTCGTTTTGCCTGACCCCGTTCCTCCAGAAATAACAATGTTCAAACGGGCTACCACACAAGCTTGCAAGAACTCTGCCACCGCTACAGTTAGCGAACCAAACTCAATGAGCTTTTCCACCGTAAGCCGTTCTCGCGAAAACTTGCGAATGGTTACCGACGGGCCATCAATCGCTACTGGCGGGATGACAGCATTAAAGCGCGAACCATCCGGCAAGCGAGCATCCACAGCGGGATGATCGGCATCAATTCGCCTACCCAATGGTCGCACCACCCGTTCAATCAGATTCAGCACTTGCTGGTCGTTTGCAAAGCTGACCTCAGTTTTGTAGATTATCCCCTGCTTCTCCACATAGACCCTTTTCGCCCCATTGATCATGATCTCGGACACCTGCGGGTCTTCGAGGAAGGGTTGCACAGGGCCAAGACCAAAAACCTCCTCAAACACCTCCTTCACCAACCGCTCTTTGAGTGAGCCATTCACACCAACTCCAGATTTCTGGATGGCTTGCTCGATAAGAAGATGGGTCCTCTGGCGGTCAAACAGGTCAAAACCGCCTTGTTGTTGAAGTTTTTGAACCAGATATTGTTTATAGGCAAGGTAATTTTGGGCTGTTAATGCGCGTTGAGAGTTCGTTGTTTCGCTCATTTAAGACACCTACTTCATCAGAAAACGGACTTCCGCTTGGGGAGCAAGCCAAATGATATGATCTCGATTCAGACTGAGAAACTCACAGGCAAACTCACAATTGCCGTCCAGATCATAAATTTTGGCGTTGGTAATGGCAATGAATTGTTCTGCATTGTTGATTTCATCTTTCAGTCTCGCACCGGCCATGACATAAAAAAATCCTTCAATGCGTCCAAAGACGGTTTGAATCAATACTGGAATCTGTTCCTTGGTCACCCGATCGGTGAAAAATTTTCCCTTTTCATCATATCGCGTGCTCATCGCTTATTCCTCCAAAGCCGGCATGGAATACCCCATTCCAGAACGAGTTACAATATGAACAGGGTTTTTTGGATCATCTTCTAATTTTTGGCGCAAACGAGAGATGCTTACCCACAAGATTTCTTTATCATCTCGATATTCAGGACCCCAAACACCGGTTAACAATTCCTCAGACGTTAAGACCTGCCCCAGGTTATGGGCGAATTGCAGCAATAAACGATATTCAGTTGCCGATAAAAAGACCAAACGGTCATTGCGATAAACTTCGGCTTTGGCAAAATCGATTTTGAGGTTACCATGAAAGAAGAGTGCTTGTTGGGTGGTGCTTTTCGTTTTGACGCGGCGCAAGACAGCCCGCACCCGCGCCAGAAGTTCCGTCGCCGAGAACGGTTTGACAATATAGTCGTCGGCGCCCAAATCTAACCCTCGCACGCGAGCGCTTTCCTCGCCCCGGGCAGTAACGACGATAATTGGTACACTGGAAAACTCGCGGATGCGCTCAGTTGCAGCAAAGCCATCCAGGACCGGCATCATGATATCCAAAAGCACTAAATCGGGCTGCTCTCTGGCAACTTTATCGACCGCCTCTTGACCATTGGTCGCTTTGATCACTGCGTAGCCTTCGGTGACCAAATTTGCCTCCATCAAGCGTAAATAGCGAGGCTCATCATCGACGATTAAGATTTTTGTAGTCATGCGTTACTCTCCCGTAAGGATAGAACGTGGTTCGATTGTTGCTGGTCATAGGGCAACCGGATGTGAAACGTGGTGCCCTTACCAACTTCCGATTCCGCCCAAATTTCGCCGCGATGAGCGTTGACAATCTGGCGGCAGATAAATAGCCCCAAACCGGTACCGCGTACATTTTTATCCGGTGTGGGCACCCGATAAAAGCGCTTGAATAACGACGGCAAATGTTCAGGAGCAATGCCCGGACC
>DAOTZA010000113.1:0-19676 GCA_034434515.1 Anaerolineales bacterium | reverse complement strand
CATGGTGCAAGTCCTTTCTTCTGGATTTTAAACCATTGTGTAGGCAATTCGGACACAGATCCACACGGATTGGACGGATGAACACGGGTAAGAGAAGCCGTGCCAATCGGGAGTCGAGCTCCCCTCGCCCGCCCTGGAAGAGGGGCCGGGGGTGAGGGCCAATTCTAAACTCACCCGGGCGTTGGCGGCGGATAGCAGATTTTCCCCCAGACCACGAGGTCACCTCCGACTCGCTGGAAGCCGATCTCGTCAAGGGAGGGGAAGGACAGCTTTCCGGCCTGGCTGAGAGGCTGTTCCAGAACCGGTAGTCCGCCCACAAAGCGCGGCGCCAGGGTGATCACAACTTGATCGGCTGCGGTGGCTTCGAGAAGGGAGTGAATCACCTGAGCCCCGCCTTCGACCATCAAGGAGCAGATGCCGCGCCGATACAAGGTGGTTAACAGGTCTCGCCAGTCAGGGCGGCCTTGCTTGTTCGGAGTAAAGGACAAAAGCACGGCACCCTGCGATTGCAAGGTTTGCCAACGTGGGTTGTGGGGAGTTTCCACGGTGGCAATCCAGGGCGGGCGAGGCGGGTTTTGGAGCAAAGCGGCCGTGAGGGGCAGGCGCAGGTGGCTATCGAGCACCACCGGCTGAGGTTGTTTGCCGCGCACCAGACGGACGGTCAGGCGCGGGTTATCCGCCAGCACAGTGCCAATGCCCACCAGAATGGCATCGTGCAGGGCACGCAACTGGTGGGTGAGCCGCAGGGTTGGCGCGCTGCTCAGACCCAGGGGTTTGCCACGCTGAAGGGTCAGGCTGCCATCCAGGCTTTGGGCGTAGCTCAGGGTCACCAAAGGGCGATTCTTTTCGGCCGCAAAAGCTTCCGCATCCCTGAGCCAGCTTTTTACGACCGAGAGCACTGGCGCGATCGCTTTACTCCCTATCGCTGAGGATACAAACGACCAGCAGAACCTCGATGATCTTGGTGATCAATCCCAGGGTGGTTGGCGGATTGGCGCCGATGGCGACCCAGGCAAGGATGGTGATCACGGTATAGACGATGAAGCCGATTTTCACCAGGCGGTGATTTTGCTGTGCAATCGGCAACGGTGCAAGGTAAGCAACTAGGAATGCCAGGTATCCCAGGCCGTTGAGGATAAACAGTGTATCTGGAAAGAGCAAGGAAAAGTGGATGAAGGCAGTTGCCAGCGTCAATCCGATGATGGCAATTCGATAAGGGGTTAGTTTCATGGGTCACGCTCCTGAAAAGATAAGGATGGGGAGGCAGGCAAGGTTTCCAGGCCCGCGGTTTCTCTGGCCGGAGAGAACGGGCGAAGGTGTAAGAGGCTCCCAAAAGCAATGCCGAGGCCTGCCAGGAAAAGATCGCGAGCCCGTTGTAACAGACTCAAGCTCAGCCCGACTGAGGCGTTGAAGCCCAAAACTTGCACAGCGGCCACCTGCGCAGCTTCCAGCGCCCCCAGCCCGCCGGGCAATGGGGTTAACAAAGCCACTCGCGCCGCAGTCAGGGCAAAAATAGTTTGGCGAAAGCTGGCATTGATGCCGAAGATGTGTAACATGAGCCAGAATTCCCCCAGCATGACCAGCCAGATTCCCAACGAATATAGATACACCACAATCAGCAGCCAAAATTTCTGGCGGATCAACTTTGCACTGCGCTGTTCGGCATCCGATAGAACCTGCAATGATTTGATCAGAAAGCGCGGTGGTTGTTGCCAGTACTTTGCCAGCCAGGAGGCCGGCAGGACGCCTTTGGCTAAGAGCCCAAACAGGAGAAAGGGCAGGCCCAGCAAAACGATGAGTGGTGGGGTTAAGGCGGTGGAGAGAAGGGTTTGGGGAATCCCAACCTGCAGGCTAACCAGCAAACCAAACGCCAGAAAAGAAAAATTTGCCAGCAGCTCAATCAGTTTATCCATGGCGACCGAGATGCTGCCTTCGACAGCCGGTACGCCATGGCGGCGCCGTAACAGAATCACCAGCCAGCCTTCACCACCAAACTGCGGCCCCGGTGTCAGATAGCTTAATCCAAAACCTGCCAATCGATAAAGGAAAAGAGAGAAAAGCGGCACTTTCACACCCTGCATGTGCAAGAGAAACCGCCAACGGAGATTAAGCAAAATCAAGATTCCCACATTCAAGAGCATCCAGAGAGCAACCTGCCAGGGGCGGAGGGAGCGCAAGGCAAGCCAGACTTCCTCCCAGCGCACGCGAGCAGCCGTCCAGGCGAGCAATCCACCCGCCAGAATCAGCAGGAGCAGGGTGAGCAAGAGACCTGTCCAACGCTTATGCATCGGGTCGTTCTCCCCAGCGATGGCGGATCAAGCGCTCCTCGGGTTTCCAAAGCGCAACCTTGCCACTGCCGCTAAAGAGAAGCAGGCAACCCGCAATTAAAATACTCTTCCCCAACCAGCCCAGGGGCAGAATTCCCTGCTGCAGGCCAACGCCGATCAGTAGCAAAGCTGCTCCGCCGCGACCAACCAATCCCAGAACCGTTGAGACCGTTCCGAACAGGTAGAAAAGGCGCATCAACTGAAACTGGGTTTGGGCGCTGCCCAGCGGCGTCCAGTCGGTGAGAAAGGAGGGCGAGGTGCTGAACCAGTCCCAGAGCGCTTGACCCAGCGCCACCCCAATCAGCAGGCGCAAACCAAGCGGCAGCCAATCCATCAGACAGCGCTTTACCACGCCGCTGAATCCTTCAATCATTCGGGTCACGCCGCTTGAAACCAGATTTTCGAAACGAATGCCGCACATCCAGAGCAGGTCACGACCGAAATTAAGCAGGAAGGGAAAGCTGAAAAAAGCCCCTGCCCAGATGGTCGCTGGCGGTTTGAACACGGGCAGCAAAGCCGCTCCCAGAAAGCCCATCTGCGCACCGGCTAAGGCGCGGCGCAATGGGCTGGGTGGTAAGTCATAAACCGCTCTACCGCTTTTCTTTCGCAGCCAGGTTACGAAGAGAAAGATAAAGCGCGCCGCCCCTACCAGCAAAATCCAGAACGGCAGCGTGCCATAGCGGTACAGCAAAAGCGAGGCGAAGAGAACCCCTAAACCATCCAGGCTCAGATCCAGCCGTTCTCCCATGGCGGTTACCTGATGAGAACGCCGGGCGAGATAACCATCGAAGAAATCCGCAACGCCATTTAAGATATAAAGCATGCCGGGCAGCCAGGCAAGCCAGCCGCTAGGCAACGGGGTGAGGATGAAACCGGCCATGGCGCCTAAGAACCAGCCTCGCAACAAGGAGAGCAAATTGCCAGCTCCAAAAGATGAAAAGAAAACGCCATCTTCAAGGCGATAGTTATACGGCAGGGCTTTCCATAGAACGGTTAGCACATAAGCGCAGAATGCGCCAGCCGCCAGCGTCCAAATCCAGCGGGTAAGCGCCCCCCAATTCTCCGCCAGGAGGGCATTCATTGCCCAGAGAAAGCTTGCAAACGTTAACAAGGTCAGCACCCAACGTCGCTGCAGGGCTGAAATTTGACCGACATTCCCTTTTGCTCTTATAGGCATCCGTTTCAGAACCAACTCTCCCGAAAAATCCTGACGTTTTGACCAAGCATTCTCCATTTTATCACGGCTTGGGTGATCCGCATGGCCTCAAAAGCCCTAACCTCGCCCACACTCCGCGGTGATCGGAAAGACCATCGAAATCAGCCAATTGTGCCTGAAGGGCGGTAAAGTGAGGTGTGTAAAGGATATAGTCGATGCGCAACAGCCATTGGGGCACGGAAATGCCAAAAAATTGGGGGCGTGAGCTGCCAGGTCCGGCGCGGCCTGGGAAGGTATGGCCGAACCCCCAACCGCTCACCTGCCAGGCATCCTCGAGTTCCTGACGCAGGATGCGATAGGAGTCGCTTAACGGCACGCTGTTGGTGTCTCCGGCAACGATGAACGGCTGCGTAGGCTTGATTTGGGCGATGATCCAGCGTGCCTGCGCCTGACGCATGGCGTTGGTGTGATGGATATGTTCGGCGTTGATAAAGTTGGTTGGCGCCATGTGAATATTGAGCAGATCAATTTCACAGCCCTGCCACTCCAGGCGCAGCCATTGGGGCTCACCCACCCAATCCAGGGGCGGTACGCTTCCCGCCTTGGTAAGCGGGTATTTGCTCAACGTGCCCATCCCATTGACGCCTTCCTGGGCATCCAGGACTTGAACGGGATATTGGGCGGCGAGTTGGGTTTGCAACAACACAGCCAGTTCGGGGTTCAGTTCCTGCAACAAGACGACATCGGCATCGACCTTGCGAATGGTCTCCACCTGCGAAGCCACCTCCGTGTTCCATCCCAAAACGTTATAGGTGAGGAGGCTCAAGGAAGGGTGGATCGGCTTTGGGAACTTGGGCAGAAAGGCTTGTCCCCAAAGGGCGCAGAAGACTCCGCAATTGAGCAAGGTTAAGACCAACAACCCCGGTTGGCGCCTTTTGATCGTCCAGACGAGCACCAACGGCAACGGGAGAAAGGCATAGACGGCCAGCATCGTCAGCAGGGACACAACCGCAAAGCGATCCCCGCTGAACCCGTAGCAGAGAAACCAACCCATTAGACCGATCAGGTAAATGAATGCCAGCCAGCGGATAGCTGGAAAGCAGCCCTTGAGCGCCTCGGTTTTCTTCATAGGCAAGCGGAGTTCTGGTTGGTTCATCGTCGCTGAAGTATTGTACCGCGTTCCTGTTCCACCTAGCTGCAAGGTGAATTTCGCTTTGTCTGTTCATTGCTATCAGTTTTTTCATAGGGACAAGGTAAATTACCTACCATTGGCTCGACCTGGTGGGTCAGATTGTCCACGAATGCACGAATAGCGCTGTCATTCGTTTATTCATGGTCAATTCGTGGATGTTTTCTCAGCAAAATACCACCACAATTCGTGATGGTAGGTTGTTACGAGACAAAGAGATGTTCTGGACAATGATCAGAAGGCCTGTTCCAGAAAGGGGTTATCTTACAATCATTACAACTCCTCATTATGGATAAGGAAAAGATGTTAGCGGTCGAGACCACTTCGGATTGGCACTTGATCCACCCTGGCGCGCAGATCGGCTTGCTGGAGATCTCTCAGGTGGACAATCATCACCCCTGCGGGGCCCTTGATGAACGAAAAGCGACCCTGGCAGATGACCTTCGACGGCGATACGGTCACCTGAGCCGCACCGAGATCGTCAACCTGCCCGTGATGGCTGCCTATGTGCACTATTACAAACGCTTCGACAAAACGTATCATGTTCTCCTACAGCTCGAATCGATCATTCACAAAGGGAAAAATTTCCCCCAGGTCTCCCCGCTGGTGGACGCCAATTTTATGGCAGAGTTAGATACCTTTGCCCTGACTGCCAGTCACGATGCCGCTCAATTGCAGGCAAAGTTGTGGATTGATGTTGCCCGGCCAGGGGATACCCTGGTTCAGATGGGTGGGGCAATCAAGCGAATCCCTCCGAACGATATGATTATGCGCGACGAACAGGCCATTTGTTGTTCGATCCTGTATGGGCAGGACAATCGCTCACCGATCACTCCAGAGACCACCCATGTGCTGTATGTCACCTATGCGCCGCCCGGCGTTCCTAGCAAAGCCATCCACTCCTACTGGCAGAAAGTGCTGGAGGTTGTACGGCTTTGCTCCCCGCAAGCGATCATCGAGCAGCAACGTATCCTGACGGCCGGTTAAAAAGAACAAGCCCGAAGGCTTGCTCTTTAGATGACACTCGCCCAAGTGTCACTTACATTATAGTGAAAAAATCCCTTTTGCGACCTTCCAGATTTGTAAGGTGCGCCCGAGTATAATCAAGGCGGAGGTATTTCTGATGGAAAGTTGTGATATTGGTGTGATTGGTTTAGCGGTGATGGGGCAAAATTTGGCCTTGAATTTCGAACGCAACGGATACTGGGTTGCCGTCTATAACCGCACTGCCGAACGCACGCGGCAGTTCCTGGCTGAACAAGGGCAGGAAAAGCGACTTGTGGGTTGTGAAACGGTGACGGAACTGGTTGCCAGCCTCAGACGACCGCGGCGGGTGTTGATGATGGTCAAAGCCGGCAACCCGGTTGACCAGGTAATCGCCGAGCTGCTACCGCTTTTAGAGCCGGGCGACATTTTGATTGACGGCGGCAATTCGTTTTTCAAGGATACCGAACGGCGTTCACAGGAAGTTGAGACAAAAGGGTTGCTCTATCTGGGTATGGGCATCTCCGGCGGAGAAGAAGGCGCCTTAAAAGGTCCCAGTCTAATGCCTTCCGGGCACCGCCAGGCTTACCTGACCCTGGAGGGCATGTTGCAGGCTATCGCTGCAAAGGTAGATGGCGAACCTTGTGTAACCTATCTGGGTCGTGGCGGCGGTGGACATTACGTCAAGATGGTTCACAATGGCATCGAGTACGCCGATATGCAACTGATCGCCGAAACGTATGATCTGTTGCAGCGGGGTCTTGGGCTGAAGGCTGAGCAAATCAGCCAGACGTTTGCAGCCTGGAATCAAGGCGTGCTCAATTCCTATCTGATTGAGATCACCGCTCAGATTTTCACGGTTCTAGATGCCCAAAGCGCTGAACCGCTCGTCGAAAAGATTCTCGACGTGGCGGAACAAAAAGGCACTGGCAAATGGACTTCTGAAGAAGCGTTAGACCTGGGGGTTCCGATCCCAACGTTGCAAGCTGCGGTGGAGGCGCGCGCCCTTTCTGCCCAACGGAGCTTGCGCCTCGAGGCTGCGCGTCAATTGGGTGAGGCAACGCCGCCGGGCTTTTCTTCCCCATTCCCATCGCTGACTGACCTTGAACAGGCGTTATATGCGGCGAAAATCTGTTCCTACGCCCAGGGGATGGCCCTGCTGGCGCAGGCAAGCCAAACCTACGGATATCGCTTCGATTTGAGCGAGGTGGCGCGCATCTGGCGGGGTGGTTGCATCATTCGCGCCCGCCTGCTGGAGCACATCCGCCGCGCTTATCGCGAAATCCCCGATTTGCCTAACCTCATCCTTGCTCCCTTCTTCCGCCAGGCGCTGGTGAACGCCCAGCCCGCCTGGCGAGAGACACTTCGGTTTGGCGTGAGCAGGGGCATCCCGCTGCCGGCGATGAGTGCTGCCTTAGCCTACTTCGATAGCCTGCGCAGTGAGCGTTTGCCGGCCAATCTCCTCCAGGCTCAGCGCGATTACTTTGGCGCTCATACCTATCGGCGGATAGATCAAGAAGGCGTGTTCCATACGGAGTGGCAGGCAGCAAAAAGCCATTAATCGAATTGGCAGGCTTCGATAAAAAAAACAGCAGGGTCATTTTCGACTGACCCTGCTGTAGTGGTTGTATTCAGTTTTCGTTCGTTACGAGAGCGGCACGACGTTTGCTGCTTGCAGCCCTTTCGGTCCTTCCTCTATTGAGAACTCGACTTTCTGGTCTTTGACCAGTTTGCGGTAACCGTCTGTCTGAATGGCGGTGAAATGGACAAACACATCTTCACCATCCTCACGTCCTAAGAAGCCGTAGCCCTTGGCCGCGTTGAACCATTTGACAGTGCCAATAATACGTTCACTCATCTTTCGATCTCCATCTTTCTTTGGTAAGATTACGTCGCTTCTTTCCTTGCACAGGCGCAGAAACGACCTTAACGGGCGTAAGATTATCACGATGTTAAAGATGTGTCAAGGATTGTGAACAAGACCTGATAAAAATGTTGGGAGGCGGAGGATGCGCATTGCGGTATTTGGCAGCGGAGCCGTCGGGGGGTATTTTGGGGCACGCTTATTGAGAGCTGGCCAGGCAGTGAGTTTGATCGCCCGCGGCGAGCATTTGCGCGCCATTCAGGCAACGGGGCTGCAGGTGAGCGGCGCCTCGGGGGAATTCACCGTGATTCCCTCTCTGGCAACCGACAACCCGGCCGAGGTTGGCGAGGTGGAATTGGTGCTGGTTGGCGTCAAAGCCTGGCAGGTTGCAGAAGCAGCCGAATTGATGCGCCCGCTGGTGGGAAAAAGCACGGTTGTCCTTCCGCTGCAAAACGGCGTCGAAGCGCCCTTTCAGCTTGCCAAAGCCCTGGGGGAGGAGGTCGTCTTGGGCGGTTTGTGTCAGATCTCGGCCTATCTGGCTGCGCCTGGAAAGATTCACCATGTCGGCATCGAGCCAACCATCCTCTTTGGCGAATTGGATGGCCGCCAAACCGCTCGCCTGGAGATGATTCAATCTGTTTTTGAACAGGCTGGTGTGCGGGCGCAGATCGCTGCGGATATCCAGGTTGCCCTGTGGGATAAGTTTCTGTTCATCGCTGCCTTCAGCGCCGTGGGGGCAGCCAGTCGGGTAGGGGGTGGATTGATCTTGCAAACCCCACCAACCCGCCAGCTTCTCGAGGAGGTGATGCGCGAAATCTGGATGGTTGCCCGCGCGGCCGGTGTGCCGCTGCCAGCCGAGGCAATCGGACGCCGCCTGTCCTTTATCGAGCAGATGCCACCCCAGGCGATGGCCTCCATGGCCCGCGATCTGCTCGAAGGGCGGCCTTCCGAGCTGGAGCAATTAATCGGCGCGGTGGTGCGTATCGGGGAACAGGTCGAAGTGGCAACGCCGCTGAGCCGCGCTCTGTACGCTGCTTTATTGCCGCAGGAGTGGCTGGCGCGCCGCAAGCTGCCCCTGCCTGAGCCTCAATAGCGCACGATGGTACAGCCGTAGGGTGGCGTTTGCGCCGGATCGGGTTGTTTGCCGGCTAATACGGCGGCGACGGCTTCGGCAAGGTAGTTGCGCGTTGGCGTCCTTTGGCGGAAGGTCACGTCATCAAATGCCCCCTGATAGCGCAGGATGCCCTCGGCATCTAAGACAAAGAGGTGCGGGGTGGTGATCGCCCCAAATAAATCTGCGGCTTGATGATTGCGGTCGAGAAGCACCAGCGGCAAAGCTCGCTCGGCTGCCACCATGCGCAGTAAATCCAGGGATTCGTTGGCATTGCTGGCAATCGAAACCCACACCACCTGATCCCCCCACTCACAACAGAGCTGGTGGATTTCCTGATCTACTCGGCTGGTGTGCGGGCACTCGGCCGACCAGAAGTTCACCACCACCACGCGGCGGCGAAAATGGGAGAGGCGATGGGGGCGGCCGACCAGATCAGGCAGAGAAATATCCGGCGCGGCTTCTCCAATTGGGATCATGGCATCCATTGCGGGGCAAATCCTCCTTTGACGAGTTGGCGAGCCTGGCTCCCGTCGGCATTTATCACCCAAATTTCGGGCGCTTCGGTCAGACTCATCTGATTGAAACGGACAAAGAGAATCTGATCGCCGTTAGGGCTCCACACAAAATCGTAATGATTATAATGAGGTTCGGTCAGTAAGGGATAGGCTTCTCGCCGAAGCAGGTTGAGCAGCCATGGCTGACGGCCTGGAGTCCATTGCAGGGCGTTCAAAAACTTGCGCGCAAAAACCAGGCGATCGCCCTGCGGAGAGAATACGCCCCCCAGATCTTCCACGTCATTGCGTTCACTGAGGTCGGTCACCTGGCGGGTGGGGAGGTGGAAGGCAAGTAAATGACTGGTGGGGAGCTGCTCGCCGTTGGATAAAATTTCGGCAAACAAAAAAGTTTCGCCATCTGGAGACCAGGCGCCTTTTTCCCCTGTTTCCCCTTTGACCCGGCCGACTTCTTGCTGGCTGCGCGGGTCGTAGAAACGATACAGGCGGTTGGTCTGGTCGTAATAGGCAAGGATACTCTGGGATGACCAGAGCGGGCTGCGGGTGAGTTGATCCTCTGTGCCGAGGCGAATGGCTTGCTCATCCCGTTGTGGGGGATAGGTCGTCACCCAAACATGGGTTTTGGCGTTCGGTTCACTCAAATCGGTCAGTTCATAGGCGAGGTAATTCCCCGAAGGGGAAAGTTGGGCAGCGCGCACCTGACCACTGGGAAAGGTTAGGACGGATTCGACGGCTGCCGATAGGTTTTCCCAACGGTAAATGGCGCTGCCGTTTCCCTGACGGACATCGAAAAGGATCACGGCTCCATTGGCCGATAGGGAATAATCGAAAACCTCTTGCCCGCTTGGGGAAAGGAGCTGAGCGTTGCCACTCAAGGGATCGAGCTGATAGATGGCCGCTTGCCCTTCGGCCGGAAAGAGGTAGAGCACTTTTGGGTAGCCAATTTGAAATGACCACGCCATCGTTCGATTAAGATAGCGGGTGGGAAAGGACTGGGTTTGGGCGCCGCGGCTGAGACGAACGGTCACCGTTGCGCCGCCAGGCCAGGGCTGGCTGGGGATAAAGACCAGTGTCTTGCCTTCCCAATGGAAGTCCCCGGCTGGGAGGGGGTCAATTTGCAAGCGTTGGTGTACAGACTCGGCTTGCATGGGGTGCGAGAAGGAAATGCGCAGCGCTGCGCTGCCAGGGACAGCCGTAGCATTGGGCGGTGGTTGGACGCTGAGAAGACGCGGTTGCGTTAAAAACCAACCGCTCACGGCGGTCAAGACCAGCAAACCGAGTAGCAGAATCCAGTGGGGTCGTCTCACCGGCGTTGATTATAACGGAAAGCGCCTCGCGGAAGCTTGCCGATTTATGCTGAAAATCTGTACATACCTGCCAAAGGCGCCTTTCATAAGGCAGACCGTCCCCGAATCAACGAATGACAGCGCAATTCCTGCATTCGTGAAATATTCGTGGACGGTTCTCTCACCAAATTACCCATACAGCTTGTAAGGGCGGATTGTTACCAAAATCCTGCCTTGACAATTAACTCAACACCAGGTTGCCCATGATAGCTCCGCAGGTTATCGCCAATGGCTGATTAGCGGTAAATACTGGCTGGAGGTGTTACACGGAACTGCGGGGGGCAGCGGGACATCGGGTGAACGTTTCTGTTGCGCCTCTGCCACAATGGTTCTGGCGATTTCGCACACTGTCCAATACAGATGCGGATGCTTCGCCAGGTAGTCAGGGTAAAGATCGTCGTCCCACCGCCACATGTACCACCAGGCGCCCCAGATTTCCCCTCTGGCATAAATCAGGCGGGCATAGTCAAACATCTCGCTCGAAGTCGGCATCCGTAACTGATCTTCGATATGGGACATGGCTGGCATTGTCCAGATCAACCGCGATTGCGGCGCGTGGCGCTGAAGAGCTGCGATTTCGCGGTCGAGATGTTGCCGTAGTTCCTCGCGTTGGTAACTGCCATCGGTCAGAAATGGGTAGAAGGCTGTCTGGCAGTAGTCGCAGACACCAGGAGCAATGGTCGTTGATAACCCTTGCTCAGCCCAGAAGGCAAAGCCGTTGATCTCAGAGTATATTAAAACCGGCGCAATTGCCTTAATCGCCTGGTAGAGAGCCTGCTGTTGAGCGGTCGTATAGCCGCAACCCTCACACTCATTCCAGTAAGGCTCATGCAATCCGTACACCGCCAGTAAGGCAGGATGACTGGCAACGCTTTGGAGAAACAGCTTTGCCTGGGCATCGATTGTCCACGCTTGGGTTAGCCGGTTTAGCTGCCAGCCTTCAGGCCAAAGCCAGGCGATTACTTTAAGATTCTGGGCCTGGGCGGCGTTTAGATAGGCAATCCACTCCGTAGGGCTCGCTTCATAGGAGAAATCATTCAACACAACGGTGAAGCCGAGCTGGCGAACCAGCGCAAGCTCGGCGCTGGGCACATATTGGGTGCCATAAAACGGGAAAGGTGGTTCTTCTACTGCTTTGGCGGTGCTGACCGTTAACGGTGTGCCGGTTGCAAGTGTCTTCGTTTTTCCGAACCGCAATGTAGCGATGACGATCATCACGGAAAGGGTGATGATAACCATGGTGGTCAGTTTAATTTTAGACATCTGCGCTCCTTTCTGTACCGATAAAAAACACCGACATAGCCTTCGTCAGCCCTTTGATCCTGATGATCGCAGATAAGGTTGATACAGGCACAAACAGGGGTGAGAACGACTGACCTGAGGAAGCGTCCCCTGGCAGTTGAGCAGGCGGCAATACTGACGCACCCGCTTCACCCAAATTGCTTTTGGAGATGATTTTACCATTGTGGTGGCTGGTCTTGAACAGTGTTCAGGGTTCGCTTTTACGACAAAATCGATTAACCCGGATTTTTTATCGGTGTGCATCCATTCAATCCGGGTTTATCTGTGTCCTATCCTATCATTCCGCAATTGGTAATTGCTTTTCAGCCCTCTCCTTTTGGTATAATACGGCTATATTTCTGGCTTGCGCCGGCGGGCGAGGCGTTTCTATTGGGACAGAAAAGCGGAGGATGATGGGTAACGCAGGGGTTAACAGTTTTCGCTCTTATCGGTATAGCGATGTAGCGAGCATGAGAATTTTTGGCGAGGTCAACTATGCTGCCTGATTCGCTCCCCATTCGGCAAAATGACATTCTCGAAGGTCCCTTTTGGCCTGAAGCAGTGCAGATAGATCTTGTTGAGCCCTGGGCGGAGGGCCACGTCCGCCTGGTAGGCCGCCTGCTCCAACAAGGCACGCATGTTGACCAGGTTTTATCGCTGCAAGAACTTGCTCTACTGCGACCGTTGCGCCGGCAGCAGACCTTTGGGGCTGCGGCGCACGAAGTGTTTTTAGCCCTCGAAGCCCGCCGTTACCGTTATGCCTCCCTATATGACCCCTTGCTCGCTGTGAACATCTCCAAAGTGGACCCCCTGCCGCATCAGATCGAGGCCGTATATGGATACATTCTCGAACAGGCGCGGGTACGCTTTTTAATTGCTGATGACCCTGGCGCAGGCAAGACGATTATGGCCGGTCTGGTCGTCAAAGAGTTAAAGTTGCGTGGCCTCGTGCGGCGTATCCTGATCGTTGCCCCGGGTCACTTGAAGGACCAGTGGCAACGCGAACTGAAAGAGCGCTTTGATGAAAGCTTCACCCTGATTGATCGTTCGTTGATGCAAAACCGATTTGGCGAAAATGTGTGGGAAACCGAATTTCAAGTGATCACTTCGCTGGATTTTGCTCGCCAGCAAGATGTCATGCAATCGTTAGCGGGGGTTGCCTGGGATCTCACCATTGTGGACGAAGCGCATAAAATGTCAGCCTACAAGTACGGCGATAAGACCGAGAAAACCAAGCGCTATCACCTCGGCGAACTGCTCTCCCGCAACAGCACTCACCTGCTCTTTCTCACGGCTACCCCTCATCGGGGCGACCCCGAGAACTTTCGCCTTTTCCTGGACTTGCTCCAGCCCGGGGCCTTTGCCACTACCAAGCTGCTTGAGGCTTCGATTCAGGCTGCTGACAATCCCCTCTTCATTCGGCGCTTAAAAGAAGACCTCAAAGACTTTGACGGTAAGCCGCTCTTCCTGCCCCGCCATGTCAGAACCCTGACCTTCAACCTCGGCAAGGAATCGCCAGCCGAAAAACAACTTTACAATGCCCTCTCACGCTATGTAAAGGAACAGTACAACAAAGCCCTGGCAAGCGAGAAGCGCCGCAACCTTGCCTTCGCCATGGTCATCCTGCAGCGTCGCCTGGCTTCCAGCACCTATGCGCTCTTTCGCTCTCTGGAAAGGCGTAAAAAGCGCCTGGAAGAACTATCTCAGCGGGTAGATGCCTTCAACAAAGCCAGTGTTGAAACCGCCGCCGGCCTCTTTGCCATCGAAGATCTCGAAGACCTGAATGAAGCAGAACGTTGGAAACAGGAAGAGGTGTGGGAAACCTTGAGCAGTGCTGAGAATCGTGCTGAGCTACAAACCGAAATTCAAACTCTTGATGGATTGCTCGCTCAGGCGCTGGCGATCATCGAACAGGAAGACGAAGTCAAATTGCGTTATTTTCGCGATGCCCTGAAAGAATTAATGCAAACCGGAGAAGCCGGGGGCGGCTCTCTTGCTCACTCGCTTGCCCAACCCCCCAAAGTGCTGGTCTTCACCGAATCGCTCGACACCCTCGAATATCTGACCAAACGCCTGCAAAGTTGGGGATATTCGGTGTGCAACATTCATGGTCGTATGCCTCTCGAAGAGCGCATTCGCGCCGAGAAGATTTTTAAAACCGAAGCCCAAATCATGGTCGCAACCGAGGCAGCCGGCGAAGGCATTAACCTGCAATTTTGCCATCTGATGATCAATTACGACATTCCCTGGAATCCCAACCGCCTTGAACAGCGGATGGGACGCATCCATCGCTATGGTCAGACCCGTGAGGTGACGATCTTTAATCTGGTGGCTGCTGATACCCGCGAAGGGCAAGTGCTCGACTGTCTGTTTAAAAAACTAAACGAGATAAAAGATGCTCTGGGCAGCGATAAGGTCTTTGACGTGATCGATGAGCTCTTTCCCGGCCGCGACCTTGCCCAATTGCTCACCGAAGCCGCTGCCAGCGCGCGCACCCTGGACGAAATCCTGCGCGAAATTGAAATCACCGTTAACGAAGAGTACCTGCGTACCGTGCGCGCCAAGCTTGATGAAAGTCTTGCCACCCGCTATATTGACTACACACGCATTAAAGAGATGAATGACCGAGCGAGAGAACGCCGTCTGATTCCCGAATACACCCAGGCCTTCTTCCAGAAAGCCTATCAACACCTGGGTGGGGAGATGCGCCCGCTCCCCCGGCAAGCGGGCTTCTTCAGTCTGGACAAAATCCCCTATCCCCTGCGCAAAATTGCCGAACAGGATACTTTCAAAAAACGCTTTGGGGTCTTGCTCAAACGATATCCTCTGGCTACCTTTGACAAAGCGCTAGCGCTCAAAGACTCTCAGGCAGAGTTCATCTCTTTTGGTCATCCCCTGTTTGAAGCTACCTTACAGTGGGCTGAGCAGAATCTGGTTCAGGCTTTGCAACAAGGGGCGACCTTTTATGATCCCGACCGACGCCGCGACGGGGTGCTGCTCTTCTACGAAGTCCAAATCAGCGACGGCCTAGGGGAAATCGTTTCGCGGCGTCTGTTTTCACTTTTTTCCTCCCGTCAGGGCGGCCCCTTGCAGGTGCTTGACCCAGCCATCTTGTGGGATTTTGTGCCCGCCCAGGTGCCATCCTCAACCGAGCCTCCAGACTTGCAGGCGCTGCAAGCGCGCTGCCAGCGCTGGCTCATCCCCCATCTCAAAGCCTTTAAGGACGAGTTGTACGCCAAACGCCAGCATGAAGCCGCAATCAAGCGCCGTTATGGAGTTGAGTCGCTCAAAACCCTGATCCTGGAGTTGGATAACGAATTGATCCGCCTCGAGCAGCGTGCCCAAAGCGGTGATGAGGTCTTACTGCCGATCCACAACAAGCGCCAGCAGAGGGAGAGATACCGCAACGAGCTTGAAGCCTTGCAAGACCGTCTGGAGCGAGAGTGCCAGCTTAGCCTGCATACGCCAACCTTTGTCGCCGCAGTTCAAATTCTGCCCTTACCCTTGCCGGCCGCCGAACCCGACTTGCATCCCGACCCAGAGCTGGAGCAACTTGCCATGCATCTGGCGCTGGACTACGAGCGCCACCAGGGCAGAGAACCAGAGGACGTCGCTACCGAGAACCTCGGCTACGACATCCGCTCGCGCGACCCCCGCAACGGTGCCTGGCGCTATGTCGAGGTCAAAGCACGCGCTCAGTCGGGAAGCGTTCTGCTCACCCGAAATGAATGGTTTACTGCCCAACGCATGGGCGATGACTACTACCTCTATGTTGTGCTGGAGGCTGCCACCCCCCAACCCCACCTGTATGTAGTGCATAACCCGGCCGCCTGCTTGCAACCCGAAGAGCAGCATGAGGTGCGCTACCGCGTGCCCCTCCAAGCTATCGCTCAGGCGGCCAATGCCGTGACAGGATCTTAGGCGATTGGTCATAGGACGTTATTTGCAACTTAGGCGAAAAATGATATTATTAATCCAGACAATTTGCATCCCTGCAAATAAGGTTAAGTTCCATGAATATTGAAGACTTTCGGGTGAGTTCGGCTGGGCGGCTCATCCGCGCTGCAACAGGCTATTGGGCATTTGTCCCCTCTCTGCTCCCGCCTGTTCTATCCTGGTCGAATACCTTGGTTACGAGCCTCTCTGAAGCCGAACGTACCCTTGGCGAATTAGCTGGCCTGGAGCATTTCCTGCCCAATCCTCACCTTCTCATCCGCCCCTTTATTCGCCGCGAAGCCGTGTTTTCTTCGCGCATCGAAGGAACGCGCGCCACCCTTTCCGACCTGTTCACTTGAGTTGGGCCAACTGTCGTTGTTTGAATTGCCAGAGGATGTTCAGGAGGTTTATAACTACGTGCGTGCTATGGAATACGGTCTCGATCGTTTGACCAAATTTCCCCTTAGCCTGGGTCTGATGCGCGAAATGCATGCCATTCTGCTTGAAGGGGTTCGAGGGCAGGAACGATCCTGCGCCGAGTTCCGCCGTACTCAAAACTGGATTGCTCCGCCTGGCGTTTTGCTGGCAGAGGCAACCTTTGTCCCCCCGCCACCGGCAGAGAGGTGGCAGGCACTCGATACCTTGGAGAAGTTCCTGCATACCCCTTCAGATCTGCCGCCTCTGATTCGCATCGGGTTAGTGCATTACCAGTTTGAAGCTATTCATCCCTTTCTGGATGGGAATGGACGGATGGGACGCCTGCTGAACACGCTTCTGCTCTGCGCCTGGAATGTGCTGCCACGCCCTCTGCTCGATCTGAGTCCCTATTTCGAAGCCCATCGCCAGCAATATTATGACCTACTCTTGCGGGTTAGCCTGAGCGGCGATTGGGAAGCCTGGCTGACCTTTTTCTTGCACGGTGTGGTCACGCAGGAACGGGATGCTGTGCAACGCATCCACTCCCTGCAACGCCTACCTGCCGAATACCACAAGCGCCTGCAAGGCAGCAGCGTTACGGCTCGACTCCTTCAAATTTTAGACTTGTTGTTTGAGAGACCCATCTTGCAGACCCGCCAGGTGGAAGCTGCCTTCGGTATCCACTTTTCTACTGCTCAACGCTCCATCGATCGCTTGCTGGATGAAGGGATATTGAGCGAAATGACTGGCCAGGCGCGCAATCGTCTCTACCGGGCCGATGCAATTCCGGAAATACTCGAACGACCGACCTCGCAGGAGACGCACCCATGACCCAGGCCGACCGCCGCTTTATCGAAGAGTCCTTCCCCGTCAAAGAGGTGAGCCAGCATGCTGCCAAAGAGAAGACCATCCGCCACGGGCACATCAGCACCCTGCACATCTGGTGGGCGCGGCGCCCGCTGGCTGCCTCCCGCGCCACTGCGTATGCCGCCCTCACGCCGGCCGCCCCAGACCTGCTGGTCTGGCAGGGCGAGCGCAATTTTATCGTCGAGCTGTGCCGGTGGGAAAACTCGCTCAACCTTCCCTTGCTGGAGCGCGCCCGCCGCGTCCTCTACGCCGCTCACGCCGAGCGGTTGAGCGCCGAACTGGGTAAGGCGGTGAGCGTGGAGGACATCGCAGCCGGGCGTGTGCCCCCGCCGCGGGTGCTCGATCCCTTCGCCGGGGGCGGCTCTTACCCGCTGGAAGCGCTGCGCCTGGGCTGCGAGGCTTACGCCGGCGACTACAATCCGGTGGCAGTGCTTATCCTTAAGGCAACACTGGAGTTCCCGCAGCAGTACGGCCATCTCTTTGCGGGGATGCCGGATCATCTGTGGCGCAAGGGCAAGACCCGCGCGCCGCACGCGGCCGGGCAGATGGCTTTCGCTCTGAACGATTCCACGCCGACCGACGCCCCGCCGCCGAACTTCAACCCCCTGCTGGAGGCGGTGCGCCATTGGGGCGAGTGGGTGCTGAACGAGGCGCGCACAGAACTGGCGGGCTTTTACGCCGGGCCAAACGGCGAGACGGCAGTGGGCTACATTTGGGCGCGCACCCTGCCCTGCCAGAACCCGGCCTGCGGCGTGGAAATTCCGCTCATGCGCCAGTTCTGGCTGGCGAAGAAGGACAAAAAGAAGATTGCCCTGCACCCGCTCAGCCGCGGCGCCGGAAAGCCGCTTGCGTTCGAGATTGTGGCGCAGGGCCAGCCCGGCTACGCCCCCTGGCCGAAGGACTTCGACCCCGAGCGCGGCACGGTCAAGGGCGCGGTGGTGACCTGCCCGGCCTGCGGCGCAGTGATAGATGCCAACACCACCCGCCGCCTCTTCCGCGAAGGCAAAGCCGGCCAGCGCCTGGTGGCTGTCGTCCTCTCCCCTCGCCCGCAAGGCGGGAGAGGGGCCGGGGGTGGGGGCCTCCCCTCTCCCTCTGGGAGAGGGGCCGGGGGTGAGGGCAAAACCTACCGCCTGCCCACCGAAGCCGACCTGGCCGCCTACCGCGCCGCCGAGCAGGCCCTGCAGGCCAAACACGAACGCCTGCGCGCCGCCTGGGGCATGGAACCCCTGCCGGATGAGCCGACGCCTGAGGGCAAAGGGAGTGGTGCAGAACGCGCCTTCTCGGTAAGAAATTACGGCTTGGATACCTGGGGCGACCTGTTCAACCCGCGCCAGGCGCTGGCCCTGCTCACCTTTGCCGACGCCGTGCGCCGCGCCCACGCCGAAATGCTCGCCCAGGGCTACCCCGCAGACTTTGCCCGCGCCGTGGCGACGTATTTGGGGATAGTTGTAAGTACTCTCGCGGACCATAATGCCGGCTTGTGCCAATGGCGTGGTGGAAGTGAAAATGGCGGCCACGTCTTTGGGAGACAAGCATTACCTATGAACTGGGATTACTTCGAGGTGAATCCCTTCAGTGGTTCGACGGGTTCTGCTACCGCAGCAACAGATAAGACTATCCGTGTTCTCGACCATCTCACCCAAATTCCTGCCGTACCAAGCGGGGAGTACCCCCACCCCCAGCCCCTCCCCCATAAAGGGGGAGGGGAGACACTCCCCTCTCCCCATGTGGGAGAGGGGTCGGGGGTGAGGGATATTCCCCATGTGGAAGAGGGGGGCTGGGGGGGTGAGGGTGCAAGGGTCACCCATGCCTCCGCCACGCGCCTGCCCTATCCCGATGCCTTCTTCGACGCCGTCCTCACCGACCCGCCCTACTATGACAACGTGCCTTATTCCTATCTTTCCGACTTTTTCTATGTCTGGCTCAAGCGCACCGTAGGGCACCTCTACCCCGACCTGTTCTCCACGCCGCTCACACCCAAGTCTGGCGAGATCGTCGCCTATTCCCAGGGTGAGGGCGGCTTCGAGGCGGGCAAACGCTTCTTCGAGGAGCAACTGGCCGCCGCCTTCCGCGAGAGCGCCCGCGTGCTCAAGCCGGGCGGCGTGGCGGTAGTGGTCTATGCCCATAAATCCACGGCCGGTTGGGAGACGGTCATCAACGCCCTGCTCGATTGCGGCCTGGTGGTCAGCGCTGCCTGGCCGCTCAACACCGAGATGCAATCGCGCCTGAACGCCAATGAATCCGCCGCGCTGGCTTCGTCCATCTACATCGTCGCCCGCAAAGCGGCGCGGCAGGGCTTGGGCTTCTATCACGAGGTGCGCGCCGAACTGCGCCGTTATCTGGATGCCAAACTTCAGCGCCTGTGGGAGGAGGGCGTCGGCGGGGCCGACTTTTTCATCGCCGCCATCGGCTCCGCCATCGAGGTTTTCGGCAAGTACGAGCAGGTGATCGACCTGGAGGGCAACGTCATCCGCGCCGATGTGCTGCTCGATGAAGTCCGCACCCTGGCCACCGACTTCGCCGTACGCCAGATTCTGCACAACGGTTTTGCCGCCGAGGTCGGTGAACGCACGCGCTTCTACATCCTGTGGCGCTGGAACTATGCCGAGGCGCGCGTTCCCTTTGATGAGGCGCGCAAACTGGCTCAGGCGTGCGGGTTAGACATCGTTGAGGAGTGGTCGCG
>DAOTZA010000112.1:0-7783 GCA_034434515.1 Anaerolineales bacterium | reverse complement strand
TTTTTGGTGCCGCCGTGGCAACACTACGACGAGCCAGGGCATTTTGAGTATGTAACCCTGTTTGCCAGAATGGGACACTTGCCGGATGAGGAAGAAATCGATCACTCTATTCGGCGCCAAATGGCGGCTTCTATGGTGGAACACGATTTTTTCCGAAGTTTAGGAGGGTCTCCCAATTTGATTGATTTGGGTACGCCGCCCTGGATTGGCATCACTCAACTGGATGATCAACCATTGTACTATTTCCTGGCATCCCTGCCCTTGCGCATCTTTGCCAACCAAGATGTGACCGTTCAGCTCTACCTAGCGCGGCTGGTTTCGTGGGTGTTATTTTTAGTTACAATCTTTGCTGCCTGGAATACATCTCGCATTCTATTTGGAAAACAAAGTTCCCTTGGTTGGGGCATTCCATTGTTTTTAGGTTGCCTGCCGGGTTTTGTAGATCTAATGACCTCTATCAACAATGATGTCGGTGCAATTGCCGTTCTCTCCCTTTATTTCTGGTTGTCGGTTTGGATTCTTGTTGACCGGGTAAATTTATGGCGCGTGATTGGGGTTTTTGCTCTGGCAGTGGCAGCCTTTTATACCAAGTCTACAGCTCTGGTTGGATTATTGTTTCTGCCGATTATCCTTCTCTGGGGAGTTCCGGGAAAGAGAAATTGGATCTATATCCAGATTGGTTTATCGCTGGTTGCTTTTTTGGCTTTCATCTGGGTGTTTTTTGATTGGGGAAGTCGAACGCCAGTTTGGTATTATCCTGCGGGGAAATCTCTCAGACAAATTAAAGGGAAAGCGCCTTTGGGCAATGCTTATCTTGTTTTGCTAGGTGGATCATCTGCCTATCAAATGCTGACCGCTAAGGCTCTCAAAATGATTCAAGGGCAAGATGTTACTCTTGGGGGTTGGATATGGTCTGATCAGTCGATAACTATCAGTCTGCCCCAACTAGTATTGAATAAGCAGTCACAAAACGCGGAGGAAAAAATCGCCATTGGTGAGACTCCTAAATATTTTTCTTACACCGTAAAGATACCAGAAGTAGCTGATGTGGGTTGGGTCTATTTGAATGCCTCTGATTTGCCAGCTTCTTTGCAGGTATATTATGACGGTTTAGTTTTATCGGTTGGAGAATATCCTGTGGGTGTTGTGCCGCTATTCACGGATATGAAGGGTAGAGTGGGAAGTTGGAACGGAAAGGGATTTGAAAATCTTTTGCGCAATGGTTCCGCTGAAACTGCCTTGCCGATAGTGTCGGAGGGAATTGCTATCTGGATGAGTAAAAGATATCTGAATGCAGGCTATTTCTGGAGCCTGTTTGACTTCGAAGGATCAAAAAGCTATTTGTTAACTTCACTTCGTCGTATGGTGCAAACATTTTGGGGTTATTTTGGCTGGGCGCATGTCCCTCTGATGGGGGGTGAAAGAATCTATTTGCTCTTTTCTGCCTTTACAATCGTGGCTATCTTTGGTATATTGGCGAAGCTTATATCAGATGTACGTAAAGCAAACTGGAAAGTTGGTGTGATATTTACTCTGGTGATATTTGGGCAACTCTGGTTGACTATAATGCGCCATGCAGGGAGCTGGTTTTCCGCACCGATGTATCCGGTAGCGCGGTATTTTTTTCCGGCGATTCTTCCTTTCTCAATTGGACTTTGTTGGGGATGGTCAAAAATTTTTGCCTTTATAAAATTGCCCGATTACCGAGTAAAATATCTCACCTCCATTGTTTTACTGGAGGCTTTGAACATTTGGGCTTGGCTAAGTATCTACGGATTCTATTATGGAGGAAACAATGCTTAAGAAATGGTTTTTAGCAGTAATGATTTTGACTATAGTTGCGATTGGATGGGGCTTCAGGCTGGAACACAGAGTCAATGCCCAGAGTCCTAACTACGATCTTTATTTACCGTTGGTCATTAAAGATCGGGGTCAAACAGTCTTTGGAGTTGAAGTGGGATACTTTAATTCGTCCATGGCGGATAAAGCTAAAAATGTTGGAGCGACATGGGTGAGAATAAACGGTTTGCTATGGTCAGACATTCAGCCCACGAAGCAGGGTGGATATGTCTGGCAGAATGCAAGTGTGTTAGAAGGAAGTTTGACAAATGCAGCCCAAAGGAGACTGCAAACCATCTTGATTGTTCGCAGCACGCCTAGCTGGGCGCAACAAAAACCCGGCAGTTATTGCGGGCCAATTAAACCTGAAAACCTGGGCGATTTTGCCCAATTCATGCATGAGACGGTAAAACGATACAGTGTTTATCCGTATAATGTCTTATATTACGAGTTATGGAATGAACCCGATGTTGCACCGGAATTAGTGCCTGGAGACAGCGTTTTTGGTTGTTGGGGTAACCTCAATGATACATATTATGGAGGGGGGTATTACGCTCAGATGTTACAAGCAGTTTATGGGGCAGTCAAAAGCGCCAATCCAAACGCTCAGGTTGTACTAGGAGGGTTATTGCTGGATTGTGATCCACGCAATGTTGGTACGGGTTACTGTCCGAATACCAATGCTACCAGAGCGCCTCGGTTTTTTGAGGGGGTCTTAAGAAATAACGGTGCATCCTATTTTGACTATATCAGTTTCCATGGTTACCCAACTTACTCCGTCAATTTCACTCCTATCCAATCAGAAAAAAACTTCCCTAGTTGGAGTGCCAGTGGCGGTGTAGTAGCAGGAAAGATAAATTTTCTGCGTAGCGTGATGGTGCAATATGGAGTAGATAAGCCGCTCCTGCACACCGAAGGAGCTCTACTTCTTGGCGCAAATCAAACACCAGACCAGGTAGGGGCGGAGGCATTTCAACAGGCTAAAGCAGATTATGTGGTTTGGCTTTATGCGCGCAACTGGTCATTGGGGGTAAAGGGAACGACCTGGTACACACTTAACGGACCGGGGTGGAGATACAGTGGGTTATTGGATTCTAACCAAAATCCTCTCCCAGGTTATACCGCCTTAAGATTTATGACGGAAATCTTAAATGACTACCAGTATAACCAGGAAATTTTACCTGGAAATGACACATTTGGATTTGAATTTAGGAAAGGAACCTCCAAAATTTGGGTTGTTTTTACCCCCGATAAAAATGCTCGGGTGATCTCCACGCCATCTGGGATTACGGCCGCTTATGACCCGCTCGGCAATGCGGTTAGTTATGGGACAAGTATAACTATCACTCGCCCGACGTATTTATTGATCAATCCGTGATCAAAGAGATTACTCTTTTTTTACTCCCTCTCATTAGTTGCGTATTGACGTGGAGATTGATGCCTCACACATCAATCTCCACGCTTTTCAATAAAATACCTTTTGGGGTTATCTTGCTCATTGCTTTTGGAGTTCGATTTCTACCGGCTTACTTGTTATTTGACCGCTCGAATTATGATTTGGAATCCTATGCTCTAGTCAGTCAACAGGTTGTCTTGCGACATGATGTCTATACAGCAAAAGAGACTTTGGGCAGGCACCCATACCTGCCTTTACAAATGTATTGGCTCGGTCTGGCCAGGGGGATCAGCGATTCCATCCATCTGCCCTTTCCTTTTGTGGTAAAGTGGTTGTTTATCCTGGCGGACTTGCTAATCGTCGTGGTAATTTTTTTAAGTTTGCAAAAGCAAACCGCTATTTCGCCAGTTGTTGGGGCGCTTTTATATTCTTTTCACCCTATTGCGATTTATGTCTCAGCTTATCATGGCCAGTTTGACTCATTGCCGATGTTGTTTTCGCTAATTGCTTTATTGCTATTAACCTCCAATACTTATCTATCACCTTTTTTTCTTGGCTTGGGTATATGGGTAAAGAGCTGGCCTGTCTTAGCTCTTCCTGCAGCGATGCTGGCGCAACAAAATTGGATGAGGCGATTTTTTTATTTGTTGATCGTTGGAATGATGCCTCTGGCAGGAATTCTGATTTACATTGGCTTTTTTAACGCCAATTGGAAGATGGTTTTATTAAGAGCACTGGGATATAACCACGGCTTTGGAGTTTGGGGATACACTTTTCTCATCAGATTACTGGTACTATGGTTAGGAAAAGGCGCAGCACTTCTGAATAATTACCGAGCCTTTGGCAGATTTGTTACAATTTTAGCAATTGGATTTGTATGGTTTCGGGTGAGCAGGAGTGAGAAAAACCCTATCAGGCTGTACCTGATTACTTTGTTATCATTTTTGGCTTTTACCCATGCTTTTTCTATTCAATATCTTGTCTGGGTTTTGCCATTTTCCATTCTGAATTTTCAAAGCGAACATATATGGTTAAGAAGATATCTGATTGCTTCGTTTGCCTATTGTTTTCTTGTATATAACACATTGATTTTACGACCCGCAATCACCAACCTGCTCCCCTGGCCACAAGCCGATATAGCTATCATTATTCCAGCGAGTCTCCCTGTTTGGTTGGTAGTTGTTTTCTGGATGATCGATCTGATCAAGAGAAGCGGTGAAAATGAAAAAATTACCGCTCTCTAGTTTTGAAGTCTACGTTGTAAAACTACTTATCTCAGTATTTTCGTTGATTTTTATTGTCTTATTTTTCTACACTTCACTTTCTAGAATTGCGTATCCCTACGCCTTGGAGTGGGTAGAGGCGAATACATTTGTTCATACTCTGCGAGTGGTTCACAGACAGTCGCTATATGTTCCACCGAGTTATGAATTCACTCCAACAATTTATCCCCCTCTTTATTATTATTTCTCAGGTTTTTACCCTGCAAATATCATGCTTTCGATGAGAACTGTTTCCTTTTTCTCGACAATTGCGATCTTGCTGATGATCTATAAAATAGCTCGTTCGAGAAAATTAGATCCTGTGTTTAGCTTTGGAGCGGTTGGGTTATTTTCAGCCTCTTACTCCATGACGGGATTTTGGTTTGACATTGCTAGGGTAGACATGACATGTTGTTTTTAGCCTTTGTTGCAGGAGTTTATACGATATCAGTTTGTGATAAATTGGATAGTACAATTGCAGGATTCTGGGCTGGTTTTCTGAATTTTTTGGCATTTGCTACAAAGCAAAATGCTTTAGCAGCAGTTCCTTTTATCTCTCTTTACTTCTTGATAAAAAGACAATACAAGCGATTGATTGCATTTATTTGCAGTTTTGTAATTTTTGTTGTCTTTTTTGTTTTTTACATGAATTGGCGGTCAAATGGTTGGTTCTGGTTTTATATTTATGATGTACCAATCAATAATCCGATTTCATGGCGATTTGTATATGCAACATTTTGGACTGAATTTTTATTACCACGATTTTGGGGGTTGATTGTTTTATGTCTGTTATCTATTTTCTTTTTCAATTTTAGAGCACTTAATTTTTTTATTGCAATAGCAGTACCCCTATTTTTGATGAGTATTATACCAATGGCGCGTCAATGGGGGTGGATCAACAATTTGGTACCCGCCTCTTTCTGTTTGTCTATTCTGGGTATGGAAAGTTTTCAGCATGTCTTTTCTCAGCGGTCTGAAAGAGGGGGAACAATATTGCAAACCGGGATGTTCTACATAGCATTTATTCTCTTGATAGTGCAGTTTATAAATTTACTTTACGCTCCTCGCTTACAAATTCCGGTTAAAAAAGATTATCGGTTTGGTGAAAAGATTGTAGCCACTGTAGCCAAATCAGAACCACCGGTTTTTATTCCAACAGCGCCTTACTTTTTGAGATATTCAAATCTACCTACTCACGTTCAAACGGCCTCATTAGGAGATCTTTACCTTGCATCTAAAAATGATCCCCAGATTGCTGAAAAGGTAGAGCCATATCTCCAAAAAATCAATCGTTACGTCGAAGGAGGGATAATTCAAACAGCGATAATTCCCTCTGGCAGCAGCTATGCTTTAATCTTTTCATCGGAAAATGGTTATAAGTGTCGCAAAATCTTTCCTCGAGGTCAGTCTTTTCGGACAATTACTGGGGCGATCAGCACACTGGATAGGGTTTGCCACAAGGTAAAATTAGGAAACTATGGCAATCGATAAACAGTTGTGGGAAGAAAAACTTGCCCTGCTATCCTCCTGGTTTTATCTCGGACTTTTGGTCTATTTATTACGACACTGGTCGTATGATGATCCTTACATCACCTTTCGCTATACCTATAATTTGGTTTATCGCAAAGAGTTTGCATATAATATAGGGGAACGGATTTTAAGCACAACTTCTCCATTTTTTGCCGTGCTTTTAGCTATGCCGGCGCTGTTTGTCGATAATATTCCATTAATAGCTTCTTTAGTGGGGTGCTTTGCCTTAGCAGCAAGCGGGTTTTTATTTTGGCGCATTGGGAAAATATGGGGATATTCACTCCTGAGTTGGGTTGGGTTAATTTTATTTCCTGTATTTCCGTTACCGATTTCTACGCTGAGTTCTGAAACCCCCCTGTATATTTGTGCGGCTCTTTTGAGCTTTTTCCTCTACGAAAAAGGGAAATATAGCCTGGCTTTTTTGGCTACTGCTATTATGGTTTTCTTCCGACCCGATGGAGTTATTTTGCCCATAATTTTGTTTTGTCATTATTGCATTTCACAAAAGAAAATTCCTTTGTTTCCGATAGGGATATTTTTAATCATCAATCTAATCTGGTGGGGATTTTTGTGGACGTATTTCGGATCACCGATTCCGGTGACCTTGTTTGCCAAACAACAACAAGGGGAAATGGCAATCAGTCAGAAATTTTTTTGGGGATTTTTTAACGTTCTAAAGGGCTATCAAAAGAATCCTCTGTATTGGTTAGAAGCGATTTTTGCTCTCTCGGGTGTTTTTTCTGCAGTGAGAAAGCGACATCGCAGCTTGATTTTGGTTGGGTATACTTTTTTATATTTTCTTGCCTATTCTGTATTAGGGGTAAGCCGGTATTTCTGGTACTATGCGCCACTAGTGCCTGGATTTATCTTGATGATGGGATTAGGATTCCAATGGTTTTGGGATGTCAGTAATCGACTAACCCCTGGCGCAAATAGAAGCGTGCAAATAGCCCTTTTATTGATTGTTGGAGTGATGAGTGTAAATCAGTTGATCGGTGTAGTTCGATTAAGTTTAAATCCAGATAAACGGATCAGAATCTATCGGGATATTGGTCGCTGGATTACTCAACATACGGCTCCTTCTGCTAAGATTGGGGCACTTGAAATTGGTGTAATCGGTTATTATGCCGATCGTTATATGGTAGATTTTGCCGGCTTACTACAACCAGAGGTTGCTAAAATAATGAGCAAAACTTCCACCTACGAAGATACCGCCCTTTTTGCGATTTCAAATTATAAGCCCAATTATGTTGTATTGCATGAGGGGGGATTTCCAAAGCTCGAGGTAACACTAGAAAATTCCTGTCAAAAGGTAAAAAGATTTAACGGGAAAAATTACGGAGTGACGTATAATTTGAGTATCTACTCTTGTTACTACTCCGCAGGAGGGAAAGAAGGTGAACGGAAATCGCCAATGGAAGTGGGTGCTTTGGGTGAGCTTCTTATCCCTGGTGTTGGTGGTATTGGTTTTCCCTAGCCCGAATTATCGAACGAAATACAAGAGCAAGGGAAAGAGCTCATCCTCCTCACTAACAACCCAATTTACCCAATCGACTTTATCTCGATTTTCCTTTAGCAGTACAGGCTTTATCCAACCTAACCTCGGGCAATATCCGCCAGAGGTTCTTTTTGTCGCCCGGCAGGGCAACCTGACCCTCTGGTTCACTGCCAATGCGGTCTGGTTTTCTATGCTTGAATCAAAAGCCAGGCACAGCGATGATCAGACGCAGCGTCCGAGCAAATTCCCACCGCTAAA
>DAOTZA010000111.1:0-16855 GCA_034434515.1 Anaerolineales bacterium | reverse complement strand
GCAATGCGCCCGATCCTTCCCTATGCCCTGGCGTTTGCCGCCGGGGCAATGATCTATGTTGTGGTGGAAGAATTGATCCCCGAATCACAACGCGGCTCTTCGACAGATGTAGCCACCATTGGGGCATTATTAGGCTTTGCGGTCATGATGCTCCTCGATGTTGCCTTAGGCTAAAGCAAAGTATGCTGGTCATCCTCTATTTCGGGAGTCTTTGATTGAAAAAGTTTGTCTGGGACTATGTTTTTCTGGTTGGATTAGCCGCAGTGATCATCGCCATCGATCAGTGGACAAAGGAACTGGTACGGCGCAATTTACAGGTCGGTGAAATCTGGTCGCCATGGGAGGCCTTGACGCCCTACGCCCGCATTGTACACTGGAAGAATTCCGGAGCGGCCTTTGGAATTCTGCCAGGCTTTGGGGGGATTTTTATGGTCTTGGCCATTGTGGTGGCGATCATGATTTTCGTTTACTTTCCCCAAGTTCCCCGTCGCGATTGGAGTTTACGCATCGCCCTGGGGTTGCAGCTTGGCGGAGCTGTTGGCAACTTGATCGACCGCCTGACGCAAGGGTATGTTACCGATTTCATTTCGGTCGGCACATTCCCAGTGTTCAACATTGCCGACTCAAGCATCTCCATCGGGGTTGCGATTCTCGCCCTGGGCATCTGGTTTAAGGATTGGCGTGAGCGCCAAATGCTCTCCGAGCCAGGCGAAGAATCTGCCGACAGCCACGAAGAACTGCCAACGGAAGCCTCTTCAGAAGGTCAGCACAGTGGGTGAACGGAAAATCTCCTTTAATTACACCGAAACCTCTCCTCAACGATTGGATAAAGTCTTGCTGGCTCATTCCCCCGAACTCTCGCGGGCACGGTGGTTGAACTTAATCAAAGAGGGTTTTGTGCTCATTAACGGCAGCCCTGCTCGCAAAGGCGGACAACTTGTCCAAAGCGGTGATCGAATCGAGGCAACCATCCCCCCTGCCCAACCCATCGACCTTGAGCCAGAACCCATCCCGCTCAACATCCTTTATGAAGATGCCCATATTTTGGTGATCGATAAACCAGCCGGCATCGTTGTCCATCCCGCGGTTGGGCATGAGCGTGGAACGCTGGTCAATGCTGTGCTGGCACACGCGCCGCAAATCGAAGGCGTGGGCGGTGAAGTGCGTCCTGGCGTCGTGCATCGCCTGGATAAAGACACTTCCGGCATCCTTTTGATGGCAAAGGACGAGCACGCTCATCGCTGGTTACAAGATCAATTCCGCCTGCGCAAAGCAGAGAAAACCTACCTCGCCCTTGTCGATGGAAAACCCCCGACTCCCAAAGGGCGCATTGAAGCCCCCATCGGACGATCGGCCGAAGAGCGCAAAAGAATGGCGATTGTCCCCCCTGGCAAAGGGAGGGTCGCCATCAGCGAGTATCGCACTCTGGAAGTGTTTCCCCGGCACACCTTGCTGGAAGTCCATCCGCTAACCGGGCGCACTCACCAGATTCGCCTTCACCTGCAATTTATCGGTTGTCCGGTGGTAGGCGACCGCGTCTACGGACGGCAGAAACCCACCCTGCCCATCAACCGCCACTTTCTGCACGCCGCTCGCCTGTCGATCATCTTGCCCGGCGAAACCCAACCGAGAACCTTTGAGAGCCCATTACCACGCGAGCTAAACGCTCTCCTGGATACTCTAAGACATTATGGAGGATAAGATGAAATTCATCGATTTGCGTTCAGACACCGTGACCGAGCCAACCCCCGCCATGCGCGAAGCTATGGCAGGCGCAGACGTTGGCGATGATGTCTATGGCGAAGACCCAACCGTCAATCGATTACAGGCAATGGCAGCCGAGATGATGGGCAAAGAGGCCGCTTTGTTTGTCCCCTCCGGAACGATGGGCAACCTCGCCTCGATCTTGGCTCACTGTCAGCGCGGCGATGAGGTGATTGTGGGAGATAAAGCCCATACTTTTTTATATGAAGCGGGGGGAATTTCGGCGCTGGGTGGAATCCATTCCTGCCAGTTGCCCAATCAACCCGATGGCACAATCGCTCTGGAACAGTTGCAAGCCGCCATCCGCCCGAAGGATATCCATCAACCTCCCACAAGGCTCATCGCTTTAGAGAATACCCATAATCGCTGTGGCGGCGTTGTGCTGTCGGCTGAATATTGCCGCAAGGTCGGCGAATTTGCCAGAGAACGCGGTATCCTGACCCATCTAGATGGGGCGCGCATTTTTAACGCCGCGGTTGCCCTGGGTATCTCTGCCAGAGAACTCGCCGAACCTTTTGACTCGGTGACCTTTTGTCTGAGCAAAGGCCTTTGTGCGCCGGTAGGTTCGTTAATCTGCGGCAGTCAAACCTTCATTGAGCGGGCGCGGCGGGTGCGCAAACAATTGGGTGGTGGGATGCGCCAGGCGGGAGTGATAGCTGCAGCAGGGATCGTAGCCCTGGAAACCATGGTGGATCGCCTGGCAGAGGATCATGCGCGCGCCAAACGCTTAGCCCAAAACCTTCAAGGCGCACCAGGACTGATCATTGAACCGGGTTCACCGGCGACCAACATGATCTTCGCCCAACTCGCATCTGGCTCGCCCGTTAACACCCAAAAAGTGTGTGAGGCCTTACGCAAACATGGCGTTCTGGTCGGCGCCATCGAACCCCACCGCTTTCGGATTGTGGTTCACTACTGGATTGATGATCAGGCTGTGGAAAGGGCCGCAAAAGCCTTTTGGGAAGTGCTGAAAGAGCTCAACGGTTGAAGCGCAACGGTTGCTCAAGAGCTGATTTTATCCAACTGAGCCAGAGAACGGAAAAATCCCCCGCCTACCATCATGATATAATCATCGTGCTGGGGTGGGAAAATATTTTTGATTGGAGAAGGTATGTTTTCCTTTCCGAGTCGCATTCCACCCCAAAATCTCTTGGTCTTTTTGAGGAATTCGCATGAGCGAGTGGATTAGTTTAGATCAAATCGATGCAGCAGCCGAGTTTTTACGCCTTCGTTTGCCATTTCAACCCAGGGTAGGGATGATTTTGGGCTCCGGCTTGGGTGAAGTCGCCGAACTGATCCAAAACCCAATCCTGATTCCGTTTGGCGAGATACCCAACTGGCCGCTATCCACGGTAGAAGGGCACAAGGGGCGTCTGGTTATCGGTGAGCTGGAAGGGCAAAAGGTTCTCATTTCGCAAGGTCGCGTGCACTATTATGAAGGCTATAGCATGGCGCAAGTGGCGTTCCCGGTGCGGGTGATGCAACGCCTGGGAATCGAGATTCTGATCGTCACCAACGCCGCCGGTGCCGTGAACCCCGAGTATGAACCGGGTGACCTGATGCTGATTACCGATCATCTCAATTTGATCGGTATGGCCGGGTTAACGCCTTTGCGAGGCGCAAATATCGACGCCTTCGGGCCGCGCTTCCCCGATATGAGTCAGGCCTATGATCGGGAGCTGTGCGACTTCGCTCGCCAGGCCGCCGCCGAACACCATATTCTCCTGCGGGAGGGAATCTATATTTGCCTGGCCGGCCCGTCTTTCGAGACCCCGGCCGATTTACGCTTTCTGCGCCAAATTGGCGCCGATGCCGTAGGCATGTCCACCGTTCCAGAAGTAACCGCTGCTCGACATGGCGGGTTGCGCGTGTTGGGGATTTCAGGCATCAGCAACAAAGCCAATCTGGATGGCAACACGATGACTACCCACGAGGAAGTCTTGCAAGCCGGTCGGATGATCGTGCCAAAATTGATTCACATCCTGCGCGGTGTTTTACAACGACTCGCCCACCAACCATAATCCTATCCGCCCAGCATCTGACGGGATAGCATAGAAAAGCTCCCCTTCGTCACAAGAACATGCAAGATGCGTTACGGTTTTTTCAAGCTTATGAAATCTGGATTTATGTTTTACTCGGTTTCGTGGGCATTTTTTATCTGCGCAAATTCTTCCTAGCCTGGCAAGAACTGCGAGGCGCCGTTTTTGGTCTGGAACGAGAAAACGCTCAGGGACGCCTCAATCAGGCTGCGAGTGTGTTGCTCTTTATTCTCTCTCTCATGGTTGCCGAATTTATCCTAACTTCTTTTATTATCCCTGCGAACCCGGCGGTAATGCCCATTTTCACCCCGACCTTGAACCTGCTCGCTTCACCGACAATTACCCTTGAGGCTAACGCCATGGGGCAAACGGACGAAAACGCCATTACCCTTCAGGAAACACCTCTAGCCGCCGCCTTGCTATCCTCTTCGCAGTCAGGACAATGCCTCGAGGGCCAGATTTTTATTTCTTCCCCGCAAAATGGCACTGAAGTAAGCGGCATAGTCGAAATTAGCGGCTCGGCCAATGTCCCCAACTTTGGTTTTTACAAAATCGAAATGCGCCGCATCGACGAGCAAGATTGGTTAACCATCCTGGCCGGCAATCAGATTCAACCGGATGGATTACTGGGCACCTGGAACACCGCTCTGCTCTCGCCAGCCGTTTATCAACTCCGCCTTGTAATCGTTGACAATCAAGGTGCCGCGTTGCCACCTTGTGAAATTCAAATCAGCGTTGTTTCCAACGCCCAAACCCCTCAACCCTAGAGGAGATTTCATGCCGCAGATTGAAATCCGTCCCTCCCACGCTTCCGATTTAGAACCATTGCTCGCCATCGAACGAGATTACACCACGCAATACGTTCGCCAGATCGAGCTTGAAAACGACGAAAATGAAATGCTCACCATCACGTTACGGCGGGTGCGCTTGCCGCGTCCCATCAGGGTCGATTACCCACGCAATCGCCAACAACTCCTGGAGGCATGGAGCCGCTGCGATGGCATTCTGATCGCTGAAGCTCAAGAACAAATTGTCGCTTATATTGCTCTCTCCTTACAAAAAAACCCTTTTACGCTCTGGATCAGCGACCTGGTTGTCAGCCGAACGCTGCGCCGCCAGGGAATAGGTCAGGCGTTGATCCTTGCCGCTGAAGAATGGGGACTGGCAAAAGACACGCAGCGCATGATTTTAGAGATGCAATCTCGCAACGATGCAGCCATCCAGATGGCGAAAAAGCTCGGCTTTGATTTTTGTGGTTTCCAGGAAGCCTACTATCCCAACGGGGACGTGGGGCTATTTTTTGCCAGAAGGTTTCGCTAAGCGTATAAGCGAAGAGGAAGCGTCATGATGTCTGAATCGATCATCAGCATCCTTCGAACCCTGAATCAGCTCCTTACTGCTGGGATTGCCATTACGGCCTTCTCGTTATTGATTTACGCGCTATCCTTCAACTTGCGTGATCGGGTGACGCGCTCCTTTGCCACGATCCTGGCCTGCGTGGTTGTAGTGTCAGTTGGGGATGCCTTGAGCAGCGTTGCCAGCACCAACGCCACGCGAGAAATGTGGTTGCGTCTCGAGTGGATTGGGATCGCCATCCTGCCGGCCGCTTACTTACACTTTTCGGATGCTGTTTTGACCACCACCGGTCGCCCCTCGCGCGGGCGACGTCGTCTTGCCGTGCGCCTATCCTATCTGGTCTCGCTTGGATTTCTGGCTACCCTGCCCTTCTCTTTGCTGGTTGGGCCTCTGGTCAGCGGCGCCAAACCTGCTCCCCACCTCCAACGAACCTGGCTAACGGACGTCTTCAGTCTCTATTACCTTTTGTTGAGCGCAATTGCCTGGGTGAATCTGGTACGCGCCTATCAACGCACCGTGACCAAAACCAGTCGCAGACGATTAGGATATCTCCTTTTTGGCGCTGTTGCTCCAACGCTTGGATCTTACCCGTATTTATTGTTCGGTTCCGATTTTGCCGCACAGCACACCCTCATCTTCTGGCTTGCTGCAGTCATCAGTAATGTGGTCGTCTCCTTTTTGCTCATCTTAATGGCGTATGCAGTGGCTTTCTTTGGCGTGCCCTGGCCCGATCGAGTTGTCAAGCGCCGCCTGGCAAAGTGGATTTTGCGTGGGCCGGTTACGGCCTCTACCGTTTTAGCCGTAACAACCGTTGCGCGCCGCCTGGGAGAACGCTACGGATTACCGTATACGGCTGCAGTACCTCTGTTAATGGTTGGTACGCTCTTATTAATGCAACATCTGATCACCCTAACAGCGCCGCTTTGGGAACGCATCCTGTTGATCGGTAACGATCGCAAAGATATCGAACGATTGAGAACCATTGAGGAACGCCTCTTGACCAGCAGCGACATTCGCCAACTAATGGAGGCGATTCTGGCAGCCGTTTGTGACCGCCTCCAATCTAGCCAGGCTTTCATCGTCACCCTCGCCCCTTCAGGACTGGAGACGTTGGTAACCATCGGCAATACCGACTACTTAGAAAAAGGAGACTTAGCCGATCAGCTTCTCAACCAATTCCAGCCCAATCAGGATGGCCTTTGCTTTGAATGGGGAGAGTTTTGGCTTTTCCCCCTCTACTCAGAAAGCACCGAGGAAGAGCAACTGTTGGGGTTAATGGCTGTAAAACGCCCCAAAAAAGATGAACCCATTGATGCTGAGCAAGCCCAAGCCTTGCAGATCCTGACCAGACGGGCCGCCCTGGCATTAGAAGACCGTCTCTTGCAGAGCCAAGTGTTCTCTTCTCTCGAAGCTTTCGCCTCACAAATGGAATGGTTGCAGCGCCTGCGCGCTTTGGCGCGCTATAACTCTGGGGCCTCGCTGGCAAGTCCAGAGGGGATTGACAGCCTCTTGCCGCCCTCAGAGAGCATGGCGCGTTGGGTAAAGGAGGCCCTGACCCACTACTGGGGAGGACCCCGCCTCTCTCGAAATCCTCTGATCAAACTGCGTGTGGTCCAACAAGCACTCAATGAACACGGGGATAACCCAACCAATGCTTTACGCGCCATCTTGCGCCGCGCCATCGATCAGGTCAAACCAGAGGGAGAACGGCGCTTCACAGCCGAGTGGATATTGTATAATATATTAGAAATGAAGTTTATGGAAGGTAAAAGCGTGCGAGAGGTCGCCAAACGTCTTGCCCTATCCGAAGCCGACCTGTACCGCAAGCAACGCGTAGCAATCGAAGAGGTTGCCCGAGCTATTCTGGAAATGGAAAAGCAAGTTACAATCGAAGAGCAAAACTCTTCCCATCAAATTCAGACCCAAGTTAAGTAGTGAGGTGACTTAATGGTGACCGAAACTCAACGCATTACAACCCAAGATGAACCCCCACCGCTCGATGAGGGATGGTGGCAAGCCGTTCTCGCGGAAGATCCATTTTTCTCGGAAAAAGCTCCTCGTTCGGGAGAAAAGGGCAAAGCGACAAACATCCCAGCACGCTCCACTTCCCAGGAGATGGTCAATTGGGAGCTGGCAAAAGCCCTTTATCATGAAGACCGTGTGATCGATCTCCAGGTGACCGGCTATAACAAGGGAGGGCTGCTCGTCAGCGGCTCACAATTGCAGGGCTTTGTGCCAATCTCGCACCTCATTGACCTGCCAAATAACCTCACCGCCGAGGAACAGGAACAATGCCTGGCGGCTTATCAAGGGCATACGCTGCGCCTAAAGGTGATCGAGTGTGATCCGCAGCGCGGGCGGGTGGTTTTTTCTGAACGGGCTGCCCAGGCCGACAGCGGTCGCCGTAATCTGCTCTTCTCTCAGTTGAAAGCCGGCGAATGTGTGCAGGGGACGGTAACCAATATTACCGATTTTGGAGTGTTTGTTGACCTTGGTGGAGTGGAAGGGTTAATCCATGTCTCGGAACTATCGTGGGGCAGAGTGCGTCATCCCAGTGACGTGGTCAAGTTGGGCGAAAAGCTCTATGTCTATGTGATTCAAGTCGATCCCAAACGCTCCCGAATTGCTCTCAGCCTCAAACGCCTGTGTCAAAACCCCTGGGAAACCGCTGAAGAGCGTTATTTCCCGGGTCAAATCACCGAGGCCGTGATCACCAGCATTGTCCCCTTTGGCGCTTTCGCCCGCCTGGAAGAGGGATTGGATGGGCTCATTCACATCACCGAATTCGGCGCCCTAACAGAGGGGCAAAGTCAACTGCAATCTCTGCGGGAGGGAGATCGGGTCAAAGTTCGCGTTTTACATGTTGACGCCTCCAAACAACGTCTGGGACTGAGCTTACAGCTCAACCCCTAACTTTCTTATAGTGCAATGAAGGCCGTTTGGAACATCTTGATTGGGGTTCTTTTGGGCTTGCTCTCTGCCGGCTTGCTTTTGCTGATCGTCAGCCCGCCGCGCGGTCAAGCGATAACGTTATCGATCCCCCCGACGGCCTCAGGATTGGTCGTCTATGTTTCCGGCGCGGTGCAATCGAGCGGGGTTTATACTCTGCCCTACGGAAGTCGCGTCCAGGATGCCCTGCAAGCTGCTGGTGGGGCGCGTTCCGAAGCCTATTTAGGCAGCCTCAATTTAGCGGCTCTGTTGCGCGATGGCCAGCACATTTTCGTGCCGCTTGCTTACGACACCCCCACCCCAACGCCTGACAAAACTGTTCCTACCCTCACCCCAACCCCCACTTCGAGCCCATTCATCAATCTCAACTATGCCACGCAAGAAGAACTCGAATCCTTGCCCGGCATTGGCGCAGTCTTAGCCAAACGCATTATTGCCTATCGGACTCGCTATGGTTTCTTTAACTCTCTCCAGGACTTACTCAAGGTTTACGGGATCAAACCCCAAACCCTACAATTGATCGAACCGTACGTTTCCTTCGAGATCATTCCTTAGGAGAAGCTTCATTTTCATCAGGCGGCAGGATACCTAACTGACGGGCTTGATGGAAAGGAAGCGTTTGCGAATCTCTGGCTGCGTCCCCCCAATCTCCATTTGCCAGACTCTGCTCCCAAAACTCATCCACCTGTTCGGACTGGATCAGGTCAAGAGCTGGATTTTTAAGCAGCGCCTCCAGCGAAGTATCCGCGGAGAGGGTTGTCTTCGGGTTTTCTTCCACGCCAGGGCGCTCGGAGGTGGAAAATTGAGCCCAAAAGGCTGAATCACGTCGTAAGGCTTCAAGCAGTTCCTGCCCTTTTTGGGCCATCACCATTTGCAATTCGGTGGGATGAGCAGGGCTGCCTTTTTTCTCGACCCAAAAGATAACCCGATAACCTTCATAGCCAAGCTGGCATACGGCATAATCCTCGGTCAGATAAAAAACCAGGGGAGAAAATTCTTCCGCCCCGTAGCGGGTCTGGAGTTTACGAACTTCGGCTTCTATCTGGTGAAAATACTCCGTCAGGCGAGAAAAAGCGAGAGAAGCCGGCCAGTTCTTGGACTGAGCGATGAGATTTCCCGATGAGTCAACAACCTGCAAACCACCCAAACTCAGCCTGTCACACAACCCATCCCACCTGGTGGGTGGCGGCCCTTCTTGTCCTTTCTCTGCAGACAGGCCTGGTTCTGGTTGAGAGAAGGAGAGCGGCATTGACGTCTCACCCAGCAGGTTTGTAACGCAAGTCAGAAATGCGTCCATGGATAGCGGTTTGGCAAACCAGGCCTGGATGGGAGCTTCTGAGAGTTGCCGCTGAATTTCGGGATCGTTTAAACCGGTAACAACCACAATGTTCAAATCAGGATGACGCCGCCGCGCTTTTTCAACCATCTCTAGACCGCTCATGCCGGCTAAACGGACATCAACTACCAGTAAATCGAAGCGGTCGCGGGCTAACAACACCATTGCCTCCTCAGCGGAGGGTACATCATGAAGGACGGCATGGGGAAATTGGGACTGAAGTGCGTCACAAATCATCCGCCGCACTTCGCGTTGGTCATCGACGATCAGAATCTGCATAAGCCACTGGTCTCGGTGCTATTCAACTAACCAACAAGCCACCCAATGGTCAGGGCTGACCTCCCGAAACGGCGGTTCTTCAAAGGCGCAATGCTCCATTGCCACCGGACAACGGGGGTGAAAGCGACAACCCTTGGGTGGATTCAACGGGCTAGGCACATCGCCCTGAAGGATAATGCGTTCCCGCTTTAGCTTTGGATCCGGAATCGGAATAGCCGACATCAAAGCCTGGGTATAGGGATGGAGCGGATTGCGAAAGAGCTCGCCCCGCTCGGCAAATTCGGCTAATTTTCCCAGGTACATTACGGCAACTCGATCGGAGATGTGTTCAACAACGCTCAGGTTGTGAGCGATAAACAGGTATGTCAATCCAAACTCGCGTTGGAGTTCTTTGAGAATGTTTAAGACTTGAGATTGAATGGAAACATCCAGGGCTGAAACCGGTTCATCGGCAACGATGAATTTTGGCCGTAATGCCAAAGCACGGGCGATACCGATTCGCTGGCGTTGTCCCCCCGAGAATTCATGAGGATAACGGCGGGCGTGATAATCTTCCAAGCCCACCTTGCGCAACATTTCGATGACAATCTCAAAGCGTTCTTTGGGCGTCCCGATGTTGTGGATGTGCAATCCTTCAGCAATCGACTCGCCAATCGGCATCCGCGGGTCTAAAGACGAATAGGGGTCCTGGAAAATAATCTGCATATTGCGGCGCATTTCCTTCAGCTCTTTGCCCCGCAAAGTCATAATGTCAACCCCCTCAAACAGAATGTTTCCCCCTGTAGGTTCGATCAGGCGCAGGATACACCGCCCGACGGTCGTCTTGCCACAACCCGATTCGCCGACCAGTCCGACTGTTTCGCCTTCGCGAATCGTAAAAGAGACGTGATCCACCGCCTGAACCCAGGCTATGACCCTTTGTAAAATGCCCCCTTTCACCGGAAAATATTTCACCAAATCCCTGACCTGGACTAAGTCCCACTTGCCATCTTTGGCAGCTTTATCGGTGATGCTCAAAACCTGCTCTTTCATTCCATTGCCTCTCGAAAGCGACTCTCCATCGTCAAATCCCTTCCTTCACTCCATCTGGGATTGGGAGCGATCCCTTACTCACAAGTTTTGGAAGGGCTCATCTGGATTATACCATGTGAGATTCCGTCAAAAACGCAGTGTGACAAGCGGGCATGTAAAAGTCGACAAAGACTTGCCCATCAAAGGGAGTTTGAACTTTCTAACCTTGTGCTTGGGAGAAGCATAGACTGGCGCATGGTTGGCTTCCGCACTCCAGAAATTGGCTAGCCCTGTCCCTTGCAGACTTGTTAGACAAAAAGCGCTGTTCTGGTTGTATAATCAAGGTAAGGATTGACGCTCACCTTCTGAAGAGCCATTGAATAACGCCAAGGCGATTGCTTGCAGTTTACCACGGTGGCGAGTGTCTTCAGCAACTTATTGGTATCGTATTGTGGATGGATGTAAGGAAAAATGGACACCGATTTCACCCGCGAAGCCATCCTGCAGAAACCGGTCGCAGAGGGTACCCTACGCTGCCACGTTTGTGAACGGCGTTGTGTCATTCCACCCGGTCAACTGGGATGGTGTCGCACGCGCTTAAACCGGGGAGGCAAGTTATTAACCCTGGTCTATGGGGCGATTTCCACAATGACCGCTAACGCCATTGAGAAAAAACCGCTCTATCACTTTTATCCCGGCACCAAAACCATGACAGCCGGTGGCTGGTGTTGTAATTTCCCCTGCCTGTGGTGCCGCAACTGGGATTTAGCTCACGCCGATGCGCCGCTAACGGGCGAATTTATCTCCCCTTCCCAATTCATCAGCATTGCCGAGGAAGCGGGCTGTCAGGGCATTGCCATGTCGTTCAATGAACCCACCCTTGCCCTCGAATGGGTGCTGAACGCCTTTGAGACAGCGCAAGCCCGGGGTTTATACAACGTCTTTGTGACCAACGGTTACATGACCCCTGAAGCATTGATGTTTTTGATTAATGCCGGGATGCACGCCATGAATGTCGATATCAACACCGATGTCGCCCTTGCCCGCCGTTTTCTGGACGGAGTGGACATGGAACGCATCTGGATGAATTGTAAAATTGCTTTGCAATATGGTGTGCATGTTGAAATATCCACATTGGTGATCCCTGCCCTGAACGATGACGAGGGAGTTCTGAGAGGCATTGCCCGCCGCATTGCGGTTGAATTGGGCGTGGAAATCCCTTGGCATCTGGCAGGATACGTCCCGTCCTATAAGTACAATGCTCCTCATACACCGCTCTATACCCTTGAAATGGCCTGGGAGATCGGCAAGGGCGCCGGCCTTCACTACGTTTATATCAACCAACAGGGTAACCGTCACGAGAACACCGAATGTCCCAATTGCGGCAGTTTGTTAATCCGGCGCTTGGGGCCGCTTGTCCTTTCGAATGTGATCCGCAATGGTGCCTGTCCGCGGTGCGGCACTGCGATTCGCGGTGTATGGGGATAGAAGAGGATCAGGAAAATGAAGCGAGTGTTCCTGTTTTTGATAAAAGCTTTTCTCTTCAGTGCGGTGATTGCCTTGCTTATCGCTTGTGTGCCTGCTGCGACACCCCCTGCGGAACCCACTTCAACCGCAACGACCGAAACCTCGCCAGATGAAGCGGAGTTTACCCGCCGTCGCCTGGCTATGGTGGAAAACACCATTGTGGCGCGCGGAGTGAAAAACCCTGATGTCCTGGCAGCCATGCGAACCGTGCCCCGCCATCGTTTTGTACTCGAAGAATATCTGGATTTTGCCTATAATGACCACCCGTTGCCCATTGGTTACGGTCAGACCATTTCGCAGCCCTACATCGTCGCCTGGATGACCGAGCTGGCGGACCTGAAAGCTGGTGAGCGGGTTTTAGAAATCGGCACCGGTTCCGGCTATCAAGCTGCCGTCCTGGCTCAAATGGGGTATTTAGAGGTCTATAGCATCGAGATCATCCCTCAACTTGCCGAAATGGCAGCCAGGCGTTTGGAGGAATTAGGCTATCGCGTACAGGTGCGCCAGGGAGATGGATATTACGGCTGGCAAGAGGCCGCTCCCTTTGACGCCATCATTGTCACCGCTGCCCCAGATCACCTTCCCGCCCCACTGGTCGAGCAACTCAAGGAAGGTGGCCGCATCATTATTCCAATTGGACCGCCGGGCAGTTATCAGACGTTATGGAAATTTGTCAAGCAAAATGATGAGCTAACCGCTTATGAACTGGGCGGAGTAGCCTTTGTGCCCTTTACCGGCGAAGGCGTGCAAAAAGACCTTCCCTCCCCCACACCATGAATCCAGCCGCAGCATAGAGGATTGCTCCGCAACCCAAGACCCAGGAGAAGCCAGCGTTCAGCGCCAACAACATAGCTCCAACGGAGGCAATCACCGAGGCCGCGCCGTTGAGCGACCAGATCAGCGGCAGCCAACAACGGTGCGTCTCTTCTGAGAACCAGAACCTTAAGCCACCCGGAAAGGCTATGCCCATCAAAAATCCGCCTGGCGCAATGGTGAGAGCCATCAGGACCATTCGCGCCGATAAGGGCAATGCCATGCTTGCGGAAAACAGGGCCTTCAGCCACCACCCGCTAGTGAATATCCAGATTGACAACAAAGGCAATGCCCACCGCAAGCCAATGCGCCCGGCCTTCAGACTGCCCAAACCCGAAGAAAACAGCAACGAGAACAAAACCCCGGCTACAGCATACGCAGGTTGCGCCAGATACAACTGAAAGCGTTGGATGAGAGCAATTTCCACCAGAAGATAGGCAAAGCCAATCGCGGTAAAGTAAACACTGGCCGATCGATCCAGCCTTGTTTCTATCCGCTTTACAAAGGAAACCGGCTGGTTTCCAGAGAAGATGGGTGAATTCAGGCGAGCCTCTGCCTGGGAGTGAAGGTTTCTTCTCACCTGCCACGCAGTTAGCCCTACCAGAAGACTGCCTAAACCAACGACAAACCCCAGCAAACCCACCACCACCAGCATACCTGCTCCGCCAAAAGGCTGCCAGCTTTGCCCGAACTCCGATAGGGTTTGGCGAATCTGTGACCACTTAAAGTAGTGAGCAAAAAAGGGACGATCATCCGTGGCAGGCCGAACGTCATACGGATAGGCCCGATAAAAGGCTTGCCGACTCGAGGTGTCCAGGACTGCTCGATAAGCCGGCGTGTATAGCGATTCGGCGAGCACGTTGTAGCGGTTGGTCTCTTCCTCCCGCAGATCAGGGGCATAGATCAGATCAAACGCTCGGCTATCAGCAAAACGGCGGATGGTGTCCAGCTCGGATCCCGTAAAGGGCTGACGTTTAACCAGAAACGTCGCTAAAGCATAGCCACGCAGAACCACCACCTGCTTGGCGGGGTTCAAGTTTAGCCTTTCAAGTGCCTCAACGACTGTGGCAAAGGCACGCAGGCTTTCGCTGGGCGGTTTTTGTAACCAGCGGTTAAAAACCAGCACACCATCGGGGTGTAGCAGTAGAATCAATTCGCGAAAGCTCTCCAGGGTGTAACGGTAATCCTCGGCCAGACTATACGCCCCAGAGCGAACCGGCTGGAAGGAGCTGGCAAGGCTAACCACAATCACATCAAATTGTTGAGAGGTGCGACGGGTGAAACCACGTTGATCCTCGATGAAGGTAACAACGTTTGGCTGAGTGTAAATCGTTTCCGCAGTTTCCACAATCAGCGGATTGGCTTCCACAGCAACGACCGATTGAGCCCCCTGATGCAGAGCAAGCAACACATCGAGGCCGCCGCGCGGTTCCAGGACTAAAGTTCGCCCACGGGGGCGCAACCAGAAAGCCACGCTCTGGGGTAAATAATCCACAAAACTCAGATCAGCGGGGGTACGAAGCAGCGGCGATAACTGGTCGCCATCGATAAAGAGACCATCCTGGGGTGGGGGCGGTTTCAGGTATTTGAAGCTTAAGCCAGGAACGGAGCGAATCAGGGAGCTACGCACCACATCCACTCGAGAAAAAGCATTCCAGCGTTGCCAAAGCCGCACAACATCCGGATATTGCAAAACGTAGGAAAGACTTTTATAGGGCGAAAGTCGTACATCCAAGGCCGCAACCAGCGTTCTCCCCTGAGAGCGGGCTGTCAACTCTACCCCACAGAAGACCAGCCAAAGCAGCATGGCAAAAAGGCGCGTCCAGACTTTCCAGGTCCCCTTGCCTTTTTGGAGACGGCTTAAGATGAACTGCTCAGAGGTGGGTAAGGCACACAATGCCAGCGCTGCGCTGCAGGCAAGGATCACACCTTCGCCGCCTGCCCAACCCGGCAGCGCCAAGCCCCCCAGACAACCCAACCCGGCCCCCAAAAAGTTCCAGGCATAAATCCTTCCCACCTGTTCAGGAAACGCGCTCAACAATCCCCCCAAAGCCAGACCGCTGAAAAAGAAGGGCAGGCTCAACGCAAGATAGTTTAACGAAAACAGGGCAAGCTGACGCACATCCCAGGCGATGCTGAAAGAATCAAAAGGCAAATAGTTCAGAATCAGATAAGAAACGAGAAGCGTAATGGTTGCCCAGGCGGCGCAATTTTCAAATAAGCGAAGTGCGTTTTCGGGTTGGAAACCCGGCCGGAATGCCAGCACAACACCACTGACGGCATAGCCCAGCATAGCAATGCTGATAATGAGGAAAACAAAGTGGTAAAACTGGGCGACCGAGAAAAGGCGCGTGAGGATGACCTGAAAGAGCAGCGTAGCTGCAGAAAAAAGGGCAACCCGCCACAGAATTCCCCTAGAACATCCCGCAACGCTCACCATCGGGCATGATGTTCTTCGGCAAAGCCAATCAAATCGTGGATCAACACTTTTTCGCCATCGTCCGCGATCGCAAAGCCTTCATATCGTCCAAACAGTTGATGCACTTGGCTATAAATGATTCCCAGGTTGGTCGTGGCGGTGCGATCGACAAACGGGGTAAAGGTCAGGTCGAAGCGCCCCTGGTTATCGGTAAAGCGCCAGGGTTTCAAGTAGTCGCCACTCTGGTAATTAAAGGTGACCTGATCAAGTTTGTGAATGCGATTGGCTAAGATCAAGGCATTTTCGGTAGCGTTGGAAAGATCACCAAACCCGCACCCCAGATTTAACCCAACCGTGCGTCCATCCGGCAGATAGCCGCTGGCGCTTGCCCAATTCCAATAAGAGCGATACTCCCATACGCCGCGACCCCAGTCTAGTGACCCTAGACAAGAAGCCGGATCGAGTTCCAGGAAAAGGTCGCCATATCGCAAGCTGCCGCGCGCTGGCAGGCAATTGATCTTGCGGTTATAGTAAAAGCGGCGCTTGCCAATCGGGATGACAATATTCATCGACTCAGCGCCTTGTGGCACTTCAAGAGTGATGTCGGCTTCGATTCCTTTGCCTTTGTCAAAGGCCGGCCAGGAAACCCGGATGCGGCGGCTTGAGTCAGCAACCGTAAAGTCGAGTTTGACCCCCTTGCCATCGTAACGGCTCTCCCCACTCTGACTGTTGCGCGGCAGGATCACCCCTTTGGCGAAGGGAATGACCAATCCCTCCTCGTGCAAGTGACGGCTGGCAACATCGAGGGTATAAACGAAAACGTTGCCAGCATAGCCAAGGTTGGCAATGGTCGCCGAGAAAAAACGTTGTGGCGTAAACACCGCGTAATAATCCCAGCGCTTGATGCGAAAGCGTTGCAAAGGGCGAAACCGATAAAAGCGAGCAGCTTCAAGATTGCAATCCAACAGGGGCTGACGTGACCAACCCACCTGCGTCAGGTTGCCACTCAAAGTCAGTAAAGGCCCGGAATGCGTGATTTCGCGTTGCATCTCATCCTCCTCTTTTCCCATTATATCCCATCTCCCAAGAGGAGGCCCGGCATTGAGGCGCAACAGTGCGGATGTGAGGCGCAGATGTGAGGGCGTTGGTGCAGCGTCGCTGCACCCATACGATGGATTTCTCTTTATTCGCCAGCCTCTCTCAAAACAGCTTCAACAACCTTCTGGCTCATGCTGAAACTTTGCTGCTGCAACTTCTCGATTTCAGGCCGAATTAACTCCAAAAGTCCCATCTGTTTTGCTTTGAGCAAGATGCCAAGCGTCCCAATTTTGTCGATGCCCATTTGAGAGAGCTTGCGCCGCC
>DAOTZA010000110.1:0-85896 GCA_034434515.1 Anaerolineales bacterium | reverse complement strand
TTGAGGGTGAAGACCATGCGATACAACAAATCTTCTTTTGTGACCATTGATCCACTCCTTAAACAGGTAACGTGCGCAATCGTTTCAAGGGATTGATAGGTGTTAAGCCCAAGCCGCTGCTAATTGAATTCGGGTGTTATTTAATCGATCCAAAGCGGCTTTAACGATTTGTTTAAGTAAAACTTTTGCCAGGGTTGCGTCTTGCTCAACCAGCTCACGAAGTTGCCCTGCCTCCAGTTTTATTGCCTTGCAATCGGTTTGGGCTCTGACGGAAGAAGTATGTTGATAGGGCTCGATCAAGGCAGAAATCCCAAATGGATCGCCACTGGTGATTTCACCAACGACGAAATGGCGGATGGTGTTGGTTTTATCGTCCTGAATTGTAAAGTATATATCAGCAGTTCCTTCTGTAAGCAAATACAGGGCATCGGTTTCTGCGCATTCTTCAACAATGATTTGTCCGGCGGGAAAGTCAACCTCCTCGCCGATCATTGCCAGCGATGAAAGCTGGTCATCATCCAGGTAGGCGAAGAATGGGAAACGACGTAATAATTCCGGAGAGATCATCTTTTTTCCTCCAATTCTGAAAGATATTCCCACACAGCTTGACAAGCCTTTGGAATAGCTTGCTCAACTGGGGGGGATAGATGTTCGGAAAATTCATAAACCTTTTCGGCTTCGATTGCCACAATCCGAATGATATCGGGTAGATGTGCTCCCATTAGTTTACCGGCTTGAAGAGCGTTCTGTAAACTCGTATCATGGGGAGATGAGGTGTGGCCAGCAGAATAATTCGGAAGTTCATCTAAATTCAAGCGATAAACGCTCCCGATGGGTTGGTGTCCGGTTTGGATAGCATCTACAAGAATCACAGCATCGATATCGATCATTTGTTCCATTAGGGATAAACCGCCGAGGCTAAACTTCTGGACGTCAATGCAGAGGTGTGGATAAAGTGGTTGTTTTGCCTCGAGCTCCTTCTCAATTTGCTCAGCTACCTTCCAGCCAACACCATCATCTCCCAAAATTGGATTCCCAAGCCCAATAATGCGCGTGCGAAGCTGATTTTTCATCATAGCTGAAAGGTGGAGGATAAAAGCTATCCTCCACCCGTTGAAACCTTAAAGGTTCTGTTTTAGCTCGCGAAGGGGTTCGCCGTTGGCGTCGCGGATGATCACCTCGAGCGGCATTTTTCCCGGCAGTGTATGGGTGGCACAGCCAAAGCAGGGATCGTAAGCCCGAAATGCCATTTCAACCATATTGAGCAAGGCTTCATTCACATTCCCACCCTTGATCAAATTGCGAGCAGCTTTGTTGGTAGACATTTGAATGGCGGCATAGTTGTTTGTGGTGCCGACAATCAGGTTCACCCGCGTTGCAATGCCGCGCTCATCCGTCCAGTAATGATGGGTCAGGGTGCCACGAGGTGCTTCTACAATACCAACCCCTTCGGTTGGTTTTTCGGTTGGAATAGTACGGAAATTATCGCTGGTGATCTCGGGGTCTGTCGCTAACTCCACCCACCGTTCGGCTGCATAGAGCAATTCAATCAGGCGAGCCCAGTGGGTTGCCAGTCGTTGATGCACAGGTTTACCGCCCAAAGTCTGGTAGAATTTTTCGTATTCTTCCTGGGCACGGGGAGTTGCCATGCCATCTGAGGCATTTAGACGAGAAAGCGGAGTCGCAATATACACCCCTGATTCCTTGCCGTCAACGAAGCCTTTCCAACCCACCTTCTTAAGGTATGGGAACTTGAGATACGTCCATGGCTCAACATGTTCAGCAATCCATTCGGTGTATTCGTGGGGAGCATATTTACCGATGCGGTTGCCCTCAGGATCAACGACACTCACCTTGCCATCATAGAAATTGACTTTGTTATTTTCATCGACCAGACCAATATAGTAGGTACGATGAGTGTAGATATCTCCTAAGATCAAATCAAGATAGGTGGAATTCTTGAGGACAATCTCATCGAAAAGTTTTAAGGAAAAGAGAGCAAAATCTACCGCCCAGCGCCCCATTTCCTCAATTTGTTGTCGTTGTTCTTCGGTAATCCCTTTAGTCAAACCGCCTGGAATCGAGGTGCAGGGGTGAACTTTCCGACCACCAATCATCTCGACGACCGTATGACCATATTTGCGGGCTTGAATGACCTTTCCACCAATCTCTAGACCAACTTTATGTATAACACCCAGGATGTTCCTTTCTGCTACGGGAGCGTCTGGCCCCATGACAAAGTCTGGTCCGGCAAGGGCGTAAAAGTGAGTCGTGTGATCGGTGACATAGAATGCGCTGTAGAGCAATTCGCGTAGCATTTTGGCCGTTCTCGGTGGGTCAACATGATAGACTGCGTCCACGGCTTTGGCTCCTGCCATGTGGTGCGCTTCCGGGCACACGCCACAAATTCGGTTGGTCAAGATCGGGATTTCTTCCACTTGCCTGCCGACACAAAATCTCTCAAAGCCGCGCAGCTCTGGGATTTGGAAGTACGAGTTGGCAACATTGCCTTGTTCATCAAGGAAGATTTCGATTTTGCCGTGCCCTTCCAGGCGGGTGATTGGATCAATTGTAATTCGTTGCATGTGTACCTCCTTATTTTGCCCAGGCAGCTTTACTGGCTCGGAGTAACGAGCCACCCAGGTTGAAACGATAAAACATTCCAGCCGGATCGGGGATGCCCTCGATGATGCGCTCAATTTCGTCGGGATCGTTGCTATCGATGACCGAAGCAACAGCCGTCAGCAATCTTGCGCCGTAATCCAGAACCCCTTCCGCCGGTCCATAGCAGCCGATGCAGGGTGAGCCAGCTTTGGGGCACAAAGCGCCACAACCATTGCGAGTTGCGGGCCCACTGCAAATCACACCTTGCTCCAGGATGCAGATTTCGGGATCAAGCATGATGTCCTGAATGCGTTTGAACTCGCGGATTTTCTTGACATCTCGCTTGCGCGGACAATCGTCACAGACAGTAGAACCGCCCGCGCCGATGGTTGAGCCCTTAGGGGGCAAGACTGCTTTACCTTGTAAGACATCGATAACTAAGTCGATCACAGCCGCAATTTGATGAGATTCAGGTGGACAACCCGGCATATAGTAATCCACATCCACTACCTGATCCAGTGTGCGCACAATCGGATAGAGTTTGGGGATCGTAAGTTCGCCCTCAGCAGCCTGATAGACCGGCTGGGGATGGATTTTTTGAGGATTGTCGGTTGAGATCGTTGAATAAGCAGTTTCAAATACCTCTTCGATTGGAGTTAGATTCGCTAAAGCTGGCATACAACCTTCGGTTGCACAGGAGCCAAAAGCTACCAGGATTTGAGATTTCTTCCGTAACAGTTTGGCGATATGTTCATTCTCGTCGTTGCGAATGGCTCCGTTGAATAAAGTGAGCAGGATTGAGCCATCTTCCATGGCTTCGACATCTTTGTATTTGGCGTCCATGGCAACCGGCCAGAAGACCACCTCAAAGTTTGCATCTACATCCAGAATTTTTTCATGAATATTCAAGACGGCGATCTCGCAGCCGCCGCATGAGGCTGCCCAGTACATGGCAAATTTTGGTTTACCGTTCGAGGTCATGCTACCACCTCCGCTGGTTCGTGGATTTTTAGTTCAGCTTCCAGGGCGGCTGTTGGATTCCAGTGAAGCGGACCCAAGGCGCGCACTTCTTCGGTGAATCTTGTTACTTCATCGGCAAAGATTTGCCCTTCTGCAGCACTTGCCCAGAGGAGTTTTAATCGGCCTGGTTCAATGCCCATTTGGGTGAGCAGTTTTTTCAGCAAATAGAAGCGACGCATTGCTTTGTAATTTTGCTCAATATAATGGCAGTCTCCTGGATGGCAACCAGATACCAAAACGCCATCGGCGCCGCCAGCAAAAGCCTTGATTACAAAGGTTGGGTCAAGCCGTCCCGAACACATCAGGCGAATCAAACGGACATTGGGGGCGTACTTGATCCGCCCCATGCCGGCCATATCTGCGGCGCGATAACTACACCAGTTGCAGGTGAAACCGATGATCACAGGTTCAAATTGTTCACTCATTCCTATCCTCCTCACAATTATGCGGGCGTCAGGTCAATGGCTTTGACATTGTTAAGTAGTAAGCCATCTAATTGAGCCAAGATAGCCTGATCGCTAAAGACCGTTCCGGAAATTGCACCTGCTGGACACGCAGCTACACAGGTACCGCAGCCTTGACATAGGGCAGGATTCACTTCAGAAACCATCCGATCTTCAATGAAGCTAATGGCATTGAATGGACACAGGTTATTACAGATGCGACAACCAGAGCATTTATCTTGATCGATCGAGGCCCGAATTGGCTCCATAGTAATCTCTTTTTGTTGAATTTTGCCCACAACACGAGCGGCTGCTGCGGCACCTTGGGCAACACTGGCGGGGATGTCTTTTGGACCTTGGGCGCAACCGGCAATGTAAATTCCTTCTGTCATGGTTGCCACCGGATCGAGCTTGGGATGGCGCTCAATAAGCCAACCTTCCTCGCTGCAGGAAATGCCAAAAAGTCTTGCTACTTCCTTAAAGTCATGCCGAGGTTCAAGGGCTGCAGAAAGGATGACCATATCTACTGGCACGCGCATTTGTTTCCCAAACAGGGTATTCTCAGCCTGAACAATCAGTTTTCCTTCCTCACCGGGATATCGGGCTGCATCGGTGATTTCAGCCACTTTACCCCGGATGAAATGCGTTCCCTCTTCCAGTAGCCGCTGATAGAATTCTTCGTAGCCCTTAGCTGGGGTGCGCATATCAATATAAAAGTTATAAACTTCTGCACCGGTACGTTCATGCACCAGGTGAGCGAACTTCAAACTCTGCATACAGCAGATCGCTGAACAATAGGGGTTGTAATTTTTGTCGCGGCTGCCTACGCAGTGAATGATCGCCACAGATTTCGGCACGGTCACCCCGTCCCGTAAGACAATTTTTCCGCCCGTGGGACCGGCGGCATTGGAGAGCCGTTCAAACTCAAGGCTGGTAAAGACGTTTGCGAGACGTCCGTAGCCATACTGAGGAATGCGGCGGGCATCGAATAGATCCCAGCCGGTTGCAAGAATGATTTGCCCTACATCAAAGGTAAAGAATTCGTCTTCCTGGGTAAAATCAATTGCTCCGGTCGGGCAGAACTTCTCACAGGCTCTGCAAGTACCCTTTATGAAGTAAGTGCAATTTTCCCGATCGATCACCGGGTACTTTGGCACGGCTTGTGGGAAAGGCGTGTAAACGGCCTTTCGATATCCTAAGCCAGCTTCAAAGACGGGGTCGATAACTTTCTTTGGACATTTTTCCTGACAGATGCCGCAACCGGTGCAAAGGTCCGTGTTGACCGAGCGTGCTTTTTGCTTGATGGTGACCTGGAAGTTGCCGACGTAACCGCTGACGTTGGTTACCTCTGCGTAGCTAAATAGCTTAACGTTTGGATGAGAACCAACTTCGACCATGCGCGGTGTCAAAATACAGGCTGAGCAATCCAAAGTGGGGAAGGTTTTGTCGAATTGAGCCATATGTCCACCGATTGATGGTTCTCTTTCGACCATAATTACCGGATAACCTGCATTGGCAACTTCAAGAGCAGCCTGAATGCCGGCGATGCCTCCACCGACTACCAGCGTGACCGGATTAATCGGAACGCGTAAAGGCTCCAGAGGTTCATCCCAAATGACTTTTTCGACGCCACCTGAGACGATTGCCTTGGCTTTCTCAGTGCCAACCGCTTTGTCTGGGTGAATCCAGGAGCATTGCTCACGGATCGACACTAACTCGCATAAGTAGGGATTGAGTCCACCTTCTTTACAGGCATTCCGGAAAGTTTGCTCGTGAAGGTGTGGGGAACAGGCCGCAACCACCACCCGAGTCAACCCCTGCTCCTTGATGTCTTTCTGGATTAGCTCCTGCCCAAGGCTGGAGCACATGAATTTGTAATCGCGCGAGACGACGACACCGCGATCTTTGAGGGCTTCACCTGCCCAGCGAGATACCTCGGCAACATCTACCGTTCCAGCGATATTGCTACCACAGTGACAAATATAAACTCCAATTCGTTCTTTTTCCATGGCTTATTTCTCCTCCGGCAGAGATGGCATGGGGAGCGCTTCTTTGGGGGGTTTCTTTACCACCAATTCCGCTTCTGGCACTTCAACACCGATTTTCGATAGGGCATCCCGAGCATCGACCAGCTCTGTTCCGATGCCTAAGCTAGCCGCGTCCATACCAAAGGCTAAGCCAATCATCTGGGTAAAGTACAGGACAGGCATGTGATAGTTTGTGTTGAAATGCGAATTCATTGCCCCTTGGAAGGCATCCAGGTTGAGCTGGCACATAGGACATAGGGTTACGATGAGATCTGCCTTATAGTCTGTTGCGCCTTTAATGAGTCGCCGGATGAGTTCAAATCCGGTACCCTCACTGATTTGGGTCATGTGACCGCCGCAACAATGAGCTTTTAGAGGAAAGTCAATAACCGTGGCGCCAAGCACTTTCAGAAGTTTATCCAGCGTTGTCGGATATTCGGGGTTGTCGAAAGTGCCGTTTTCGCCCAGTTTCGGACGGACAATCATGCATCCGTAGTAGGGAGCCACTCGCAATCCCTTTAATGGTTTGGTCACCTTTGCGGCAATTGCCTCATAGCCTACATCGTTGACGACTACATCCAATAAATGGCGAACTTTTAATGTTCCACCTTTATAGGATAAGCCGCCGGCAGCTAAAGCCGTATTGATTTTTTCCTCAAGGGAGGGGCTTTCCTCCATGTAAGAATCGCACTTTTTGAGATTTAGGTAACAAGCACTGCAGGGAGCCACCAGTTGTCTTGTACTGGTCTCTTTTGCCGCTTGAGCCAGATTGCGGGCAATTAGCGCATAGGAAGCAGTGAGATTTAATGAGACGTATTCTGTTGCTCCACAGCAGTTCCAGTCTTCGACCTCGACAAATTCCATGCCAAGCGGCTCCGCAATCGCCATGGCGGAGATATGGTATGCCGATGCGTTACGTTCTAATGAACAACCGGGAAAGTAGCTATATTTCATGCCATTGCCTCCAATTCTTTGGCTTTGTTCAATATGGCTTTTAGGCTATCTATGCCCTTAATCCGGGTAGGGGTAAATGCCATGCGCCCCTTAGAAATCATTCCCATCCCCATGCCGGCCATCTTGAAAACGCCAAATGGATTATGCTTAATCATATGCATAGACATCAAACCGAGCTCAAAAGCCCGACCGTAATTCTCGACCCAATCGATAAAGGTTTTTGAGAAGTCTGGAGCTTTTGAGTCGTCATAGACTCTTTCCTTGACGGCTAAGCGTTTGAGAGTATACATGATGTCAGTGATATGAACCGACTGAGGGCAACGTACGGTGCAGTAATAGCACGACACGCAATACCAGGGGGTATTGCTCTTTAGGACTTCTTTCTTGAGCCCGGCGGAGATCATCGCAAAAAGCGCCCGCGGGGTGTGATCCATATCCTGACCGGAGGGGCAAGAGCCCCCACAAGTGCCACATTGAATACAATTAAGCAAGTGGCAATCTCCTGGGGTGTTTTCGATGACCTCTTCGAGAAACGTTTTTTGCCGGCTCCCTTCCTGAGTTGGAGAAACGCTTACGGATGACAATGAGCACCTCCTTCTGGGTTTTGTGGATTATGGCAAGACATCTGGCTTGCTGAATATGGGATTGAAACTTGGCGTATGATCATCGCTCGTGCAAGGAACAACTATTAAGATAAAATACGACAATACCGCTCAATAAACACTAAGTAGTATAGAAAAGAATAGTAGAATTGCACAGTTACAAATAGCATAAAGCTATTTTGACATACATAACAAAACAATTTTGATTGAAAATAAAAACTAACCATGGAAAACTCGACGGCTATCGTAATTTTTGGAGTAACGGGAGATTTGACAGCGCGCAAATTGATACCCGCCTTAGATCACCTGCATCGAAACGACCGTTTACCGAAACCTTTCTCTATCATTGGTTTTGCACGACGGGAATGGACGGATGAAATCTTACGTCAAAAGTTAATGGAGTCGGTTCGGCAAGCAGAAGATGAGAATGAACCGGGGAAGGAGCTATCTGTATTAGAGAATTGCTTTTATATTCAATCTGATTTTCAGAATTGGGAAGGTTATCTTAAGCTAAAGCAAATCCTCAAGGAAAAACAGATCGTCAATGTGCTGTATTATTTTGCTGCGCCACCGGATGCTTATTTGCAAATCTTGCAGGGAATCAAAACTGCAGACCTTAGGCGCGATTTTGGAGGATGGGTACGAGTGGTCATTGAGAAACCTTATGGACGGGATTTGGCTTCTGCAATGATTCTCGATGAAAAAGTCCATGAAGTTTTTGAGGAGGATCAAATCTTTCGCATAGATCACTACTTAGGGAAAGAAACGGTCCAGAATATCTTAGTCTTTCGATTCGCGAATGGCATTTTCGAGCCCTTGTGGAATCGCCGCTATGTCGATCATGTCCAAATCCTCATGGCGGAGACCGCTGGGGTTGGCAATCGAGCGGGCTATTATGAACAGGCGGGCGTAATCCGCGACATTTTTCAAAATCATCTCTTACAATTGCTTACCCTAACCGCAATGGAAGCGCCAGTATCCTTTACGGCTGATGCAGTGCGGGATGAAAAAATTAAAGTGCTACAAGCGCTCCGCCCTTATAAAGGTGAAGACGCCCTCCTGAATACTTTCCGTGGACAGTATGTCTCCGGATTGATTGATGGAAAACGGGTTATCGGATATAAGGACGAGAAAGGAGTGGCAATCGATTCTACTACCGAGACATTTCTTGCCATGCGACTGTTTATCGATAATTGGCGATGGGCAGGAGTGCCATTTTATATCCGTTCTGGGAAAAGACTGCCAAAGAGCGTGACCGAAATTGTCATTCAGTATAAACAAGTGCCTCTCTCTTTATTCGGTTGGCGGAATATGGCAGGGGATGCTCCCAATCAATTGATCCTCTGCATCCAACCGGATGAGGGGATCACCTTGACGTTTGGGGCAAAAGCACCTGGCCCGATTAATCAGATCGCTCCGGTCAATATGTCGTTTGATTATGTCTCGACCTTTGGTAGCGAACCGCCAGAAGCTTATGAGCGGTTGCTTCTGGATGTAATGATGGGAGATGCCACTCTTTTTACCAGAGCCGATGAGGTTGAAGCAGCCTGGAGATTTACTACCAACATTCTAGAGGCGTGGGAAAAGGCCGGAGTAAAGAACCTGCCCGTCTATGAAGCCGGAACGTGGGGTCCGAGCGGGGTAGATGAGTTTATTCAACGGGATGGACGGAAGTGGCGGAACCCTTAAAAAGACATTTTCTCAAAGCTGGCGAAAAATTTTTAACCGATGGCGAGTGGTTGACCGCAATTTGGGCAGGTAGTTTCGGTGGTTACAACAAAACCACATCTTAAGCAAGTTCGTGGTTGAACGTTTCCTAGCGGTGCTCCACAGGCTATACAATGTGATTCGCCTGCAGGATTGGCCGTACGGCAATATGGACATTGGATACGACGCAGTTTTTCGCTTAGCTCAAAAGACGCATCAGCTTTTCGAATGGTGTCTTCGATGGTTTTCCAGATTTTATTGACCAGTTGGATGTTTTCCAGATCTTGAGCCAGGTCATCTAATCTTCCTAGCAAAGAAAGGGGATTTTTCCAGGCAGATAAAGCGGTTTTACCCAAACTCGCTGCAATTCCCAACCATTCTTGTTGTCCGATATTAACCGCTACCCCGTCTTCAATTGCATCGATTCTCACTCCTATTGCTGTATAACCACCCGATGGTGCGCCTGGATGAGTAGCAATTTGAACAACAAGATGGTCCTCTGCCCCTACAATTTGAGCGCGCAGCGGACCGTGGTTGAAGGTAGAGACTAACGCCTGGGCTATCTGCTGGGGAGTAATCTGTCCATGATAGTACTTGGTTTCCATATATTCTACCTATGACAATTTACGAAATCCACAGGGAAACGTTTCAAATTGATTATAATTTAGGACATTGATTTAAGCAGACATAAAATCTCATTCATGGAGTATCAAACGATTGAAAAAGATAAAAATTTTGCTCGGCTTTTGGGGAGTACTCTTTTTGCTTTTATTAACTTCTAAAGGACTTCTTTTTACCTCCGCTAAAGCGATTGATCAAATCCCCACCGTTGCTATTCCAACAGTGACCAGTTCACCCAGTTTAGCAACCATTGTGGTTACCATGGAGCAAGAGCAAATTAATGTACGAGCTGGTCCAGACACCGAATATCCCATTGTAGGTGTTCTGATTGCGGGGCAGCGTGTGCCAGCATTGGGTCGTACTGTGGGAGGAAACTGGATCAAGATCGTTTATCCTGGTGTCCCTGGAGGAACAGCCTGGGTATATGCGCCATTAGTGACCGTCGAAGGTTCACTTCCTTTGGTCGAACCGCCCCCAACTCCCACTCCGAAAACCACTCCAACCGTCAACCCAACCCTGGCCGCCCAATATTTGATTGAAATCCCTCCCACCCGATTACCTACTTTCACTCCGCCTCAGCCGATTGTCTATCCAACCTTTACCGTTCCTCAAAGCGCTGGAGCGCGTTTCCCGATGGGGTTAGCAATTGTTGGTTTTGGGATCATCGGTTTGTTTGGAGCTTTGATCAGCTTTCTGCGTGGTCGTTGAGCAATTCTATCCTTACCACGGACATTCCCCACAGGTATTAATGGCTGCGGATTTGCCGACGTATTTGTACATCGTCACATTATTGAATGGCTCTCCAAGAATGCCATCGTGGATAGCCCAGGATCGCAAACGAATGCTTTGAGCAGCTTCAGGTCTGCGGAAAGGAGTTGAGTTGTCCAGCTTCTTCAACAAATCTCCCTTCTCAGAAAATCCTTGTTGAATTCTTTCCATCAATTTGCGCCCTTTTGCATAGGTAAACCCGTATCGTTCAAAGATGACTGCGTTATGATAAAACAAAGGTTCGGCAAAATACAATTCCTGCCCTAAACTTTGGACGAAAATTTCAAACCCTTGAATCGCTGCTCCCAGAAGTCGCAATCCTCTTCGGATTTGACCAGGGGCGAGTCCATATTCCATGGCAGCTTTTTCGGCTTCAAGGTTTCTATACTTAATTCCAAATACAGTCTTTGTACCGTCAGGTAAACGATCGACATCAAAGCGCGGCGAGTCGGGGTCTAGTAAGGTATATAGCAAGACATGGATTTGTCCATTGGTAGTATCCGTGATATGTCCGTAGAGGATCGGATCGATAAAATCGATCCTGTGGCGCAACTCCATTTCGGCTGTGCTTGAACCGGATGGACACACTAACTTAACCAAGTCATTGCCTTGCGAGTCAATTAGATTTTCTGGCAAGTTAAAACGATCAAAAAGCTCTTTGGGAATCAAGCGCGTGTAGATAGACCGTTTTTCCGCCTCGGATAATTGATTCACAGAAAATATGTTGTATGCCTTTAGATTCATCGGATTCGCTCTTGTCTTTCTATCTCTCTTTGAGCATCCCTTTTTGCTATTGTTTGCCGTTTATCATAGAGTTTCTTCCCTTTTGCCAAAGCGATTTCTACTTTTGCCCGGCCATCTTTCAGGTAAACCGAAACGGGGACAATCGTGACCCCCTTCTTGCGCGATTCGTTCCATAATTGACGGATTTCTCGTTTGTGCAATAGCAACCTTTTGGGCCTTTTTGGGTCGTGTTGAAAATGACTGGCTTGCTCATACGGTGCAATATGACACTCTACGAGCCACGCTTCTTTTCCGTTGGTTTCGACATAAGCTTCATTAATGCTAATTTGACCGTTGCGTACTGATTTGATCTCACTACCGCGCAGCTCAATTCCAGCTTCAAAACGATCAAGCAGGAAGTATTCAAAATTCGCTTTACGGTTGCGGGCAACGATTTTGATGCTCATAGGTTACTTCTAATACGGCTGGTGAAAGATTTCCTCAATAAGCGGATGGATCTGCTCCCATTTCGGTAGCAAAACGCTTGCGCCTTGATCGGTAGTATAGGGGTTTACCATTGTTCTGTCAATGATTCGTGCGTCAATTTTCTCGATGCCGATTCTAAGGATTAAGATGCCTAATCTCGGCAACTGCCAGAGGGGGAGGTTGGTTTCGACGACTCGTGAAGTAGTCATCAAGACTGCAGGTATCTTCAACCACTTCGTTGGTTTGAGGAGATCGAGTAAGATTGATTTAATCAAAATTTGGCCTTGCTCCATGCGGAAAAAGTCATCCGCTCCTTGTCTGCGGCGGGCAAAACCCAAGGCTTTTTCTCCTGACAATTGATGAACACCGGCTTGATAGCCGCCAATTGGTTTGTCAAGTTTGATTGTCACACCCCCCATCGCGTTAACAATCTCTCTGACCCCATCAAAGCGGATACGTACGTAATAGTCTGGCTTGACCCCGAAATTTGCCTTGATCGTCTCAATGGTTGCAAACGGACCACTACCAGCCTGCTGACTTTCAGCGAAGAAATGGGCAGTGTTTATGCGGTTCTCCCCATAGCCGGGAATCGATACCCAAAGATCTCTTGGGATGGACAAAATCCCAATATATGGGCGAAGGGTGTTGAAATGGATCAAAACAATCGTATCACTACGGCCAACAAAACTCTTGTGCGGTGCGTAATCGATGCCTAAAAATAATACGGTGGTCTTGATGGGAACAATGGAGTAAAAAATCAGCCCAGATAAACAGCACAAGCTCAGCAGGAGCAGTGTCCCACAAGTGAATATTGTTGAGGAACGCCGCGTACTCTGCTTTCGGTTTGGATTGCGGTATTTCGGAACAGTTGTTTGATTTTGCCTCAATTGGTTCATGGTGTTCAGGTTATAATCAATGTTGTGAAGTTTATGACTGAGAAACAATACTTAATCATACATCAAACTATTGCTTTTGAGGGTTAATGAAAGATGATTGCTGAGTTTTTTCTTCCGACCAAAATCATCTTAGGGGAAGGTGCGGTGAAAAAACTGGGGGAAATTGTGATGGCTTTTGGTTCAAAGGCATTGGTCTTTGGCAGTCCAACCGAGCGCTTCAAGGATATCCTGGCTGATTTCTTAAAACCCGCGGTCTCATTTCTCTATTATCCAGTTGCTGGCGAACCAACGGTTGAGGTTGTCAGACAAGCTCTCGCGTATGGGAAGCAGAATCAAGTAGATGTTGTTGTAGGAATTGGTGGTGGTAGTGTTTTGGATACCGCTAAGGCTGTCTCTGGGTTGATCACTAATGAGGGGGAACTCTATGATTATCTCGAGGTGATTGGACGAGGTCAGAGCCTGGTAAAACCAGCCTTGCCTTATGTTGCCATCCCAACCACAGCGGGAACTGGTACAGAGGTCACCAAAAACGCGGTAATTGGAGACCCAAATCAGAAAGTTAAAGTAAGTTTACGTAGTCCACTCATCTGTCCCAAGGTGGCATTGATTGATCCTGAATTGACCTATACGAATCCTCCGGAAGTGACAGCTCAAAGTGGCATGGATGCTCTTACTCAGTTGATTGAACCCTTTGTCAGTAACCAACCGAATGAGATTGTCGATGCCCTATGTCGCGATGGTATTCGACGGGCTGCCCATGCGTTGCCCAGAGTATACCAATGTCCAGATGATCGGGAAGCCCGCAAAGACATGGCAATTGCCAGTTTGTTTAGCGGGATTGCGTTAGCTAATGCCAAATTGGGTGCAGTGCATGGTTTTGCTGGCGTTCTGGGTGGAATGTACGGAGCACCACACGGGGCAGTTTGCGCTGCTCTGCTACCAGCGGTTATGGAGGCCAATCTGAAAGCTATAAATGAACGGTTGCCCGACAGTCCATATCTGGCTCGTTACCGGGAACTTGCTCAGATCTTATCTCTGCCTGAGGAAAAAACTCTGGTTGCGTGGGCACGTAACCTGATTGCCGAATTGAAGATTCCCTCGTTGGGAATCCTTGGAGTGAAAGCTGAAGATTTTGAGTTAATTACCGAAAAAGCCGCCAGGGCAAGCAGTATGAAGGGAAACCCGGTACCGTTAACCAAAGAGGAGATGATAGCTATTTTAGAAAAAGCTCTATAACCGACCGGGTAAACAGGATTAGGATTTTTCTAACGCAGTTCTTATCAATCTATAATTTAAGAAAAGGGTTGACGAATTTCGGTTGAACAGATACAATCGCACCCTGCAACTTAGGATTTACAAAGTCCGTAAAGGCGAAGGTAATCCATCAAGCTACACTCATGGGTGAGAGGCGCCCGAAGGAAGGTTAATATGGAAAATATTGTGCTTGAAGCTACCAGGCGAGATGTTTTTGGAAAAAAAGTCAAAGCCCTCCGCAGACAAGGAAAGCTGCCGGCTGTGGTGTATGGACATCAGTTTCCCCCACAACCAATCCTGCTTGACTATCGGCAGGCAAGCCGCACTTTAACGGGAATCTCCAGTTCCCAATTAATTGAGCTCAATCTTGAAGGACAAAAGGTTCCGGTTTTAGTGCGGGAGCGTCAACATCATTCCCTTACCGGCAATATGATGCACGTTGATTTTTTAGCCGTTTCCATGACTGAAGCTTTGCGTGCATTTGTTCCCATCGAACTGGAAGGTGAAGCTCCGGCGGTAAAGGACTTTGGCGGTGTTGTTGTTACTGGCTTAGAGGAGATTGAGGTTGAGTGTTTACCAAAGGATCTGCCGGAGAAGATAACCGTTGACTTATCCAGACTCGCAAAGATCGGGGATGGCATCTACGTCAAGGATCTGGTTCTGCCTCCGGGTATTGAGGTGCTAAGCGAAGGCGACGAGATGGTCGTTCTTATCACTGCTCCGGAAGGAGAGGAAATCGAGGTTGAAGTCGGCGAAGGGTTTGAACCCGAGGTAATCGAGAAAGGCAAGAAAGAAGAGGCAGATTTCTAAATTTATTCTGACCTTCGTATGCGAGCTTCATCAAGCCTCATCCAGAATGGATGGGGCTTGAGCGTTTATTAATCTCAGCATCGTCTGTACAATTTGAGCTGATGCTCCCCAAAGGATTTCCCCATCATACGGTCGATAATAGATGGTGGGTATCTTGACAACCGGAGGGGGTAAATGCCTTTCTTCGATCCAGTAGTTTGCGGAATCGGCTAACCAATTAAGCGGGATGGTAAAAATTTTTTGGACTTCACTTTGGGAAGGATGGAAAGGGTAGGGATAAGGGATGATCCCCACAATGGGGTGAATTTCATAATTTGTGACAGTGAGCAGAGGAGGAAGTTTGCCAACAACTTCAACATCCTCAGGGGATAGCCCGATTTCCTCCTGGGCTTCACGTAATGAAGTGGTTTCAGGGGAAGTATCTCCGGGTTCGATCCTTCCCCCTGGAAAAGCCACCTGCCCGCTGTGTGGGTCATTGGCTACGCTTCGCCGAATAAACAACAAACTCCATTGTTTCCTTACAAATACAAAAGGTACTAAAATTGCGGCTTTCACCGCGGGTGCTGGAAAGCGAAAATTGCGGTCAAAAATGGGGGAAATTGGCTCACAGGATTTGAAAACATTCTGTAAAAACTTACTCAATTCGGTTTTTGAGTAGCGGTTCAGGATGTCCATCTACTCATCAGAGGTAAGTTCTTCTGGTTCAGCGGCATTCGCTGGTAAACTGGTTGAAAATAATCCAGCAAGGGTTGGTCTGGCAAAAACCAGGTAACCGGTGTGAGCTACCATGCGGTCAGTGGGACGCAACTTATCTGCAAATGGACGATAATAGCGAATGAGTATCTCACATACTTCGAGAAACCCGAAATGATGATGGCTCAGGGCAGAAAGCAACTTCTGGACTTGATTGGTGGTAGGGAGGATTGCCCCAAAATTGCCGCCAGGTTTTAATGCTTTAGCAACTTGTTCGATGTACTCAAATGGATTAGGTAAATCTAAGAATAAGGCATCTGCCTCATTTTCATCAAAACCTTCTCCAATGTCTTTGGTCTTGAGGGTAACGCGTTCTTCCAGACCCAGTTGTTGGAGATTTTTGCGGGCTAAATTTTGGATATCGGCGCGCAGGTCATAAGAGATGACGCGGCCACTTTTGCCAACGTACCAGGCGAAAGCGGTGGTAAGCGCTCCAGAACCGGTACCAGCTTCGAGGATCGTTTGTCCCTCTCCGATACCTAACTTCAAAAGGATATAGCCAATATCTTTCGGGTATAGAATTTGGGTATTGCGTTTTGTCTCTATGAGCAAATCGTGAAGAGTGGGTTTTAGCAGGACGTATGAGCTGCCGGTGTGGCTGTAGACTTCACTCCCCCATGGAATACCAATCAATTGATCATGAGAGACCACACCACGATGGGTGTGAATATGTGATCCGGGTGTTAGGCGAACGAATATTTTTTTGTTTGTCGGGCTCACCAGTTGCGCCAGGTCACCGACCGATGTAAAAGTGGATGAGGAGTTGTGACCATCCATTCGATATACCTATTGGTTTGGAATGCGGATCAGACTAAGCCAGTAACCAATAAAAAGACACCCGACTGCACCAAAAGTAGCAGAGCCAACCTGTAAAGTCCCAATCTTTCCAAAAGTAAGGTTGAAAGACGTTCCTGCCCAATGCCCGACCCAAAACCCGATCCAGCTTAGTGAGATGTAGAAGATCAATCTACCCAATCCACCACCGCGCCAGAGATGAAACAGGCTACCATATAAGGTTGATAGGATCAATCCAAACAGAAAGCTTACGAAAGACATAAGATTTCCCAGGATCAAGATTGGACTTGTTGAATCATACCACCACCCAGGCACTCCTCTGCCTGATAAAATACGGCTGACTGTCCTGGGGTGATATCCCAATAGGGTTGCGATAATTCTACTAGACAAGAACCATCTTCCAAAACTTTCAGGTGCGCATCCAGGAAGGGTGAAAGATAGCGAACTTTTACTGCTAATTCAAATTCCTTTGCTGGGGGTGCGCCTTGAATCCAGTTAATTCTGGTAACGATAAAATTCTTTTTGCGCGTCTCCTCTTTAGAACCGACGATGAGCGTATTATTGATGATATCCTTATCAATAACGTAGATGGGTTGGCCAACACTGACCCCTAATCCCTTTCGTTGACCAATGGTATAAAAGGGCAAGCCACGGTGTTGACCGAGGGATTTTCCACGAGTGTCGATGATCGGTCCTGGAGAAGGTGGATTTTCCAGATGTCGCACTAAAAATGAACGATAGTCCTCGCCACCCAAAAAACAGAGATCCTGGCTTTCGGGTCGATGGGCTACCGGGAGCTGAAAATCGCTTGCCATTTGGCGAACTTCTGCTTTGGTAAATTCTCCCAGGGGGAATAGCGTGCGAGCTAAATCAGCTTGGGTGAGAATGTGAAGCACATAAGATTGATCTTTGTTGATATCCTTGGCGCGCAGGAGGTGAAAAACACCTTGATGATCGAGGACTTTTCGAGTGTAATGGCCGGTGGCGAAATAGTCAGCTCCCAAAGAAAGAGCAAACTCGAGCAATGCTCCCCAGCGGATCAATCGATTGCACTGAATACAGGGATTAGGGGTTATTCCCTGCTGGTAACCTTCGATAAAATAGGTGACAATCTGACGATAAAACTGTTCCCGGACGTCTAAGGTGTAAAAGGGGATATCCAGCCTGGCTGCCACTTTTTTTGCTAACCGCATCGAATCAGGTGTGCAGCAACGATTAACCGACGCTTTACCGCTCTCACTCCATAAGTTCATCATGACACCGATTACGTTGTAGCCTTGTTTCTGTAGTAAGACAGCAGCTACAGAGCTATCAACGCCACCACTCATACCAACAACAACCGTTTTTCCCATCATAAGCTACAGAGGTCCGCTCTAGCCTCTCAAGATTTCAATCTTTTCGATCAGACAACCGAAAAAGCTCTCTAAGTGTTCGGCGGTTGTATCTTTCCCAAGGGTGACTCGGAGAGAACTTAAGGCTAAATTGGGCGATAAGCCGAGCGCTAAGAGAACTTCGGACGGAGAAGGGCTGCCGGTTTTACATGCTGATCCCGATGAACAGGCAAAACCTTCTATATCTAATAGAGTCAGCAGTTTTTGGCTGTCTACAGCCTCGAAGACAAAACTGGCATGGTTGGGTAAGCGTTGAGTGGGATGACCGGTCAAGGCGCTGTTGGGGATTTTCTGACATACCTGTTCAATCAGTCGATCTCGCAGGATTGGCAAACTGGCATTCCATTGGGCTTGATTCTTTTGAACGAATTTCAAGGCATGACTCATGCCTACGACATAAGGCACATTCTGCGTTCCTGAGCGCAATCCTCCTTCTTGTCCTCCACCAGTTTGACAGGGTAGGATAGGCGTTCCTCTACGGACATAGAGGACACCAATTCCTTTTGGTCCATAGAACTTATGAGCGCCGAGCGAGAGCAGATCGACATTAAGGTCTTGAACATCCAGCGTTAAATAAGGTGTTGCCTGAACGGCGTCTGTGTGGAATGGGATACCGTTCTCGCGGCAGATTTCACCGATTTCTCGAATAGGATTGATGGTGCCAATTTCGTTATTGGCGTAAATCACTGACACCAGAGCTGTGTTTGATCGCAGGTGCTGGCGAACAAGGTCAGGATCCACCCTTCCATACGAATCAACGGATAAAATTTCGAGGTCAAAGCCAAAGGTTTTGGCTAATTGTGCGGCAGTATGAGAGATGGCATGATGTTCAACGGCGCTGATCAGGATATGATTCGCTCCACTTTTTTCGCGGCGCGCGAATGCTACCCCTCGTAAAGCCAGGTTATCGCTTTCGGTGCCCCCTGAAGTAAAGATAATCTCTTCAACAGAACAGTTTAAGTGCGTGGCAATGACTTCGCGAGCTTCTTCTAGAGCTGCTTCCGCGTGTTGGCCGAAGCGATGGATGGATGATGGATTGCCAAATTCTTGCCGAAAAAATGGCAACATTGCGTCGATGGCTTCTTCCGCCATCGGTGTTGTAGCAGAATAATCCAAATATACTCGATCCGTTCTCATGGTCACTGGAGTAATTATATCCTAATTAGGTTGGTTGCTCCAATGCGAAAAAACATCGGAATGTGATAGACTCATTGATTGTGCAGCGAAGAACTAATCTCTACCTTGATATAATTGGTGTAGAAATATCGCATTGGAGGATAACATGATTCAAATCAAGTTCGGGACTGATGGTTGGCGTGGTGTAATTGCCGAAGATTATACCTTTTTGAATGTGAGGCGTTGCGCTCAGGGATTTGCTAATTTTTTGAAAGATTTTGGTTATAAAGGTGAGGATGTCGTTATCGGATATGATCGTCGGTTTCATTCAGAAAATTTTGCCGCAGCCGCGGCAGAGGTGATGGCCGGCAATGGATTTGGAGTCTGGTTGACAGAAACAGCAACCCCAACGCCAGTGATCGCTTATTCAATAGTCGAAAAGGGTGCAGCCGGCGGAATTAATATCACTGCTTCTCATAATCCGCCGACCGACAATGGCTTTAAAGTGCGCAATGAATTCGGAGGCGCGATTGATCCGAAAAATCTGGTAGAGATTGAAAATCGAATCCCGCAGGACGAGGTTGGCATTAACCGAATGCCTTTTGAACAAGGCCATCAGGCCGGTAAGATCCGCCTATTTGATCCGGCTCCCGCTTACATTCAGCAACTTCACAGTCTGGTCGATCTTGAAAAAATCCGTCGTTCTGGTTTACGAATATGTGTCGATCCAATGTGGGGCAACGGTATTGGCTGGTTTCCCCGTTTACTTGAAGGTGGAACGACCACTGTAATTGAAATACACAATCAACGCAATCCTATCTTTCCCGGCATGAAGCGACCAGAACCTATTCCACCCAACATCAACGAGGGATTAAAAGCCGTCCTGGACACTCAATCGGACGTTTTGATCATCACCGATGGAGATGCTGATCGGGTTGGTGTTGGAGATGAAAAAGGTGTTTTTATTGATCAATTGAGGGTATTTGGATTATTAGCTTATTATCTTCTGGAAGTGAAAGGGGAACGAGGACCGATTGTGAAAACCCTTTCGACAACAACCATGTTGAACAAACTGGGCAAAATTTATGGTGTTCCGGTCTATGAAACCGGAGTCGGGTTTAAATATGTAGCGCCAAAGATGCTGGAAACCCATGCCATGATCGGAGGCGAAGAATCCGGTGGCTATGCCTTTCATGGGCATGTACCTGAAAGAGACGGCATTTTGGCAGCTCTTTACCTTCTGGATATGATGGTTGAACTTGGGAAGAAGCCCTCGCAACTGGTTGATTTACTGTTTCGTGTTGTCGGTGCACACTATTATTCTCGGATCGACACTCCATTTGATGGCAACCGAAAGGAGTACGAGGAAAAGATCCTCACGGCAAATCCTCCCTCGATTGGGGGACTCGCTGTAACCAGCCTGGATACGACCGATGGCTTCAAATTCTCATTGGAAGATGGTGGATGGTTGCTGATTCGGTTCTCTGGAACAGAACCAATTATTCGCGTGTATACTGAAACGACCTATGCGGATCGAGTTGATCAAATTCTCCAGGATGGATTGAAAATTGCGGGTGTGCGGTGACGCATGGTGCTGATTGATACGCATTGCCACTTATATTTGCCTGAATTTAAAGCAGACCTAGCTGAAGTGATTGGGCGTGCTATTGACAATCAAGTCACGGGGATGATTGTTGTTGGGATTGATGCGGAAACCAGCCGACAAACAATTCATTTAGCGGAGCTATACACAGAGATTTACGCCGCTGTAGGAATTCATCCAAACAGCCAGGTATTAAATATTGATGAAGAGTTGAGACAGATTCAGGAGTTGTTATTTCATCCGAAAGTACTTGCAGTAGGCGAGATTGGTTTGGATACCTATCGCGGGTACGTTTCATTAGCTGAGCAAAAAACTCGCCTGCAACGGCAATTGGAACTGGCTTCGGAAGCAGGTTTACCGGTGATCATTCACAATCGCAATGCTATAGAGGAAATGTATCCAATCCTGAAAAAATGGGCTGAAGCGCAAACAACAGTCCTGCAAGCAAACAAAAAGCGGATAGGCGTTCTGCATTCTTTTTCCGAGGATGTTGGGTGGGCGCAACGGATGATTGATCTGGGTTTCTCGATTGGGATAAGCGGAGTAGTCACGTTTCCCAAGGCGCATAAGGTCAAAGAAGTAGTTATGGGTGTTCCCCCGCAGTTTCTACTCCTGGAAACAGATGCGCCGTATCTGAGCCCTCAACCTCAACGCGGGAAGCGAAATGAACCGGCTTATCTCAATTACACTCTGCAAGAGATGGTAAATTTAACGGGCAATTCGATGGAATCTCTCGCCAATGTGACAACATTTAATGCTCAAAATCTTTTTGGAATAGATTGACGTGAATCCACCACAAAATTTTCTCGCTCCAATTCTTTCTGACTTGTCCAAAGTCGAAAACCGAATGCGCGCTTTGGATGACCATCATCATCAAGAGTTGTCCAATGCGCTTGAACATTTATTATCTTCGGGTGGCAAACGCATACGTCCAGCCGTAGCTCTACTGACTGGCCGGATGTATCAGGGTGATATTCAAAAGTTAGTTTCCTTGAGCGCTGCCATCGAATTGCTCCACACCGCAACGTTGGTTCATGACGATTTGATTGACGGCGCTTTACTACGCCGAGGTATCGCTACGTTAAATGCTAAATGGTCTCCTGCGGCAACTGTTTTAACCGGTGACTATATCTTTGCTCAAGCTGCTCGTTGCGCTGCAGAAACCGAGTCCGTATATTTGATGAAGCAGTTTGCCAAAACCCTGGCAATTATTGTCAATGGGGAAATCGATCAGTTGTTTTCTACTCATCGATATTCGACTCGGGAAGAATACTTCAAGAGAATTTACGCTAAAACGGCTTCATTATTTGAGTTGGCTTCGAGTGCGGCGGCGCATTTAAGCGATATCTCTGATGCCGAAGTCGAATCGATGCGTCAATTTGGTTATGCGTTGGGAATGGCATTTCAGATTGTGGATGACATCCTCGATTTTACCGGTGCTCAAGAAACGGTCGGTAAACCGGTCGCAAATGATTTGCGACAAGGTCTGATTACTTTGCCTTTTATCTGTTACTTAGAAAAGTATCCAGAAGATCAAGAAGTCCAGGCGGTTCTTGGAGGCGAAAAAGCTAATATCGACAAACTAGTCACAGATATTCGGGAAAGTGGAGCTGTTCAGGACGCTTTTCAAATTGCTCGCGATTATATTCGTCAAGCAGTTGAAATTTTAGAAGACCGTCCTGCGTGTGAAGAACAAAAAGCCCTCAAAGAACTGTCAGAATATGTAATCTTGCGGCACATTTAATTTTTTTGGCAATTTATCCCTTGACGGATTGTTTTTCAGGTGATATATTAGCGCCCAATATGATGTCAGACTGCGCGACCACCACCAATACGATGACCACCACTACCTACCCAAACCGGTGGGGCGTTCGCGCTTAATTGGCTAGTGAAGAAAACCGATTAACCAAAACGCCCCATCTGGGGCGTTTTTTTATCATAAAGAAAACGAAAAGGAGTGAATGATGGAAAATCTTGCCCCCCTTGATCAACCGGTCTTCGCAGTTCCTCAGGAGAACTTAATCCCAGTCAATGATTATTTGAGAAAAATGATGGACATTCCTCCCTCGCGAATGTTCCTGATTAATAAATCTTTGAAGGTTTTTCAAGAGAAATATCCCGGACAGCCCATTTTCGATGCGTCTCAAGGAGATGGAGGCGCCAGCTTGCCTGGAGTCCTGCCAGAAATCCTAGAAAAAGCCGCCGAAATGCAAATCAAACATGGGACATCCTACGATATGCCCTACGGGACAGATGATTTCCGTCGTTCGGTGATTGAAGATTACTGGAAACTTGATTCTCCGTTGGGAATTACGCCGGCCAATGTAGTTGGTACAGCCGGGGGGCGAGATGCTTTGGTAAAAGCCTATCAAGCGATGCTATCGCTTGGATACGGCCGCATTGGCGACGTGATCATCGTTTCCAGAGTGCCTTGGATTTCCTACAATTGGGGACCTTATGGAATTGGCGCAAATGTCCTTTATGCCCCTGGAGAACCAGAAAATGGCTGGGCATATACTGAGGAGAGCATTCAGGAATGTGTGGATTATGCAGCCAAACTGGGACGCAAGGTTGCTTGTTTGGTTATTACCAATCCTGATAATCCAACCGGATTGACATTATCGGTTGAAAGGCAAGTCAGCCTGGCAAAGAAAGCTTTAGAGATTGGGGTGGCATTCGTGTTGTTTGATTGGATGTACCATTACGTGACGGATGAACAGCCCATGGATCTTAATTCCTTCTTACAATATTTTACAAAAGAGGAACGAAAGCGGTTAATATTTTTGGATGGAATAACCAAAAGCCTGGGTGGTTCGAATATCCGCAATAGTCATTTAATTGCTTCAGAAGAAGTGATTAAGTTCATCGTTTCGCGGGCATCGCATACGGTCATGCCACCGTATTTTTCTTTGGCGGTAGCTATGGCAGCTTATCAGATGGGGTATGATAAAGCTTCCAAACCCATTGTCGAGCCTACCAATGCCAGCCGCAAGGCTTTAAAAGAATTCCTGGATAAACATCAGTTCAAGTACATACTGGGGAAAGGTTATTATGCTTTTATCCATGTTGGAGCGTGGTTGAAAGCAAAGGGGTGGACAGATACAGAACCGATGGGCCAGTATTTTGCTGAAGAATTTGGTTTAGCGGTGGTACCGGGTGCGTTCTTCTCTGCTTATGGCGGAGAATGGATCCGCTTCTCTTATGCGACACCAGTAGAAAGAACGTTAGGCGCTTTGGAACGCCTGGTTCAAGGTTTGAAGAGCCTGGAGGCCTTATGAGTGATTATCAGCCAAATTTGTTTGTGGAAAAATTTCGTCATGCTCTAGAAGTAGCAGAGCAGACCAATCCACAAAGCGGCATCTGCGGTTATGAGCTAGAGTGGAATATGCTCGACTCGCGTCTCTGGCCGCTATTGACAGTTGGGTCAGGCCCGGAACGGATTTCGTTTGTGGATTATCTGCGTGATGAAATTCTACCGCCTTCCTTCCGATCCCTATCTCAATTAGAGGTCTATCACTGGATGATCGAGTGGGCAACGCGACCCTATTATCATTTGATTGGAGCTGTATATGAGTCAAGAATATTGGAGGCGGTCTTAATTAATGCCCTACATCAAGCCAGCGAAAAATTTGGCGAAAGGTTTTATTACTGGCATGGAAACTTGCTCTTTCAACCCCAGTTTGGCAAGGATTGTATCCCAGGTTCATGGAATTTAGCCAAACGACGTTACCTTGAGCGATGTGTGGATTTATATGGAGCAGCCTTAGCGACAGCGGGAATCCATACAAATCTTTCTTTACCAGAAACTTTGCTCTCCTGGGATTTTGTCCACCAAAATCAAAATTTAGCCAACCATATCAGTCAACCTTTTCAGCATCTCGACGAATATAAAAATTATGTGTATATCCGCTCCACGCGACTGCTCAGAGCTTTTGCAGCCCTTTTCATTGCGACAACCGCTTCGACGCCCTTTGTCAGCCAGTATCGCAACGGAAAGCAGGTAATTGTTCTCGCCAAAGCCGATTCGGTTCGCAACATGACCTTTCCGAATCCCATTTTGTTGGATTTGCCTGGCCTATATCGCTCATATGAGGACTATTTGCGCATTTCTTATGAGTTGGTTCGTAAAGGGATTCGATTTGGAAATAACAACTGGACTCCGGTTCGGGCGCGTTCCTTTTCTGAACCGGTAGAGCGCTTGATCGCGATCACCTCCGACCAATTGCGCCAATTATATGCACGAGGTCTTTACACCGCTAGCAAAGACGATCAAGCTGAAGAAATGGCAAGAGAAATTGAAAAACAGAATCTCCTGGCACGGATTAATATCCCGATGTCCAGGGTTGAGGTACGCTGTGACGAGGGGGGACATGACATGGAGACGGATTTGGCAAATCTGACTCTAAAATATCTTCTATTGCTCCGTTTTTATAGCGATCCATCCTTTGCGGTGAGCTTTCGGTATGATACAGAAGATATTGAGCGCGCTAGGCGCAATGAAGAAAAAGCTGCTCGCCATGGCCTAGATGCCGAAATCGAAAATCCTCTCAGTGGGAAACCCATCAGAGTGCGGGAATTTTTGGGATGGGTTTTGGAAGAAGTCACGCCACTGGCAGAGGGGTTAGAAATGACTTCATTCCTTAACCCCTTGGTCGAAATGTCAAAGGGTGCACCCAATACCTCCCAGAAGATCCGTCGGCGTGTTTTGCAGGAACTGGGCGAGGTCGACGAGATCCCCCTTGAGTATTTACAGAGATTAGCCGAAGAGCGTGAAGAAGCGGTCAAGAACGATATCGCCACGATCCAAGGTGAACTCTATCGTTTGGGGAATGAGGTAAATAAATTGGAGAACCTGATCCAACGCGGTCGCGATGAGTATCGTCAATACCCCAATATTCCCATCTCATTTAAGCCGGTGCGACCGCTACAAGTCATCAAAGTTTATGCTGATAAGACCTCAGAAATCGTTGACCTTGCCATGCAACTCATCCAAATTCCATCCGTAACTGCCTGTACGAATGAGAGATTGGAAGATGTGGCTTCTGCTGCTTCGTTTATTTGTAACTATGCTGAAAGAAGTGGCCTGGAAGTTCGCTATTTCAACAAACACAAATATCCTGCCTTACTGATCGGATTCCCCGGTCATCTTTATGTCCCGGTTACTTTAAGTGGACATTTCGATGTTGTGCAACCTGCTCCAGATGAATCTCAATTCCAGCCTCGTTTAGAGGGAGACTATCTTATCGGTAGAGGGGCAGCGGATATGAAAACAGTGGTAGCCACTTATCTGGTGTGGTTCAAAGACCGCCTAATGCAGAGTGAACCATACCCAGCCGTAAATCTTTTATTGGTTGGCAATGAAGAAAATGGCGAGTTTGAACCGATGGGGACACCTCATGTTTTGGCTCAGATTGGCAACGAAGGATACCCCTTACCGGAGTTATTTATTGCTGGTGAGCGAACTGGCGAAAAAGGCGATGAATTGCTGGGTGAGATCTGTACCTCCAACCGAGGGATCATGCGGTTTGACATTATTGCGCGGGGCACACGGGCGCATACGAGCCAAACTTCTGTTGGAAGTCTGGTAAAGGCAGACCTGCCTGCCAAGTTGTTTGACTTCCGGCAGAAAATGATTGAGCTTTTCCAGCGCAGTCTCCAGCTTTCTAACCCGGATCGGTGGAATTCTCAATTTCAAATACCTTTTGTGCGCATTGGGGAAGAGGGCTTGTACAATGTCTCACCAGAGTTTGCTATTATGGGTGTAGAGGTTCGCCCAATCCCTGAAGAAAATGTCGATGAACTGGTAAAGAATCTTGAAGAACTATGTCGTCAAAATGAACTGGAATTTCACTTGAAGGTATGCGAAAAAGGGATACGTTGCAGTCCGGAAAACCCCTATTTACGGATTTTACTGGAGGCGTATCAAGAGGTTGCCAAAGAGCCGCCCAGGATAGGCAAAAAATTACCTGCTACAAGCGCTCGTTTTGCGCCAGCGGGTCAGGGAGTTGTGTGGGGTCAGAGTGGTATTGATCCTCATGGGTATAACGAAAAACACTATATTCCCAGCATAAAGCCTTACTACGAGGTTTTATCCGCTTTTGCCAGGCGACTTGAAGGACAAACAGTAATTTCTGTCAAGGAGAACGAACGATGAAAGATAAGCCACTTCTAATAATGAAATTCGGGGGTACATCGGTTGGCAGTAGCGAGGCAATGACAGGTGTCAAAGGTATTGTAGAGAACACTATCAAGGAAGGATGGATGCCAGTAGTGGTTTTATCAGCCATGTCCGGAGTCACCGATGATTTGCTTCGCTCCACGGAAATGGCAAAAAATCGCCGCTATGATCAGGTTTTACAAATTGCCGGCGCCCTGACTACTCGACATTATCAAGTAGTGGACGATCTAATTAAAGAGACCGAACGGAAAGTCTTTGTTAAGCAACAAATCGATCAGTTGATCAGCATGTTTGCTGAATACTGTCGGGCGATTGATATCATTGGAGAAGCTACGCCACGCGTCCTGGATGCGATCGCTGGGATTGGTGAAATGCTGTGTGTGCGCATTTTCGCTGAATACTTAAACGCTAGCGGAATCTCAGCCAGGTCTATGGACGCTACAAAGTTGATTGTGACCGATAGCGCCTATCAAGCTGCTCACCCGATTCGAGAAAAAACGGAGCGTAAAGTCAAAGAAATGCTGTTACCTGTAATAAGCTCCAAAATTGTGCCGGTTGTGACAGGTTTCATTGCAGCGACTGAGGATGGAACTACCACTACGCTTGGACGCGGAGGCAGTGACTACTCGGCAGCTTTATTGGGCGCCTGTTTACCGGCCAGGGAGGTTTGGATTTGGACGGATGTCGATGGTGTGATGACAGCCGATCCGCGGATTGTTCCAGAGGCAACCACCATTGATGTGTTGACTTTTCGGGAAATCGGTGAGCTGGCTTACTATGGGGCAAAGGTTGTTCATCCCAAGACCATGCAACCCTTGATTGATGCCGGGATTCTTATTCGAGTAAAGAACACCTTTAACCCTTCGCATCCAGGTACTCTCTTGACCGTGGAGAACGATAAGCAAACCAATGGCGTAATCAAAGCGGTAACTTCAATCAAGGGGCAATCTCTGGTGACCATCGAGGGGCGTGGTATGCTAGGGGTACCCGGAGTTGCCGCACGAGCTTTTGGCGCTGTTGCAGCTACCGGGACGAGCGTTCCCTTGATTACGCAAGCCTCCTCAGAACAATCGATTTGCTTTGCGGTTCCGCAAAAGTCTGTTGAAACTGTTTTGCGATCCTTGAATGAAGCTTTTAGCCGGGAATTGGCGACCAGAGACATTGATCGCATCTGGGCAACCGACGAGGTCGTGATTGTTACGATTGTTGGGGCTGCGATGCGCAGCACACCTGGCATTGCCGGACGGATCTTCGGCAAATTAGGTGCAAATGGGATCAATGTCATTGCAATTGCTCAGGGTTCATCGGAGGTATCCATTTCCCTGGTCATCGATCGCGCTGATGAACAAAGGGCTGTGCGGGCTATTCACGAATTAATTGTGCCAAATAGTTGAAATATTCCCTTGCAATAGGGCGACTTTAGATTATAATTGCAATACAAACACAGATCAGACGTATCTTAAAAAAAACGGAATGTGAAAAATCCCCTTATATGGTTGACATGGGCGGAAAACCCCAGATATTGGGTTTTTAGGGCGAGGTAGCTCAATGGTGGAGCAGGGGACTCATAAGCCCTTGGTTGTGGGTTCAAATCCCACCCTCGCCATTTTTATTTAATGATTTGTTCTCCATCATCTGTCCTTTGAAGGTGTAAGATGAATAAATTTGAAAAATTATTATCCGAAGCCACAGTGATACTTCTGGATGGGGCAATGGGTACGATGTTGATGTCAAAAGGCATGGAAGCCGGACAAGCTCCTGAAAAGATGAATCTTGAGCATCCGGAGGTGGTGAAAGAAATTCATCGCGCGTATATCGAGGCTGGGGCCAATGTTATCCTAACCAATACATTTGGAGGTAATCGTTTCCGCCTGAGCAGACATGGGTTAGATGACCGCGTGCGCGACATTAATCTTGCTGCAGCCGAATTAGCCCGCGCAGTAGCCGATGAATATCCAAACGTTATTGTTGCGGGATCAATGGGGCCGACCGGCGAACTGATGGCGCCGCTTGGAAAATTGACCTATGAAGCGGCAGTTCAAGCGTTCGCAGAGCAGGCTGCAGGATTGTCCAGCGGCGGAGTGGATGTGATTTGGATTGAAACAATGGCCGACCTGCAAGAAGTAAAAGCGGCTGTTCAGGGGGCGCGATTGGTCACCCGCCTTCCGATTACTGTAACCATGACCTTTGAGAGCAAAGGGCGGACGATGATGGGTGTCACGCCTGAGCAATTGGTTCAACTCGCCAACGAGCTCGAGTTGAGTGCTGTTGGGGCAAATTGTGGCAAAGGACCTCAAGAATTAGAAGCGGTCATTGATCGCATGCACAAAGCAGGTTGTCAAAAACCCATTATCTCTAAAGCTAACGCCGGAATACCTAAACTAGTGGATGGAAAAGTGGTTTATGATGGTTTGCCAGAGGTCATGGCGGAACATGCCCAAAGCGTGCGTCATCTCGGGGCAAAGTTAATTGGAGCTTGTTGCGGTAGCTCACCGCAGCATATCCACGAGATGCGCCAGGCACTTTTCTTTGAAATGAAATAAAAAATCCCTCTATAGAGGGATGGGGGTAACCGTATCTTGGGGTGCCAGATGGGTCTCGAACCCACAACCCTCGCATCCACAGTGCGATGCTCTGCCAATTGAGCTACTGGCACCGTAATTTTTGTAAAGCCATTTTATCATGACTTTGCTTCACCGACAAGGAGCGGTAGCAATTTTTTATCAATCTCAGAGTTTTTTATTTTGGTCTGCTCACCACTGCTTAGCGATTTTAGGGTGATCGTATTACTGGCAATTTCATCAGGGCCGAGAAGGATTGCAAAAGGAATTTTCATTCGATCCGCATATCTTAATTGCTTATTCAAGCTGGCTGCCTCGGGATAGGTAATCACGTTTATTCCTTTCTCCCTCAGTTGATGGGCAAGCTTGATTGAGAAAGGCAAAGATTCATTCGAGAATGTCGTAACAAGAACTTTTGCCGGATGGGAATAGATATCAGGCGGGATACAGCCATACTCCTGCAGAATTAGTGAGATGACAACATCACCCATCGCAAATCCTACCGCTGGTAATGGATCACCGCCAACTGCAGCTAATAAATCATCGTAACGACCTCCACCGAGAATAGATCTTCTTACGGTTCCGCCAATGTCTTTAGCTTCAAATACCGTAGAGGTGTAATAATCCAAACCGCGAATTATATTCGGATCGAATTCGACAAACTCGCTGGCCGATTCGTTTTCTAAGGCTTGAAAGATACGGATTAAATTCGGTGACTCTCTCCAGAGTTCGGTGTTTTGCAACAAGTTTACAATTCCATTAATTTGGGATGTGTTTAGCCCCTCGTCTCGGGCATAATTTTGCCATTCCTGGAATTCCATTTTCTCCTTACGATCGATCAGGCGAAAGACGACCGACCGCCTTTCAGCAGGGATGCCCAAATGATTTAGACAGTTTTCCATCAGTTTGCGGTCATTAATAAATATTTTTACTTGGGTAGAGGACAAATTAACTGACCGAAGAAATGAGACAATCACCGATAGTAATTCAGCATCTGCTTCGGGGGTGTTGAGGCCGATCAGATCAATATTCCATTGAAAGAACTCACGCGAGCGCCCTTTCTGAGGTTTTTCATATCGCCAGAATGGACCGAAGGACCACCAGCGGAGCGGAAAAACTAATTGATTTTGTTTTTGAGCAACCATGCGAGCCAGGGTGGGGGTTAGCTCTGGGCGCAGCGTAATCAAATCGCCACCTCGATCAGGGAAAACAAAGGACTGTTCTTTCACAAGCTCCTCGCCCGATTTTGCAGCATAAAGGTCGATTGGCTCTAGAAAAGGCCCTTCATATTCTTGATAACCATATCTCTGCGAAATCTTTTTGATAGTGTCATACAGCCATGTTCGTACGGCCATATTTTCTGGATAGAAATCGCGGGTGCCTTTAATGGCTGAAATTACCTGCTTCATGATCTGTTCTCCTGAAGGTCAAGGTGGCAGTTGAGTTATCCCAACTGATCACTCGCGAAGCATTTTATCAAACTCTTGATAATCTGTCGTTGGTTTTTTACAAACCCCTAAATAACACAGGTAGGCTGTTGGTTTTTGATTGATTTTCGTTCGATCCTGTAGAATTGCCGGCGCGTTTGGCGGTATAGGCATATCTGAATGACAAATAACGTAATCGAATCTGGGGTTAGACCAGAGTACCCTAAAAAACGGGTTGAGCTCTTGTTGAGAGCCAACTAGCACAACCTCTTTCGGTTCAGACAGTATTGTATTGATCAAGATTAACCATGAGGAAAAGGATAATGGATACTTCAAGGCATTTTCGGTGACCAATTGAATGAATGGGGTAGCTTGGTCAAACCACTCCATTAAAGTGCCTTCATAACTGGCAAGCTTCAATAGCGCTTGATGGGCGAGGGCATTTGCTGAAGGAATGGATGTGTCTTGAAGTTCCTTGGGCAATAAAATTAAATGGTCATGTTCCCTGGAGACATCAAAAAAACCACCTTGAGGATCGTTGAACTTTTCAACCATCTGATTGGCAAGTCTTTTGCTCAGCCCAAACCATTCTACATCTCCAGTAACTTCGTACAGGGAGAGCAAGCCAATAATGGTGCTGGCGTAATCTTCCAATAAAGCTGGCGTAGCCACAACCTCACCTCGTTTGATACGAAACAGAGAATTTTCCGTTATGTACCACTGCTTGATTGCCTTAGCCAGCGATTTGGCTACGTCCAGGAATCGTTCAGATTGTAAGTATTTACTCGCCTCTGCAAAAAATCGCAAGGTTAGAGCATTCCAACTCAAGATGCATTTGTCATCGATATTTGGACGGACTTTTTTTGCTCGAAGTTGACGCAATTTATCGTAAATTGTGTCCAGCATAACTGAATTTTCAACCAGGTTCAAATTTTCAACAAGTTGAAAAACCATGTATTGCGGATTTGATTCCAAAGGGGAAAGATGATGTGAGTTAGAGAAAAACTCGTATTCTTCTGCTGTCAGCGTTGTTCTCAGTTCATCCAGGGTAAATGTGTAGTACTTTCCCTCCTCACCTTCCGAATCTGCATCTAGACTGGAGTAGAACAGTCCATCTGGATCGCGTAAAGATTGGAGTAAAAATGCGATGATTTCTTCAACAATGGATTTGAAATGCTCATTTTTTGTGCAAATAGTTGCGTATAGATATACAAGGCCCAGTTGGGCGTTATCGTATAACATCTTTTCGAAGTGGGGGATCATCCAGCGTTGATCGGTGCTATAACGACAAAAGCCGCCTTCCAGCAAATCGTACATCCCGCCTTGAGACATCTTTTGCAGGACGTGTTCAATCAATTCGCCCACGCGGGATAGGTGGGGGTTCTGGGTGTAGCGGTGTAGCAAAAATTCGAGCGCAATGGGTTGGGGGAATTTGGGAGCCTTTCCCCAGCCACCATAGTCCCAGTCATAGGTTTGTAGCAAAAGATTTGTGGCTGTTTCTAAATCCGTAGCATCGAAGGGGCGTTGTTGATTGCGGATGTTATATTGCAGTTTCAGGGCGTTATAAATTTGGGCGGTCGCCTCTTCGATTTGTTGCCGTTTGGTCGTCCAGGCATCCTGGATGGCGCGCAAGACATCCAGAAAACCAGGCAAGCGGTAGCGCGCAACCAGGGGATAATATGTTCCGCCAAAAAAAGGTTTGCCCTCTGGAGTTAGAAAGACCGATAACGGCCAACCACCGTGTCCGGTTAGGGCCACTACTGCGTTCATATATACGGAATCTACGTCTGGCCTCTCTTCGCGGTCAACCTTGATTGGGACAAAATGCCGGTTTAGAAACTCAGCTACTTGCTCGTTCTCGAAGGATTCATGCGCCATCACATGGCACCAATGACATGAAGCGTAACCTATACTAAGAAAAATTGGTTTGTCTTCCTGTTTGGCTTTTTGAAAGGCTTCATCTCCCCAAGGGTACCAATCTACGGGGTTATGCGCATGTTGGAGTAAATAAGGGGAATTGGAAGATATTAATCGGTTTGGCATTTTAGTTCTCAAACTCGCTTTCCAAGGTTTCACTCTCGAACATTTCAGTTGTTGGGAAGATTTCGATATCATCAAATAGGGCAGCTTGTTGAATTTCGATTTGTTGCTGTTTGATCAGCTCTAATAATGCCAGAAACAGCGTAATGACTTCGGCGCGCGAATGGAAGGAGCGTGTCAGAGTTCGAAAAGAAGTGCGGCCTGTTTCCTTCAATACCTGAACAATCCTGTAAATTTGTTCTTTGATTGAATATCTGGGTTTGATGATTGTGCGATGGACTTCAGACGAGTTTTCAACATTGCGAAATACATTCTGAGCAGCAAGCAAAAAGGTTTGCAAATCGAGATCACTCAGATCAACTAAACTTTCGACTTTTGGAGGAGGAGCAAGCCGTAAATAAGTCTTGAGTCCTTGGGACTCCCTTTCCCCTAGCCAGGTCGCAATTTGGCGAAATTTCTTGTATTCTTTCAATTGTCTGACCAAGTCTTCACTGTTTTCCTCTTCAGTCGAAAGGTCAAGAGAAGATTGAGGTAGAAGCATTTGGGATTTGATATACAGCAATTTTGTCGCAATAACAATAAAATACGAAAGCTCTTCAGTTTCTAGGTGATCAAGCGTTTGGAGATAAGCCAAGAATTGATCGGTCACTTGGGCTAGCGCTAACTGAGTAATATCTAATTCGGCTTTCTCAATCAAATGCAGTAATAAGTCCAATGGCCCCTGATAGAGCGGGGTTTGAACTTGATACTGAACAGCTCTTTTCGAGAAAAATCCGATTGACATTGGCGAAATTATACCTGACATTTTCAGGCGATCGTGCTATACTTCATCCGAAAAAACTTAGGAGAATGTATATGATTGATGAACCTATTCACGTTACAGATGCTGCTTTTGAAAAAACTATTATGCAATCCCCAATCCCGGTGATTGTCGATTTCTGGGCGCCTTGGTGTGGTCCATGTAAAATGGTTGCCCCGATACTGGACAAACTTGCTAAAGAGTTGGCAGGAAAAGTGCTGATTGCCAAAGTAAACACCGATGAAAATCCGGAGTGGGCGATGAAATTTGGCGTTCAGGGTATTCCGACAATGTTATTTGTCTTTAATGGAAAAGTCGTCCATCGACAGGTTGGGGCTTTACCCGAGCCAATGTTACGTGACGTAGTCAATGAATTTCTAAAGGTGACAAACTCAGCCTAGATGGGATAGGTGGTTTAGGATTCCATACTTACCCGTTCAATCCGCGCTCCCAGAGCGCGGAGTTTTTCATCCACTTTTTCATAACCGCGATCAATTTGACCAATGTTCCGAATGATTGACTTGCCTTCAGCAGCCAGCGCGGCTAACACAAGGGCCATCCCGGCACGTATATCTGGGCTTTCTAAATTTTCGCCGAAAAGCTGGGTGGGTCCTTGGACAATACACCGATGTGGATCGCAAAGTACGATCTGTGCTCCCATACTGACCAATTTATCGATAAAAAACATACGTGATGGGTACATCCAATCATGAAACAAGACGCTTCCTTTAGCCTGCGTGGCAATGACAATCGCAATGCTCATCAAGTCGGTTGGAAAAGCTGGCCAGGGCATTACGCTAATTTCTGGAATTGCATCGCCGAGGTCAGGCTGGATTTCCAGGCGCTGTTGCTGCGGAACGATGACGTCATTACCTTCTACGTACCATTCGACCCCTAAACGGCGAAAGACAATGGCGATCATATCCAAATATTGAGGTCCGGCGCCGACAATCCGAATAGAACCTTTGGTAACTGCGGCTGCACCAATAAAACTGACTACTTCGAGATAATCTGGACCGATTGTAAATTCTCCTCCTTTCAATTTGCTAACCCCTTCAATCGTCAAAGTATTCGAACCGATATTCGATATCCTTGCCCCAAGATGATTGAGAAAATGGCAAAGCTCTTGAACATGGGGTTCAGAGGCGGCATTGCGAATGATCGTTGTTCCGGTTGCGGTTACAGCAGCCATAATAGCGTTTTCGGTTGCGGTTACACTGGCTTCATCTAGTAATATATTCGCGCCACTAAGCTGCTTGGCTTTGAAATTAAAACGTTTTTGTGTCCGATCGTAATCTGTAACCGCACCAAGGGCGTTCAGGGCGAGAAGGTGGGTATCCACACGGCGCCGGCCGATTACATCTCCACCAGGCGGTGGTAAATAAATTTCACCACATCGAGCCAAAACAGGACCGGCCAGCAGGATTGAGGCACGGATGCTGCGACAAATATCGGGGTCGAGGTCCTGGATATATACTTGCTTGGCATGGACTTTCCATGAATGGTGATCAATTTGGGTAATCAGAACCCCCAAACTTTCAAGCAATTTACGCATGGATTCGACATCACGAATTTGAGGAACGTTGTGTAAGATGACCGGTTCATCGGTTAATGTTGTTGCAGCAAGTAAGGGAAGGGCGGCATTTTTGTTCCCGGATGGTTGTATGGTTCCCGACAAAGGGGTACCGCCATGTATGATGAATTTTTCCATGATCGTATTGTTTACTCCTTAAGGTTTTGTTAGGTGATGGACTGGTTCACAGCGTTCCAGCCAATTATAATGGGTCTATGGCGATTCTTCTGATCAGCCTGCTTACTGGAACGCTCGGTGGCTTTCTGATAAATTATCTGGCCGATTGTTTACCTCATCAACGGCGTCTCACAAAGCCGCTTTGCAATCATTGTGGCAAGAGCCTATCCTATGCTCAGTACCTTACCCTTCAACAATGTTCGAACTGCAACCTGCGCCGCCGCTGGCGTTATGTATTCGTATATGTATTTAGTGTATTAATGGTTTATTGGATACAGAGCTATCCGGTGCGACTAGATTTTTGGCTCTCCTGGTTGGTATTTGTCGTTTTTGGCGTAATTACAGTGATAGATATTGAGTATCGGGTTGTATTGTTCGAAACCGTGCTTGCGGGCGGAGGTATTTTTTTAGCCATTGGCATTGCCCGTCATGGATTTATCTCCACTCTGTTGGGTGGGGTTATGGGTTTTTTGGTCATGTTCGGGCTATATTGGCTGGGGAGGTTCGTGCTTAAAATCAGAAAAAAAGCCTCCGCTTTGGAAGAGGAGGCTTTAGGCTTTGGGGATGTCAACTTGTTGGCTATTTTAGGACTTTTACTAGGATTTCCAGCAATTTTCGTAGCGCTATGGATTGCGGTATTTTCGGCAGGGTTGTTTAGTTTTGTGCTGGTTGCCCGCTTGATGGTTAGAAAACAATATCGTTCGGATTTGGCTATCCCGTATGCTCCATTTCTGATATTAGGCGCGTTTGCCCTCCTTTACCTTGTTCGTCCGTAATCAATCCTCAAGCTGCGCTGTTACTGGTGCGGGGTTTAAACCACTGCTGCCACTCACGGTTTTCCCAGACAACCAGAATCGGAGCGGCAATAAAAATTGAGGAATACGTACCCATGAACAAACCGATCAGGAGAATGGTGGAAAATTCTCTCAAGGTTACTCCACCGAAGAGAGCCAGGGCGAGCAACATAAATTCGACCGTCATTAATTGGGTATTGATGGAACGCTGTAAGGTTTGGACTATTGAGTGATTGACCAAAGTTTCAAATGGAAGTCGTTTTAGGATGGCGCTATTTTCTCGAATGCGGTCAAATACCACAATTTTATCTTGTACCGAAAAGCCTATTACGGTGAGCAACGCGGTTAAGGTTAACGAATCGAACTGCCAGCCGAAGAATTTACCGCCAATAGCAACGATACTAATCACAACAGCCACGTCATGCACCATTGCAATAATGGCGCACAATCCGTAGCGAAAAGCGTGTTCCACACCCCGAAAAGCAAAGGTGATGTAAAGAATCACCGCTAGGGCTGCGATAGCTAAAGCGATGGCTGCCCTTTGGGTTACCTGTTGCCCGATGGTTGGACCAACGCTATCGAAGCGTAATACGGTGATGGTGTCTTGGAATCGTTCTGCCATTGACTTTAACAACTCTGTTTGGGTAGTCTCATCAAGAAAACTGGATTTGGCAATGATGGTTTGCTGTTCGGTGGTTAGAACTTGAACGTCTTTGATCCCTAAGTCGGTAAATAGAAGCACAATCTCTGCTGGCGGTGGAGGTTGCCGATTGTCAAATTTGAACTCCAGATATGAGCCACCTGTAAAGTCAATTGCCAGGGGCAGTTTCCAAATCCCAAGCACAACCATGCCGGGAATAATGATCAGTAAGGAAAGGAGAAAGAAGAAATATCGTTTTCCAAGTATATTGATCATCTTAGCACCTTTATAGGCCAAACCATTTTGAATAGTTTGAAGGTTGAAAAAAGGTAAAGAGAACGTTCAGGAAAGTTCGGGTGACCACGATTGCGGAAAACAAGCTGACCATGACACCAAGCATGAGCGTCAGGGAGAAGCCTTTTACAATCGTTGCTCCAAAAGTGCTCCCGAACCAAAAAAGAATTAAGGAGGTGAGAATTGTAGCAATATTAGAGTCTCGAATGGAAGGCCACGCTCTTTTCCACCCAATATCGATCGCTAAGCCTAATTTTCGACCACTTCGTAATTCTTCTTTTAACCGTTCAAAGATCAGAATGTTGGCATCCAGCGCCGATCCGGTACTGAGCAAAAAGCCGGCAATGCCGGGAAGGGTTAATGTTACCGGAATCGTGCGAAAGATGGCAAAGGTGATAACTGCATAAGTGAGAATCGCCGTAATCGCTACAGCTCCCGGTAAGCGGTAATAGAGTATCATGAACATAATAACGATGGAAAAACCGATGGCGCCGGCGATCAGGCTTTTCCGTAAAGAATCCTCTCCTAATGTCGGCCCGATCGTGCGCGTTTCAGCGACTTTCAGAGGAACGGGTAGAGAACCATACCGAAGCTGAACGGTCAGGGCATTGGCGCTTTCCACAGTGAAATTCCCTTCGATAATCCCCTCTCCACTTTCGATGGGTTCCCGAATGCGTGGGGCGGAAATGACTTTTTTATCCAATACGATGGCAAGAATTTTTCCCTGATGTTGTCTGGTGTAATCGGCGAATATCTTTGCCCCTTCAGAGGTCAGGCGAAAGGAGACCACCGGTTGACCGACTTGGTTGGTAGTAGTTTGTACCGATTCCAGCATGGAGCCCGTCATAATTGTGTGGAATACGGTTTCGGTCAATGCGCCAGTTGCCGTAATCGGCGTCGTGACAGAACCTCCCAAAGTCTCTTGAAGATCGGTGCGAATCGTCTGGTCAACCAGGGCAAAGGCTTCTTCATCGCTCAATTGGGACATATCCACAAATTCAAGGACGCCTGTTTGTTTAATAGCATTTATACTCTCCGTTGCATCCTTGACAGCCGGTAATTCAACATTGATGAAACGATTTCCGGCGATCTGTACCACTGCTTCTGCCACCCCCAAACCGTTTACACGGCTTTCGACAATCTGACTGGCTTTAACTAATAGATCGCGATCGGGAATGGTATCTTCGGGTAAATCGACTTGCAAGACAATTTGTTGTCCACCAACCAGATCTAATCCTAGCTTGGTTACGATAGTCCGCCCTAAGAAAGAATTGGTGGTCGGTAAGACGAGATAAATTGCAGGAATCAATATGGCAAAAATGACAATCAAGGATATGGTTGTGTTTCTGGTCATAAAGTCGGGACCTCCATATTCAAACAAATGCCAGCCATTGCCCTGGCGCGCCTCTGGCTGGCTAGCAGGGCGATTATACTCCTATTTTCTGAACGCGTCTATCTTTCTCTTTTCCAATTCTCAATAAAATTGATTGCAAGCTGGGATACTTCGTCTTCGGTAAGTGAATTGGTATCGATAATGAGATCCGCATGCTGGCGGGCATGAGCTAGGCGTTGGAGTTGCTCTCGATATTCTTGCAGAGTCCAACCGAGTTTTTTGCGAAGGAGGGTATTGGGGTAATTGACGTCAAGGAAAATCAAGATATCCGGGTTAGTAATTTGCTTCCACATATCCGGAACATATGAGTGTTCTTGGGCAATATGTCGGACGTTATAACCTAATTCCCTTAATTTTTTTACCAAAGTAGTTTTGCCAGCCGCACAGGGTCCTACGACGCCAATGCAAACGCTCATCATGCCAGTTTATTGGGCTATCCACCGTTATTCAGGGGTAATCGGACAAGCATTCGTCGAGTTTGATCTCCTTGGTAAGGAAACACTTTAATAACCACAATGCTGATATCATCAGAAGGTTTGCCTTCATCCTGTTGGATAGCTTTTTGAAGGAGATTATCGGCGATAACCTGAGGTGGATCATGCGGATTATTGCCGAATTGGTTTAACACAGAAAAGAGGTCAATGAGGTTACCATTTCTTGATCCAGCATGTGTCAAGCCATCGGAGAAAATAATGGCACATAATCCAACCGCAAGACTCACCTCAACAATGACGGGCCTGGTGTCTCGATAGATGCCAACCGGTTTGCTCTCTTCATCGAAGATTCGGAGCTGCTGATTGTCGAAAAGAATCACCGGCGCTGGATTGTTGCGGGTAATTACAAGTGTTTTCGTTACCAGGTCAACAGAGCAGATATTAAGGGTTGCAGATACTTTCCCTTCTCGGTGCGTATAGAGATAATCTGAAGCTGCTCTGGCTGCTGCTCCATCTCGGACTCCTTCAGCCAGCAAGGAGATCACTTTCCGAACGACCAGGTTTGACACGGATTTCGCACCCCGCCCCGAAGTCTGTCCGTCGGACAGCACAACCGAAATTCCACCCTGTGGACGTTCGATAACCTCTACTGTATCACCGCTTTCACGGATGCCGAACTTGGGAATTTTCGAAACCGCTATTTGGACTTCCATAAACTAGAATCATTCACGAGGAGGGTATCAGGTGTCCTTTATAAATTCTACTTTGATGCCTTGCTGCATCAACCATTGAATCGCTTCTTCGATGACGTGAATGTTTCCACTGAGTTGGATTTCTATCCAACCGTTTTGGTTATCGATTTGAGCGCGCAGGATATTTACCGTGATGTCAAACTCCTTAATTAATTGATTGATCACCGGAACACGGAGAAGATTGGGTGGATAAATGAGTCTCACCAGTTGATGTGTACTCATGCTGCCTCCATATTTCTTTATTACCAAGTATAACCCGAGAAAAGCGGAAACACAATTGAAAGCGGTGAACGGCAAAATTTTTACCGCTCTTCTTATCCTGATAAAGGTATCAACATTTTAGCACAAGGTTAATGACTTTGTCTTTGATGAAAACCGGCAAGTTGCCCACAGCCGGCATGAATGGAAATGCCTCGAGGTATGCGTATGGTGCAGGGAATATTCTGTTGTTCCAGAATAGCTTTAAATTCCTTGATTCGCTGTTTCGCTGGAGCCTGGCCGCTGTAACCCTCCGTCGGGTTAAGCGGGATGAGGTTTACATGGCAGAGCAAACCCTTAAGCAATTTTGACAAACGATAAGCTTGTTCGACCGAATCATTTACATTCTTAATCATCACCCACTCAAAGCTGAGGCGGCGTTTTGTTAAATGTACATATTCGCGGCATGCTTCCAATAGCGTATTTAGGGGGTATTTGCGATTGATTGGCAATAGTTCGGAACGCAGTTCGTCGTCTGCAGCGTGGAGAGAAATCGCCAGGTTGATCTGCCGTTTTAAGGCGGCAAATTTGCGGATCACTGGTACAACTCCAACGGTCGAAATGGTAAAACGCCGCTCGCCAAAGTTGAAACCGGTCGGGTCATTTAATTGAGCAAGGGCTCTGATTACGTTCTCAAAATTGAGAAATGGTTCCCCCATACCCATCACAACGATATTGGACAACGTTTTATGGTCTTGATTCAATAAACGAGCAAAATGCAGCACCTGCTCAATGATTTGACCGCTGCTGAGATTTGCTATAAACCCCATTTGACCTGTAGCGCAGAAGACACATCCCATACCGCACCCCGATTGGGATGAAATGCATAACGTATATCGGTCTAAAGTCTGCAGTAAAACTGCCTCGATAGGATTCCCTAGAGGGGTGTGGAAGAGAATTTTTCTGGTTTTTTTATTGTCGGCAATTGATTCTTTCTCAGCAAATATCGATTCAAATGCAAAATAGCTGCCAAGCTTTTTGCGCAGAGGTCTTGGAAAAACGGTAAATTGCTCTGCATTATTCCAGAGGTTACGATACAGTCCATCCCAGAGTTGCCTTACCCGATAGCTTGGTTCGCCCCATTCTTCAAAAATATTGCTTAACTCTTTGTGAGAAAGGTCAAAGATTAAGGGTCGTTTATCCCTCATATACTTTTTAGAGTTGGTCGATCACTTCTTCAAAAGTCTGACAGATATGATGGGGTGGTGGATACCATGCTTTGGCTTGTTCGAGTGTGGATACTCCAGAAAGAACCAGCGCAGTTTGAGAACCAAGTTGATGCCCACCGAGAATATCCGTTTCCAGACGATCGCCAACCACCAAACATTCGGATGGCTGAACATTCATTCTTTCAAGAGCAATCTGGTACATGAGAGGATCGGGTTTTCCAACAATAACCGGTTTTTTCTCACTGGCTGTTTCTAGTAAAGCCAAAATTGCTCCAACGCCTGGAACAAGACCCTGTGGAGTTGGAAAGGTGCGATCGCCGTTTGTGGCAATGAATTCTGCACCAGCTCGCAGTAGTAGTGTTGCCTGGCATAGCTGTTCAAATCTCAATTCCCAGTCCATTCCAACGACGACTGCTACAACAGCTTGATTTTCTTGCCCGTTAGCAATCTGATATCCGTGTTTGAGCATTTCTTGACGTAATCCATCTCTACCGATCAAGTAGATAGGGCTACCAGGAGGAAAATGTTTTACCATGTACATCGCTGCCGCTTGAGGTGAGTTGACGATTTGATCAGGCGACAGGGCGACCCCAAATGAAGCTAATTTTTGGAGGTATTGTTCAACGGTCAGGGTAGCGTTATTGGTGGCTAAAGTTATCTTTAAACCTTTGGCGTTGATCTTATCGAAGATACGCGCCAGATTTCCAATCGGTTGAGATTGACGCCATAAAACTCCGTCCATGTCAACAATTAGGGCTTTAATGGAATTCTTTTTGGGTAGGTTCATCGTCTGTTCCGCTGAGAGTGAGAGATGGTGAGAGAGAGCCGGTGACACAAGGTTTCGTTCACCGCTCTCTCAAGGTCAGGTCTCTATGTTTCATTTGTTGAATTTGAACAACTTATTTCGGTTGCGGGACTAACCGCTTTGCTTCAGGAATCTCCATGACTTGATCGACTATGCCATACTCAACGGCCTGTTGGGCTGTCAGATAGAAATCACGCTCGGTGTCCTTCTCAATCGTTTCAATGCTTTGACCGGTATGCAATGACAAGATTTCATTCAAACGAGATTTCAGACGCAGAATCTCTTTCGCTTGAATCTCGATGTCAGATGCCTGTCCCTGCGCGCCACCCAACGGTTGATGCATATGGATCGTAGCATGGGGTAGGGCATAGCGCTGCCCCTTTGTGCCGGCTGTTAGCAGAACTGTGCCGAACGAAGCAGTCATTCCCACTGCCAGAGTGCTGATTGGATTGGGTATCATTTGCATTGTGTCGTAAATAGCCATACCGGCGTACACTTGACCACCTGGCGAGTTAATATACATCTGGATAGGGCTTTCGGGATCTTCGCTGCTCAGATAAAGCAATTGGGCAACAATCAGATTAGAAACCTGATCGTTGATCGGTGTCCCCAGAAAGACGATGCGATTTTTAAGCAGTAAAGAATAGATGTCGTAAGCCCGCTCACCATGACCGGAGGTTTCGATAACCATCGGAATTAAGGATGTAGGGGAGAGTATTTTTGTCATTTTTCCTGTCCTTCTACCAATTCGAATTTTATAAACGTTCCATAGATTTAATTATTCCAAACCGGATTTGTCATTGGCAAAATTTTCTTGGGGCACATTTTCAGCCGCTATTTCCGATTCACGAATTTCTTCGCTCCCTGAGTCATCTGGTTTGGACAGAATTTCTTCATTATGTATTTCACCCTTAGCGATCTGTCTCAGTCTTTCAACAGCGCTATTGTATACTTGATCGATCAAATTTCGTTGGGAGAGTCGATGGGCAAGCTCTTCTAACAGTTGTTTAGGGATATGCGTATCTTTGGGATTTTCGAGAAAAATTTGCATTGCCTTTTGGGTGTTCTCAAGAGCTTTGTACGGATCAATGTTAACATCTTCTTTCTTAGCAATTTCTAATAAAGCCAATGAGGATTTTATGCGGCGGTCTACGACTTCTTTTAGCTCTTCCTCAAACTGCTCCTCAGTAAGGCCTCGGATTTTTTTATAAAGATCAAGATCTATTTTGAGTTTCTCTAAACGCTTTCTTAATTCGTCAAGGTAAGCATTCCGCTCGCTTTCAAATATTTCCAGTGGATATTCAAAGGTGGAGCAATTGATTACTTCTTGCATAACTTTTGAATCAAACTCCTCTAGATATTCTTCTTTGGCTTGTTGCTCAAGAAGCGAACGGACAGCGGTTCTTAACTCATTAATTGAGGAATATTCCCCGACCGATTGAGCAAACTCATCGTCTAGGTCGGGTAAGATTTGAGCTTTGACTTGTTTGATGGTGACCTCAAAATGAACATCCATCCCTTTGAAGGAAAAGCTGGGGGAATCTTCTGGAAAATGGTAATCAATACTAAACTGGTCGTGGGCTTGTTTGCCAATTAATACTTTGCTAAATCCCTGGAATGGATACTCCCAAAAGTCTTTTTTGTTTTCAGGAAACACTTGGAGCGGGATGTCCTTTTGGTCTAGAATGATTTGATCGGTAATCTCTCCATTTTCTTTGCGATAGCTAATCAGGTCAACAAAAACGACATCACCTTCTTGGATGGGGCGCTCCACCGGTTCAATGAGAGGATTTTGTTGCCGCAATCGATCCAATTCTTTGTCTACATCCTCATCGGTGACTACTGGCGGTTCATAGGGAATCCGAATAGAACGATAATCTCCCAGATCAACCAGAGGCTTGAGAGGAATATGTATCTCTAATTTCAGAGGATCGAGCTCAAGGATGGATTCCAATCTGCCCTGATCAAAAGGTTCAATCTTTTCCTGCTTCAGGATCTCCGGATATGCTTTATCAATGAAAACTTCGATGGTTTCTTCCTGAAGAAGGAATGGATCGAGATGTTTGAGAAGTATCGGATAAGGCGCTTTTCCGGGCCGAAAACCGGGAACACGAACTTTCTTCCCTAGTTTAAGGGCTGCAGTGCGGCGAGCGGTTTCTGTTTCTTCAGGGGTGGCTTCGACCACCACTTTTAATACTCGGTTTTCTAAGGGCGTAGTTTCAACTTTCAAGGCTTATCTTACCTTCAGCTAGGATATCAGATTGGTTTTACACTGTTCGCATGATTATATCATGCGTCGATTAACGGAATGTATAAATTATATCAAGAGAATAAAAAAGTGATTTTGTGTGTTTCTCCATCGGGAAAGACAACCCAAAAACTTGAGAGTCGGACAAGTTTTAGCCTTGCAATTGTTGGTGAATTTTGCTAAACTGGAGTGGTAGTACTTGACAGTGTTTACTGCTAACCCACTTAAAAGGCGATCATTGAGCAAGGATTGAGCAACATTTGTCAACTGTCAAAACCGCTGAAATGATCAGCAGTCATGTATAATGAATTCCTGACGCACATTTGCCACCTCCAAAACGACCCGATAGGGTGGGGTGGCAACGTCTGATACCGCCAGAGAGATGGGGAAGGCGGGACTTGAACCCGCACGCCTTGCGGCACATGATCCTAAGTCATGCCTGTCTGCCAATTCCAGCACTTCCCCATGCAAAATAAATTATAAGCAAGGGTTGCATTTCCGTCAATAAAAAACCAACCAACCTTCGATACAAGGAAAATGACGTGAGCAGGATTATAAAGACACAAAACGGCTATCAAATGCGAGAAAGAGCCCTCAAGCTACTTGGAAGAGCGATCATTGAGTGTGAAAAGGCAATTAGCAATGAAGAATATATAAATATAGCATCTTTTATTGCATTGTCCCTAGATGAAATCGAACAGAGTATCCAAGAGACGACGTCTGTATGGGAGAAAAAAGATTACTGGGTGAAGGCAGATCAATTTAGAGCGGAATGGAGCTGGGTAGGAAAGGCGAAAAATCAACTTGTCGAAGCAATTAAACAAAAAGATGCTCAAAAAGTGGGGGAGGTGTTTGAAGCGTTACGAAAAAATAGAAAAGTTTTAGAAGGGATGGTTAAGGTCAGAAAGGGGGTTGACTATTCGGGTTCTTATCTGCAGTTTCAAAAAAGATTTGGATGAGAACTGCAAAATCCTATAGGGAAGTAAGTAATTTCCCGCTTGACAGAATTACGCTTTATGCTTATGATAACTATCATTATCATAAGTATAAATTTTTCTCAATCAAGAAGCAAAATGAGTGAAGTGATTAAATTTTCAGAAGCAGTGAATGACTTCCTGGCGATGATTCAGCGCTCAAGAAGCCAAAATACCTACCGCAGTTATGCCAATGCCCTATCCTTCTTTCAAAAAACTATCCAGGATAAATCAAAACTCCAAGATCCACCAATCTCATCGCTAAAACCAGACGCTATCCTGGATTGCTTGGATGATCTGCGTACCTATACCCCAGCTACCGAAAAATTGTATTTGACAGCGATTTATCGCTTCTACGAATTTTTGGCTGCTTCGCAACTTATTGAGATTAATTTGCCCAATCTACGTCTTCTGATCCGACAGCGGTCACGTCGTTCAGGCCAGCGCCTACCCCAGTTTCCCAGAAAATATATAGAGAAAATAATAGAATATGCAATAAATCTTACATCACTGTTACCTCAAAAAACCAATGAGCGATTGCGGCTCTTACGGGATCGGGCGCTGATCCTTACGCTTGCTGATACTGGTTTGCGCATTCATGAGGCTTGTAATTTGCGCCGCGGTGATCTCGACTGGGCAGAACAAAAGGCTATCATTATCGGGAAAGGCGATCAGCAAGCTGTTGTCCGCTTCTCGACGCGTTGCTTGCAGGCAATCAAAGAATATCTGACCGAGCGTTCTCCGTTCGATGGAGCTTCGGGTAAGCCTATTGGCGCATTGCCCGTTTTTGCCCGTCACGATCGTGGGGCTGGTAAAAAAATTAAGCCTATTTCAACTACCACCGGGCGACAAATCATAGACCAGCATGTAAAGATAGCTTTGGGAGATGAAGCATCGGAAACGATTACCCCTCATTCTTTTCGCCATTATTTTGTAACTGCGGTCTTATTGGGATCGGGTGGAAATATCAAACTGGCTCAAGAATTGGCTCGGCATAAATCGATCACTGTAACTCAACGCTATGCTCACCTTTCGGATGATGAGTTGGACCGCGGTTATCATGAGATTTTCAACCAACCTTAACAACCGAATGTTGAGGAGTGAAGCCTTCTTGCATTGTGAAGGATGTCATAAAAGAAGATACCTTTTGATAGTATTGCACCATTAAATTCGATGACGTCTATGTGAAATCTATCACTAAACCTCAAAGTGAGTCTTGAGTATGATGAAAAAGGATGGAGTCGAACCTATGACAAGTGAAGATCCTAGAATTGCAGAACTCAGAGCCTTGCGCGAGAAAGCACGCCTAGGCGGCGGACCTGAGCGCATTGTCACTCAGCACGCTAAAGGGAAGCTAACTGCACGCGAGCGATTGGATATTTTGCTCGATAAGGGCACCTTCAACGAATTGGAACCCTTTATTACCAATTTACCCGATGAAATGGGCATGGCATCGGAACAATATCTGGGAGATGGCGTTGTCACCGGATACGGCCAGATTGATGGCCGCACCGTTTACGTCTACGCCCAAGATTTTACCGTATATGGTGGGACTCTATCGGCAATGCAGAGTCACAAGATCTGTCGTGTAATGGATCTAGCGATGCGAAATGGCGTGCCGATTATTGGTTTGATTGACTCCGGTGGGGCTCGCATCCAGGAAGGTGTACGAAGCCTTGGAGGTTACGCAGAAATTTTCCGCCGTAATGCTCAATACTCGGGGGTTATTCCACAAATCAGTGTTATGTTGGGTCCTTGTGCTGGCGGAGCCGCCTACTCACCTGCTCTGACCGATTTGATTATTATGGTGGAGAAAAAGTCCTTCATGTTTATTACCGGGCCAGAGGTGATCAAAGCGGTTACCGGTGAAATCGTTGACCCAGAGACCTTGGGTGGTGCTGAAGTGCATATGTCAATCACCGGCACCTGTCATTTAGTGGCTTCAGACGAAGAAGAAGCGCTCTGGTTAACCAAGCAGGTCTTAGGTTATCTCCCTTCGAACAACGTCGAAAATCCTCCATACCTTCCCCCGAAAGATGATCCACTTCGGATGGACGAGGAACTAAACGCTATTGTCCCATTGGATCCCACTCAACCCTATCGGATGCATGACGTCATTGCTCACGTGGTAGATGATGGTGAATTCCTCGAGATTCAACCGGGCTGGGCTAGAAATGCAATAATTGGATTTGCACGCATGGGAGGTCATAGCGTTGGCATTGTGGCTCAGGAACCCAGCGAAATGGCTGGCATTATTGACATCGATGCTTCTGATAAAATTGCTCGATTCGTCCGCATGTGCGATTGCTTCAACGTGCCCATTATTACTTTTGTCGATTCACCCGGGTTTTTGCCAGGAATTGAACAGGAGCATAGCGGCATCATACGCCATGGGGCAAAGGTCCTCTACGCATATTCTGAAGCCACGGTTCCAAAGATTACCGTGATTACCCGCAAGGCGTATGGTGGTGCGTATGTCGTGATGAGCAGCAAATATCTTGGTACAGATGTCACCTATGCTTGGCCGAGTGCTGAAATTGCGGTCATGGGCGCAGAAGGGGCTGTAAATATTCTGTACCGCAAAGTAATTGAAAAAGCTGCAGATCCCGTTGCAGAACGAGCTAGATTGGTTGAACAATATCGTGCTCAGTTTAACAATCCTTATTATGCCGCCAAGGCTGGTTATGTCGATGATGTCATCGAACCCCGCGAAACGCGTCCAAAGGTTATTGCCTCCCTAGCTGCATTGCGCGATAAATTCTCTTCAGCGCCGCCGCGAAAACATGGCAACATACCGATGTGATCCACCGAGGTGACAAATGAATGATCTTATTCTTGCTCTCCAAATCACTGTCCTTGGTATGTTCTTGATCTGTGTTGCCATGGTCTTGTTATGGACCTTACTTTCCCTGTTTGTATTTGTTTTAGCGAAGGCGCAAGAGAAAGCTCCCAAATTAGAGGAAAATTCTGATCAAGAGGAAAACCAGGAGTTAATGAGACAACATGCTGTCGCTATTGCGGTCAGCACGGCGATCCATCAAAGAATTTCAGCCGGCCCCGGCCGATTTCCATTACCGCCTACGGCGATTGTATCCGCCTGGCAGGCTGTTTTGCGTAGTCAGATTTTGAGTAAAAGAGGGGTGATCAGATGAAGTACAAAGTAAAAATTCATGACAAACTATTTGAAGTTGAAATTGAAAACATTGATCAACGCCCTATTATAGCTACCGTCGATGGTTATACCTATGAGGTCTACCCGGTTGAAGAAAAAATCGAAAAACTTCCGAAACGAGGTACGAATGCAAGCACGGTTTCAACGCAACCTGCTGTGACTGTGTCCAAAACTGTTGGGACAAATGCCCTTAATACAGTGAAATCCCCTATTCCTGGTGTAGTGACCAGCATCGAAGTGAATGTCGGACAAGAGGTTCAAGAAGGTGACCCTCTCTGTGTTATTGAGGCCATGAAAATGAAAAACACCATTCGTTCTCCACGCAGCGGCGTGATCAAGTTTATTCCAATCCAGGTCGGCAAACACGTTCGACACAACGAAGTCCTGATTGAATTTGAAGGGGGTTCCAAAACAGAATGAACCCGTCCTGGTTGGGTGTTTTAGAGTTATTTAAGGGTTTCCAAGATCTTAGCCCGGCAAAAATCTTGATGATCATTGCCGGCTTGGTCCTGATTTACCTCGCTATTGTTAAGGAATATGAACCAGTTTTGCTCTTGCCGATTGGTTTCGGTTGTATTTTGACAAACCTTCCCTTCTCGGCATTAACGGGAGAGCATGGTTTTCTTACCTTGCTTTATCAAACCGGAATTGTAACCGAATTATTTCCCTTATTGATCTTTGTTGGGGTCGGGGCAATGATTGATTTTAGCCCATTATTGTCCAGACCCTCGCTCCTGGTTTTTGGTGCAGCCGGTCAGTTTGGGATTTTCGGTACATTAATCTTGGCGACCCTACTGGGGTATCGCCTACCCCAAGCAGCTTCCATTGGGGCTATTGGAGCGATTGACGGGCCGACAGCTATCTACGTTGCCACAAAATTAGCTCCGGAGCTTCTGGCTCCAATTGCAGTTGCTGCGTATTCTTATATGAGCCTTATTCCGATTATTCAACCCCCCATCATGCGACTTGTAACCAATCGGAAAGAGCGGGCGGCAACGATGGCTTATATCGACAAACCTGTCTCCAAAACCATGCGGGTTATTTTCCCGATTGGCGTTACAATACTGGTGTCGATCCTCGTTCCAGAGGCTGCTCCTTTGATCAGCATGCTCATGTTAGGCAACCTGCTACGAGAGAGTGGTGTCGTAGATAGATTGAGCCAATCGGTGCAAAATGAGATCATTAACGTTTCTACGCTTTTCCTGGGTTTAGCGATTGGCTCTACCATGAAAGCTGAAAGTTTCGTTCGATTGGATACCTTGATTGTTTTGATTTTAGGTTTGCTTGCATTTGGGTTAGATACTTTTGTTGGACTGTTATTCGGAAAACTTGCCTATTGGGCAACGAAAGGAAAGATAAACCCCCTGATTGGAGCAGCCGGGATTAGCGCCTTTCCAATGGCAGGCAGGCTGGCGGCGCGCACGGCCAATGAGGAAAACCCGGATAATTTTATTATTATGCAAGCCATGGCGACTAATACAGCGGGTCAAATTGCCAGTGTGATCGCAGGTGGAGTTCTATTAGCTTTAGTCCGTTAGTCAGGTTTTTATTCAGAAAGATAATTGGATATTCGAGTAGGAAGATGGAGGGCTAAAAAGAATGACCATTAGTCATTTGGCGAGGGCGATCGCCGAATCCCCAACTCTAAAGTTGAATGAAGAAGCCCGCTTTTTGCGTGAACGGGGCGAGTCGGTGATTCATTTAGGAATTGGCGAACCAAAAAACAAAGCTCCGATCACAGCTATCTTATCGGCTGCAGCCAAGATTAGCTCTGGGGACATCAAATATTCCCCCCCTGATGGAACCCCATCTTTGAAAAAGGCCATCATTCGCTATACCGAAGAAAATTATGGACGTTATGTTGCACCAGAGAATATCGCTGTCTCTTCTGGTGCGAAATTTTCTTTGTACAACTTATTTTATTCTTTGATCGATCCCCAGGATGAAGTCATTCTGCTGGCTCCCTATTGGGTTAGTTATCCGGAAATTATCAAGATGGTTAATGGGATTCCCGTCATCGTTACACCCGAAGATGGCACGTTTCATCCTCGTTTTGAAGACATTGAAAAAGCGGTCACTCCATACACAAAAGCCATTATCGTCAATAGCCCAAATAACCCTTCAGGAGTGCTTTATCGCGAAGATTTCATCGCTCAGATCGTGGATTACTGCGAACGCAAGGGCATTTATCTGGTCATGGATGACATCTATCACAAGCTGGTCTTTGATCATAAAAAATGTCCTTCACCCTATCAATTCACTACAAAGGATATCGAAAATACCAAAATTATTGTGGTGAATGGAGTATCAAAGCTTTATGGGATGACCGGCTTCCGAATTGGGTGGGTGGTAACCAATCGCAGATTGGTTTCGGTTCTGCATAACATTCAGGCTCAAACCGAATCCTGCCCTTCGGTTGTCCTTCAAGCCGCTGCAGAAGGCGCATTAAACGGTATGCAATCGGTTGTAGAAAGCCTTAGGCTGACGATTGAAAATAATCGCAATATCATCCTGCAGGAGCTGAAAACCGTAAATGGCATTCGAGTCATGCCACCGGATGGAACATTCTACTGTTTACCGGATTTTCGCGCCTATTCAAATAACTCGGTGGAATTGGCAAACTTTTTGTTGCGCAAAGCATTTGTTGTCACTGTGCCGGGAAAAGAGTTTGGTATGGAGGGTCATTTACGGCTGAGTTTTGCCGGCAGTGTCAAAGACATCATGACAGGAATTGAGCGCATTCGATGGGCGCTTGACCCGAACGCTCCATCTGAAATTTATATTGGCGATCGGCGCATGTTGAGGGATTGGCTATGAATAATAACTTATTAAACATTCGCACGCCTGCGGAGCCTATAGCTGGTGAACTTAAAGCAGAGTACGACCTGACCTTTCAAGGCTTGGGAAACCTGCGCAAGGTTTACTGGAATTTGCCTATTGAAGCGCTCTATGAAGAGAGCCTCTTTCGCGCCGAAGGGCAAATAACACTTGGAGGAGCGCTAGTCGTCAGTACCGGCCAACATACAGCCCGGGCTGCTGACGACAAAGTTATTGTTAAGGATAGCGAAACCGAAGAATCGGTTTGGTGGGGACAGTATAACCGTCCGTATGATCCTCAGCAGTTTCACGATTTATTTATCCGAGTTCAGGGATATCTGCAAGGAAAAGATGTCTTTGTTCAAGATTGCTATGTCGGGTCAGACCCTGCTTGTCGCTTGCCCATACGGGTCATTACCGAAAAAGCCTGGCACAGTCTCTTTTCTCGCAACATGTTTCTAACCCCTGCAGACCGAGAAACTTATCGCCAACATGTCCCTGAATTTACTCTGATTGCCGTGCCGTCCTTTAAATCTTTTCCTTCAATTGATTCGACAGCCAGGAATACCATTATCGCAATAAATTTTGAGCAAAAACTTTGTATCATCGGTAACTCTGGTTATGCGGGGGAAATCAAGAAATCTGCCTTCACGATTATGAATTACTTGTTACCTCAAGCGGGTATCCTGCCCATGCACTGCGCGGCAAACATGGGTAAACAGGGGGATGTTGCTCTGTTTTTTGGTTTATCAGGCACGGGTAAAACGACCCTTTCGGCTGACCCTAACCGTTATCTGATCGGTGATGATGAACATGGATGGTCAGATGATGGAATTTTCAATTTTGAGGGGGGCTGTTACGCTAAAGTGATTGGACTTTCTCCGACCGCAGAACCGCAAATTTACGCCTGTACCAAACGGTTTGGAACCATTCTTGAAAATGTGGTTTATGACCCGGTCTTTCGGCACATCGATTTGGACGATGATTCGATAACCGAAAACACGCGTGCTTCCTATCCGCTGGAGTATATCGAGAATGCATTAACTGAAAAACGGGGACCCCACCCAAAAAATATCGTTTTTCTGACCTGCGATGCCTCCGGGGTCATGCCTCCGATTGCCCGTCTCACCCCTGAACAGGCTTTGTATCACTTCATATCCGGATATACCGCCAAAGTAGCTGGAACTGAAATCGGACTCCGCGAGGAGCCAGAGATCACTTTTAGCCCATGCTTTGGTGGGCCATTTATGGTTTATCACCCAGTCACCTATGCCAATCTGTTGGGTCAAAAAATTATGCGGTATGGAGTGAATTGTTGGCTACTCAATACCGGCTGGGTTGGAGGCCCGTATGGAGTTGGGAAGCGGATCAGTATTGAATATACTCGGCGTATATTGAATGCGGCCTTGAATGATGAATTGATGGGTGTTGAATCCAAACAAGATGAAGTGTTTGGTTTTGAAGTCCCCCAAAATTGTCCTGGTGTGCCAGAAACAATCTTAACCCCTTCAACCGCCTGGGTCAGTGAGGAAGCGTATTATAAGCGTTATAAAAGTCTTGCTTCGAGATTCGTTGACAATTTCAAGAAGTTTGAAGATCGTTTTCCCGCTGAAATTCGAGCGGGAGGGCCTAAACTAGACTTATAGAGACCACGCCAAGAGGAATCCGAGAATAGCAAGAATTAAGCCAATATGAAGGAAGATGTTTTTTTCGATTAATGATAAGTTGTCGATAGGAAGAAACTGAAGCAAACCGTTGATAAAGATCAAAACCAGCCCTACCAGAGGAAGCAATCCTTTGCGGTGGGCGAAAAAATTTGCTAGTCGATCGAGAGCACGATTCAGAGATTCTTTCATTGGATCAATTCTCGCAGAGGAGTTTTATATAGATAAGGGGTGAATTTCGCCAAATGCCGGCCAGGGATTTTCCCTTGAAGAATGATCTGATTCCCGGAATATTCAATTTTATCAACGACCCCTTCTCTTGAAAACAATTGAAAAAGGTAAGTTTCCCTTTGGGGTAATTCTATCGTGAGAGGGTGCTGGCGAGTAAAAAGAAAGTCTTCTAATTTTCGCATTAAGTCATCGATACCTAAACCCTTCAGAGCTGAAATGGCTACCGAATTTGGATATTGCTCAAGGATATTTACGGTTTGTTGGGAATCTTTAAGCAAATCAATTTTATTTAAGACAGTAAAAATCGGCAAATGATCAGCCTCGATTTCTTTTAAGGTTTGAAAAACGGCTTGGGCTTGTTGTTGAGCTGTTGGTTGGGAGATGTCGAGCACGTGCAGCAAAACATCAGCCTCGGCAATCTCCTCTAAGGTAGCCCGAAAGGCGGCAATCAAATGGGTAGGAAGTTTCTGAATAAAGCCGACCGTATCGGTTAGCAGAATTTCATGATGGTCGGACAAGAGAACACGCCTTGTTGTCGGATCTAAGGTCGCAAATAACTGGTCGGCTACATAAACATTGGCGTTTGAAAGTGCATTCAGCAAGGTGGATTTACCAGCATTGGTATATCCGATGAGTGCAACTACTGGAATTCCGCTCTTTTTTCGCCGGCGGCGGTATTGACGGCGATGCGATTTAACCTTTTCTAACTCCTCCTTAAGATGTGCGATACGACGGCGAATATCACGTCTGTCCACTTCCAGTTGTGTTTCGCCCGGACCGCGCAGACCTACTCCCCCAACGCTTCCTGCTCTGCCGCCGCCACCTCCAGCCTGCCTGGCAAGGTGTGTCCACGCCCTGGTTAAGCGAGGTAAACGGTATTCATACTGAGCCAGTTCGACTTGCAGAGCACCTTCACGGGTGGCTGCATGTTGAGCAAAGATGTCCAGGATCAATGCTGTGCGGTCGATGATGCGCATGTTTTCGTCAAAATGTTTCTCAAGCTCTCGGAGATGGCGAGGGGAGAGTTCATCATCAAACAGTATAATATTAGCGCCTAACTCATTGACGACTGCTTTTAGCTCTTCGAGCTTGCCTGCACCAATATAAGTCTGGGGATTGGGCTTCTCTAGTCTCTGGGTAAGAGTGGCGATGACCTCAATGCCGGCTGTCTGGGCTAAGAGACATAATTCATTCAATGAGTCTTCAAGCGTAAAGTCTGATTTGGGCTTGCCGATTTCCACCCCTACGGCAACGCCTCTTTCCTGATACGAATCGACAACGGGAACAATTTTCCTAACCATTTTTCGCTCGATGACGATTACGATTTTGGTGCCGCAGCTCAGAGAAGATTTGTGCTGAAGGTTGAGGAGGTTGGGTATAAATTGGCACCATCAGGTGAAATATCGATCCCGGACAGCGGATTTCATCGTAACCTTCTGATTCCATCCAAATTGTGCCACCATGAGCTTCGAGAATTCCCTTAGCAATGGGCAAGCCCAAACCAGCACCCCCACCCTTGAACTTTGATCTACCTGATGAATGCAAAGATACCTGTCCTAATTGCGAGAATTTCTCGAAAATCAGTGGCTGATCATCTGGGTCTACACCGATGCCAGTATCTTCCACCATGATTTCGATAAATCCGCTGAGCTTTCTTCCATACACTTCTATCTTTCCCCCATCTGGAGTAAATTTGATGGCGTTTTCGATAATATTTCGCAGGGCTTGAGAGAGACGAATTTCATCCAGATAGATTAGCTCGTTCATACCTTTTATCGGACGAAATTGAATCAACAAATCACGATCCATCGCTCTCTTTTTCATATCTTCAACAACCGTTTCGATTAACCGATTGATCAGACAAGGTTGAAAGGTCAATAGAAGCATCCGCGAATCAATCAATGAGACATCGATCATATCTTGGATGATTTGCTTTAACCTTTCTGTTCCCTTTTTAATTCCATCTAGGTAAGGTGAGTAGGTTTTAAAACCTTCGTTGCCAAAGAGCAGCTCTCCCAGCATCATCGAATACCCTTCAATGATCGTCAACGGGGTCTTCAACTCATGGGCAGCGATGGAAATAAAGTTCGATTTACTCTGGTCTAATTTCTCTAGCATGGCTTGAATCTCAGTAGCAGTTCTTGATTGCTGATCGACATATTTCTCGAACCCGATTCGTATTAACCGCTTCTGAGTGTGGAAAAACAGTTCGGAAATTTCAAAAGAAAAATTTCGCTCTGCAAAGTCAAATGTCTCTGGATGATTCTGGATGACCTGTTGACAGGCTGTCTGGATAGAATGAAGGAAGTCACTCAGGTCTAAAATCACCTGAGGGATATCAGCTTCAGTATATTGGGCAACCCAATTCATTAAGACTTGGTCGAGGGTGGAATATTCCTGCAAAAGAGCAGTTTCCTCCAATGCGCTCAAAAGGGAGAGCAATTGTTTCTCAAGGGATGGGCGAATGCCAGAAGACTTGGTTAACTGCTCTGTGATCTCAGGCAAAAACTCCCGAAGATCTTTAACTATCTTGACGAGAGCTGGTGAGGTTACTGGTTTTTCTTCACTCATCTCATTGCTTTCTTATCCAGTTAATAAGTGTATCATAGACAATGAGAATACTTTGAGCGGAAACCTTATCCAATGTATCTTGGGTGGTATGCCAATAGGGATAATCGAAGTCAATCAGCAGAGTGGTTGGGAAACCGCGTTGGACAAAGGGTATATGGTCGTCTATCATCCGATATTTTAGCTGAGAAATGAAAAATTCTTCATAGCCAAGCTGATGCGCTGTTTGCCATATTTCCTGATTCAGCTCATCGGTTGAGTTGTGTTCCATGAAAATATTCAAGTCTCGATCGCCGATCATGTCAGCGACAATAACAGCAGATGGGGTTTCGGTAAGGGAACTGGCGAAGGCTGTAGAACCTAAGATCCAATCCCATCCAGGGTAATTCCCATTATCCTCTAAGTCAAAAAATACCAGCCAGATAGTTTGCTCAGCAGGAGGAATTTGTCGTGGGATTTCTCTGGATAACAACAGTAACAACGCAACTCCAGAAGCGCCATCATTAGCCCCAGGCACGGGCTGCTCGCGAAGTTCAGCTTGTTTCTCCTGGTCGGATGTAAATCGCGAATCATAGTGGGCGCCAATGATAATGAATTTTGCTCCATTTCCATACTTTCCAATGATATTCGTGCCCCGAATTTGACCAACCGAAAAGGATTGGGGTTCAACTTGCCAGTTCTGCTCCTTAAGGCTTAACGCGATCCAATCTTGAATGCGCTGATGACATGTAGAGCCAGGTGTTCTTGGACCACAGTTTACTTGAAATGACAAGTCTTGTTCAACTTGAGAGACTTGATTCGCATGGAAAACTTCAGCCTGGCGGGAATTACAACCACCCCCCGTTGTCAACAACAGGATTAGGGCCAAAAATATACCTATACGCAATTTATCTCGAATCACCGAATTCTCTCCACCATCGTTCAAGGATATTGTGAGCTCTCTGGGCAAAATATTGATGCCGCTCTTTTTTGTTCCGTAACCGTTCACTTTCATTGCAAGGAAGAAGACCAAAATTAGCTTTCATGGGCTGAAAGTCCTTTTCGTTAGCATGGGTGATGTAATACATCAAGCTGCCGAACATTGTTTCTCGCGGCAATTCTAGGAGCGGTTTCCCTCTGAGAAAACGAGCTGCATTGATGCCTGCTAACCAACCGCTGGCGATGTTTCCGGCATAGCCCTCGACGCCGATCAGTTGTCCGGCAAGAAATAGATCGGGCCGCCGTATGGTCTGAAGAGTTGGCTTAAGGGCTTGTGGAGCAAATACGTAGGTATTGCGATGCATCTGACCGAAACGGCTGAATTCGGCATGTTCCAGGCCGGGAATCAAACGAAAAACTCTTTTTTGCTCTGGGAAGGTAAGATTAGTTTGAAAGCCAACCATGTTGTAAAGCGTGCCAGCAAGATTGTCCTGACGCAACTGTACCACCGCATAGGGGCGTTTACCGGTTTTTGGGTCTCTTAAGCCGACCGGTCTAAGTGGCCCAAATGCAAGGGCATCTTTACCACGCCTGGCTAAAATTTCAATCGGCAAACAAGCTTCGAAAAATGGTCCTTTGCCACTTGTTACCCCGCTTTCAATTTGTTCTTCAAAAGAGCGCAAGGGGATTCGTTCAGCCTTGATCAATTCCTCGACAAAGCGCTCATACTCTTCTTTGTTCATGGGACAATTGATGTAATCTCCCTCCCCTTCCTGATCATAGCGGCTTGCTCGGAAGGCAATCTTCATGTCAATCGTATCAGCCTCGACAATCGGCGAGATAGCATCGTAGAAATACAGATTTGATTGTCCCAGAAAGTGGGCGATTGCAGTTGAAAGGCTTGGGGAAGTTAGAGGCCCAGAGGCAATGATGGCGGGGTTTTGGGGGATTGCCTTGATCTCTTCTCGTACAACCACAATGTTTGAGTGTGAGAGAATAGCTTGAGTCACCGCTAAGGAAAACTTTTCCCGATCAACGGCTAAAGCTCTACCGGCTGGAATGGCGGTCTCATCGGCACAGCGGATAAGCAACGAACCCAACAGGCGCAGTTCATGGAGCAATAAGCCGGTTGCGCGGTCAATTTGGTTTGCACCAAGTGAGTTAGAACAAATAAGTTCAGCCAACCGATCGGTACCATGCGCCCCGGTACTCACCAATGGTCGCATTTCGTACAGACACACTCGAACGCCCCGTTGTGCAGCCTGCCATGCAGCTTCACAACCCGCTAAACCACCACCAACTACAACCAGCTCAGGTTCTTTCATATTTGCGTAGTATAATTGAAATCAACCTAATCTTCAAATAATACTAATGATGAAGGAGTACCTCTATGTTTAATTTACCTCAAGGTGCTGAGTTACTGATCATCCTTTTCATTGTCATCTTACTATTTGGCGTCGGGCGAATCAGTAAAGTAGCCGGTGAATTTGGAAAAGGGATTCGCGCCTTCAAAGAAGGTTTGCAATCTTCTACGGAGGAAACAACCGAAAAGAAAACCGAAGCAGTCGAGAAACCTGAAGCGAGCAAAGAATAACCCTTTAGTAAGTAATCTCTGAGCGCTATGGATGCATGAACTCGCGGTAACCCAAAGCATTCTGAACATAGTTCTCGATCATGCTGGAAAAGCAAACGCCGCGAAAGTTACCAAGATCTATCTGGTTATCGGCGAACTTTCCTCGATTGTGGATGAATCTGTTCAATTTTACTGGGAGATTATTGCCAAAAATACTCCAGCAGAACAAGCAGAATTGATCTTTCGGCGAGTTTCAGCGTCCTTTGAGTGTCTGGATTGTAGCACCGTCTATCAGTTGGATGGTAACGTGATCTATTGCCCTTCTTGTGGCAGTACTCGTATCAAAATCCTCAGTGGTGAAGAATTCTACTTAGAAGCGATCGACATAGAAACATGAGTGAACAACGCATCCAAATAATACAAAACATCCTCAGCGCCAATGATGCCATTGCCGAGCAAAATCGCCATTTGCTCCAAGAGGCACGACTCTTTTCAATCAACTTGATGGCCGCTCCAGGTGCTGGGAAAACTTCTCTCATTGAGCAAACCGTAAAGAAGCTTTCACAGGACTATCGCATTCTGGTCATTGATGGGGATATCGCCACAACCTTTGATGCCGATCGAGCCATTGCGGCCGGAGCGGCTGCGATCCAAATTAACACCGGTGGCGATTGCCATTTGGACGCCGTGATGCTCAACAAAGCTTTAATTCAAGCTGACTTGAGCCAGTATGATTTATTAATTGTCGAAAATGTAGGGAATCTGGTCTGCCCGGCAAGCTTCGAACTTGGAACATCTTGCAATGTGCTTGTGGCTTCTGTCCCAGAAGGTCACGATAAACCTCATAAATACCCATCCATGTATCGTGGGGTTGATTATGTCCTGTTAAATAAGATCGATTTATTACCCTATGTAGATTTTGATATCGATTTCTTCCGTAAAGGTTTGCAAGCGCTTAATCCTGCCGTAGAATTGGTTTTAGTCTCTTGTCGAAGTGGTGAAGGATTAGATAACTGGTTTCAATGGCTGAAGAATAATATCGGCGAATATCGAGAAGGTTAACGGAACGGGCTTAAATGACATGGCTGGTAGGTATATTCGTATTACTGGTATTGTTCAAGGTGTTGGTTTTCGGCCTTTTGTTTATAAATTAGCTCATCAGGAAAATTTGCTTGGCTGGGTTAAAAATACCAGCGCAGGGGTTGAGATTCTCGTTGAAGGACAAGAAGAGGCTATTGCCCATTTTATCGACCGGCTAAGTGTGGAAGCACCACCGCTTTCTCGGATTGATCAAATCGAAATTACGCCTGTCGCCGAGAATCATTTCACTAAGTTTGAAATCATCGAGTCCCAAGATATCGAGACGGCTTTTATTCCTATTTCTCCCGACATCTCGATCTGTGCAGATTGTTTACAGGAACTTTTTGACCCGCAAAATCGCAGATATCTCTACCCCTTTATCAACTGCACAAACTGCGGCCCGCGTTTTACGATAACAAAGACGATCCCCTATGACCGTCCGAATACTACCATGGCAGGCTTTCCATTATGTCCAGATTGCGCTGCTGAATACCACGACCCGGAAAATCGGCGCTTTCATGCTCAACCGGTAGCTTGTGCAGTCTGTGGGCCTCACCTGAGCCTGGTGATCGGCGGGCAAGAAGTCACAAACAGCGCGGATGTTGATCTAATTCGCGCGGTTCAAAAACTGCTCAAAGCTGGTCGTGTTGTGGCAATCAAGGGCATTGGTGGCTTTCACCTCGCCTGTGATGCCCAAAACCCTGAGGCAGTTGCCACATTACGTGAACGTAAGCGTAGGGTGGATAAACCCTTTGCACTGATGATGCCCGATCTGGAAGTTGTTGAGCGGCATTGTTTTCTCACCCCAGCCGCGATGCAGTTATTGACCTCCAGAGAACGTCCAATTGTTTTATTGCCGAAAAGACCAGGTTCATCCATTGTCCCTGGCACAGCTCCGAAGCAGAATTTCCTGGGCGTTATGCTACCCTACAGCCCATTGCACTATTTGTTGTTCTATAATTTTGACCAGCAGGCTTACCATGAATATCCTGTGGAAGCGATCGTTCTCACCAGTGGAAATCTTTCCGAAGAGCCGATTGCCATCGATAACGATCAGGCGCTGGCTCAATTAGCACCCCTTGCAGATGCGTTTTTGCTACACAACCGACCGATTCACGTCCGCTGTGATGATTCGGTTGTCCGTTCAATTTCACTTGGTAATGAGCCTCATTTTTACCCCGTTCGAAGATCGCGTGGTTATGCTCCGAATCCGCTACGTCTGCCCTGGAAAGTTCCTCAAATCCTAGCAGTTGGTGCAGAATTAAAAAATACCTTTTGCCTGACTCGGGATGAATATGCCTTCCTCAGCCATCATATTGGTGATTTGGAGAATTACGAAACGTACCAATCTTTTGAGGAGGGAATCGAGCATTATCAAACTTTATTCCGCATCCGACCGGAAGTCATAGCACACGACAAGCATCCAAACTATTTATCTACTCGCTATGCTCTTGAGCGCTCACAACAAGAGCAAATCCCCTGCATGGCCATTCAACACCATCACGCCCATATTGCCAGTTGTTTAGCTGATAATGATTGGCAAACAGATGACCCAATCATCGGCGTTTCATTCGACGGTACAGGGTATGGTGATGATGGAGCAATTTGGGGTGGAGAGTTTTTGATTGCCTCTTATCATACTTATACACGAGCAGCTCATCTGCAATATTTCCCTCTGCCAGGCGGAGACCGTTCAATCCGGTTTCCGGCCCGGATTGCCTTGGCTTATCTTGAATATTTTGGAATAGAAACTCCAGAGAACCTTCCGCCTATTCAAGCCCTTTGCGCCGATGAACGCCAACTGCTTCATTCCCAATTACATCATAAGATTAACCTAGTCAACACCTCCAGTATGGGCAGAATGTTTGATCTAGTTGCTTCCCTGATTGGCGTGCGTCAGTCAATCAATTACGAAGCGCAAGCGGCTATCGAATTGGAAGCAATTTATTCAAAAGAGAGAAAAATTCCATATCCTTATGACTTGCTATTTGCTCAAGACGGGTTCAAGTTACCTGTCCAAATCAGTGTAGTCAAGACGATTCAATCGATTTTAAGTGATTTTCTTAATGGTGTTTCGCCGGCAATCATTTCAGGGCGTTTTCATCGCACTATAGCGGAGATTGTTTTGGAGGTCTGTCAGATGATCCGCAAAGAGACTGGTATTCAATCGATTGCCCTGAGTGGTGGAGTGTGGCAAAATATAACGCTATTGGAACAGGCTTTTGAGTTGTTGAAAGAAGCAGGGTTTCAGGTATTGACTCATCGAGATGTTCCGGCGAACGACGGTGGCATTTCAGTAGGGCAGGTAGCTATTGCAGCAAAAGTTTTCGGTCATTAAAGAATTTACAGGAGAGTGTGAGATGTGTTTAGGTGTGCCAGGAAAGATTGTGGAGATATATGAAACCAATGGCCTTACCATGGGCAAAATTGATTTTGGTGGTGTCGTACGTGAGGCTTGCCTTACCTACGTGCCTGAAGCACAGGTGGGGGAATATGTGCTAGTTCATGTGGGCTTTGCGCTGAATGTAATTAGTGAAGAGGAGGCAAATGAAACCCTCGCTTTGCTAAACGAAATCGTCAACCTGGAAGAGGAATTACCCAGACAGGACTAACGTATGGATACCAAGCTTCGTTATGGTTTTCGAGATGCCAGACTTGTCCAGGCTAAGCTCCGCCAGATTGAAAAGCTGGTAACACGCCCCTGGGCAATTATGGAGATTTGTGGCGGTCAAACTCATGCGATAAAGAAATTTGGACTCGACCAGTTATTGCCACCGGAGATTGAGTTTATTCATGGGCCAGGTTGTCCGATTTGTGTAACTTCATTGGAGCTGGTTGACAAAGCGCTTCAGATTGCCTCACTGCCGAATGTCATATTTACCTCCTATGGGGACATGTTGCGCGTACCTGGTTCGAAGGGTGATTTGTTTAGCGTGAAGGCAAACGGCGGCGATGTGCGGGTTGTTTATTCTCCCCTGGATAGCTTGAAGATCGCTCAGGAGAATCCCCAGAAAGAGGTTGTCTTTTTTGCCATTGGGTTTGAAACAACTGCCCCTGCTAATGCGATGAGTGTATTGCAAGCTGAAGCGATGGGGATTGAAAATTTCAGTCTGCTGGTTTCGCATGTCTGTGTTCCGCCAGCAATGCGAGCTATTCTTGGATCGCCAAGCAATCGCGTGCAAGGTTTTCTCGCTGCCGGACATGTCTGTACCGTGATGGGATATTGGGAGTACTTACCGATTGCGCAAGAGTACCGCGTCCCGATTGTCGTCACAGGCTTTGAACCTTTAGACATTTTGGAGGGTGTCTATCGGGTAGTGCGACAGCTTGAGAACGGAACGTTCGAGGTGGAAAATGCTTATTCTCGGTTGGTTACCTGTGAAGGAAATCAGGCAGCCCAAAAGGTGATAACACGGGTTTTTGAGGTGTGTGATCGAAAGTGGCGTGGAATCGGAACGATTCCAAAAAGCGGTTGGAAGTTGCGGGATGCATACAGGAAATATGATGCAGAACTTCGCTTTGATACTCAGGAGATTGAAGCGCAAGAATCGCCCTTGTGCATTGCCGGCTTAGTTTTGCAAGGGCTCAAGAAGCCCTATGAGTGTTCTGCCTTTGGTACGCTCTGTACCCCCCAAAATCCCCTGGGGGCAACCATGGTCTCCTCAGAAGGCGCTTGTGCAGCCTATTATCAGTATTCACGGTCTCTTAAGTCTCCTGAAATAAATCATGTCTGACGAACATCAAACGATAGATTTTTTAGGAGCATACTGTCCCCTGCCCCTCACCCATTCCGAACAGATTGTCATCGGACATGGCAGTGGAGGAAGATTGACTTATGACCTCATTCAAAGAGTTTTTGCAACCCATTTCACTAATCCGTTGCTTGACCAGGGCGATGATGGTGTTGCATTGCCGGCTATCGAGCGCGAGTCGGAAATTGTCGTCAGTACCGATTCGCATGTAATCTCACCTATTTTCTTTCCGGGTGGTGACATTGGTAAGCTGGCTGTTTGTGGGACAGTAAACGATGTCGCAGTGATGGGTGCAAGACCCTTGTATCTGACAGCTGGCTTTATCTTAGAGGAGGGTCTCCAAGTCGAGGTGCTGGAGTACATCGTCTCTTCCATGGCAATGTCTGCCAAAGAAGCTGGGGTTGCCATTGTTGCTGGAGACACGAAGGTTGTCGAACGGGGTAAAGGGGATGGAATATTTATTAACACGAGTGGAATTGGTGTTCGTCCTAGAGCTCTTCAAATTAGTGGACGCAATGCCAAAGTTGGTGATCAGATCATTTTGTCCGGTCCACTAGGCGAGCATGGTGTAGCTGTATTGCAGGCGCGGGGAGATTTGGGTTTTCTATCCGATTTGGAAAGCGATGTTGCTCCGCTTAACCACTTAATTGCAGAGGCTCTGGAAGCAGGCGAACAGGGGCAAGGCAATGCAATTCATGCCATGCGAGACCCAACCCGTGGAGGATTGGCAACAACCCTTAATGAGATAGCCCGCCAATCTAATGTAGGGATCATCGTTGATGAGGCTGTTATTCCGGTTAAAGAGACGGTGGTTTCCGTTTGTGAGATGTTAGGTTTTGACCCACTCTATATGGCAAACGAGGGGAAATGTGTGTTTTTTGTCGATCCAACCGGCACAGATCGGGTCTTGAAAGCCATTCAAGCTAACAAATACGGCAATCAAGCTACAGTAATCGGTCAAGTCGTCGCAGAACATCCTAAAAAAGTGCTACTCAAAACGACCATGGGCAGTACACGTCTCATTGACATGCTGTCTGGAGAATTGTTGCCCCGGATTTGTTGAGATCATTTGCGACACACAATCCAATATTGTTGATAACCACGCTCGACCATAATTTCTTTTGCAAACGGCACAAGGAAATTTTGTACCTCTTTGATGCTTAATAAATGGCTGCGCATAAGGAGTAATTTTTCAAACAGAGCTATAAGTTTTCCACCCCACTGTTCGATATCTGGCTCTTGGATGATTAGCAGCCCATCGTCTTTGAGGACACGCAGGCATTCTCTCAAGGCAATGGATGCATCCAATACATGGTGCAATGTGTCAATCAGAATCACCCTTTCAAAGCTGTCAGACAAGAAGGGCAATTTCTCTGCCATACAGAGAGTAAGATTGATTCTCAGGTTTTGGTTGGCTACTCTTAACATTCCAAGACTGCTATCTACAAGGATGACGTTGGGTTGGATATTAAGCAGTTCACGGGTTACTCTTCCTGTACCTCCCCCCACATCTAATACTTTACCATCACATGGAAAGTTTCCGTGATGGATTAGCAGCTCAATGTTTGATCCAGGAATGAGGCGATCGTATATAGGAGCGATCCAGTCAAAGTGATTAAAAGAAAACCTAAACGCCATGTCTGCTTATCGAAATATGAGAGGGAAATAAGTCTTTTCTTTGAGGGGCTCATTTAAAAAAGTAAAGTTGATTATGATTAAATTTTTCTGACAGTCATTATACGTAACTAATGGAAGGGTTTCATTCAATTGATTACCCTGTTGGTCAAAAATGCGTAAATGTAGAGAGTGATTAGATTTGAGTGGTTTATTCGAGAGCTGAATCTCATATCCTCCTGGTCCAATAGGAAGCGACGTTCCGGTCAAACCCAGACCGAGAAATGGATTGCCATCCAATTCACCGTTGATTTCCACAATCAAACCATTAACAGGTTCTCCAGCACGGTTGAAAATTTGTCCGGCTACTCCTGACCATGTGCAACCCAGTTCAGGGTGCAGGAAATTGACAAGATAAACAGGCGATTGTGGTTGTAGATAGATCAGGATTGTCTGTGGGGTGGATGTGGGGGAAAAAGTCGAAAGTGGCGTGGGTGTTTGCTCTCTCTCGGTGAATACCCCCTCCCCCTCGCCCACTGTATTGGGGATTTCCAATGGGGTTAATGAACTTGGCGTTATTTTTGGTGCTGTGGGGGTAAGTAGGAGAAAGAAGGCTGTTGGTGTTATCTGTTCTTCATTTTTGAGTGGAGTGTCCGTAGCTATGAGTCCTGGTAGGGATGTCTGGCAGGCGATGGCTGTGATTGTGATAGTGATGAGTAGTTTTGTTTGTTTGTTGTTTTTTGTTAAGTTAGGTTTCATGGTTTTATTTAATGGCTATGCGCAATATTGTTTCAAGAACACAACATCACAAAGCCCAAACAATCACCTCATAAATCTTTAATCTTTCATTTCTTCCTGCAGTTGTTTCTCCCAGTAACTTATGGTACCAAGCTCCTGAACAACTTTTGCCCCACAGGCATTTCCTTGTAAACAGGCTTCATAAAGGTTATTTCCTTTTACAATCGCTGCAATCAAGCCAGCTGCAAACGCATCCCCTGCCCCAGTGGTATCGACCACCTCAACGCTCTGCGTTGGAATCATTGCAATTCGCTCATCGCTATGAAGAAAACACCCATCCTTTCCCGCCTTAATAATCACAGTCCTTGCGCCTGATTGGCGTAACTGCTGAGCGCTTCCCTCAATATCGCCATAGCCGGTCAGTTTCATTGCCTCATTGCGGTTGCACAGGAAGATATCGATTTCGCTCAAACAAGGAAACAAGAATTCTGGTTTCCAATAGCGCTTTGAGTTCACTACATCTAAAGTAACGATCCACCCAGCCTGCCTTGCACGTTTTAAGAAATCCTTCAAGCGTTCATCTAGGAAACCCGGCAAGACAAAAAATCCCGCAATGTGGAGCACCTTTATATCAGCAAACTCGAATAACTCTTGTGGAAAATCATCAATCGACAGGTAGCGATTTGCGCCAGGTGTATGGATAAAGCGTGGTTGGGCATCGTGATCCACCAGACCAACGCTCACCGCTGTGTGAACTGAAGCTTCAGTCTTTACATATTCCAGATTTAGATGAAACTTCGACCAGGTTTTTCGGATAAGTTCTGCCGCCACATCCGTGCCAATTTTACAGATTAAAGCTGTAGGAATTCCTAATGCAGCCAGTCCTACAGCCACGTTTGATGCACACCCGCCAGGTGAGAGCACCGCCCGATCAAAGGACACGGACTCGTAACGTGGCACATCATCTACTGTATGACAAAGAACATCTAGCGTAACATTGCCAAAGACAACCGCATTAACCATGCCTAATAGTCTTCGTCATCGTCGATCCACAGATCATCCTCATCTTCTAGTTCGTCCCATTCGTCTTCATCGATGAGTTCTTCTTCTTCATCCTCCCAGTCTTCTTCTACATCGAGATCATCAGCCCGCTTGAAGGTCATGCAGCCAACATCGGGATCAATCTCAATCGCTGCTGCACCGCAATAACCATCATCAAGAAATACACAATCCAGGTAATGACAGCGTATGCGTGGCATTTCGGTACCTCCTGAAAGATATTACCTACCCATTTAGCTTGCAAACGGCGATGCGGAATTATACCAGACTTGTGGTTTTGTCAAGATCATTTTATCCCGGTCTAACCCGGATTGCCTCAATGACATTGGGCAAATTCTCCAAACGATCGAGCAGACGACTCAACTCAGCAATGTCATGTACCTCTAAAGTAATATTGATCATTGCCAGATTACGGCTGGTTTCTACTGCAATCGAAGACATATTGACTCCCTCATCTGCTACCAGGGTTGAAATGTCTTTCATCAAACCGTTGCGATCATAAGCTGTAATCCGAATTGGGACTGGGTAGGTGCTTTTGGGTTCACCCCAGGATACTTTTACCAGACGTTCTCGATCCCGGATACGCATAATATTCGGGCAATCTTGGCGATGGATGGTAGCACCCCGCCCTCTGGTGATATAGCCAATGATTTCATCGCCAGGAGCTGGATTGCAACAGCGAGCGATATTGGTTAATAACCCTTTCAAGCCCAAAACAGTCACCGATTCATCTTTTCGGCTGGGCTCTGCCGCCGGGCGAGGTTGTGGCATCTCGCTTGGAGCAGTTTCTTTTTCTCCCAATGTGAGGTGATTGACGATTCTTCCGATGTTAATATCCCCACATCCCACTGCTTCAAACAAATCATCGGTGGATTTCAAATCAAATTCTTTTGCCAATCTCTCCAGATTGATATCTAATAATCCCAGGCGACGTAATTCTTTTTCGATTAATACTTTACCCTGACTGATGTTCTGATCACGGGCTTGTTTCTTAAACCATTGGCGAATTTTTGCCTTGGCTCTTTGCGTTCGCACCAATCCCAGGTTCGGATTGAGCCAATCCCGACTTGGTCCGCCGCGCTTTGCGGTTAAGATTTCAACCTGATCTCCGGTTTTTAATGTGTAATCCAAAGAAACCAATTTGCCATTGACTTTTGCTCCGCGGCACCTGTGACCGATATCCGTGTGAACATGGTATGCAAAATCTATCGGAGTCGATTTTGCTGGCAAGTCTATAATATCGCCTTTCGGGGTAAACACATAAACCCGATCCTGAAAGACATCCGTCTTCATGCTGTCCAGAAACTCTCTGGCATCAGCAACGTCCTGTCGCCACTCCATCAGAGAACGCAACCAGAGTAAGCGCTTTTCGTATTCATCATCTCTGGAGACCCCTTCTTTGTAGCGCCAATGAGCAGCAATACCGTATTCAGCGTTCTGGTGCATTTCAGGCGTACGGATTTGAAATTCAAGGGTTTTTCCATCATCGAAAATAACTGCGGTGTGAAGTGATCGATAAAAATTGTCTTTTGGCGCCGCTATATAATCGTCAAAAGCACCAGGAATTGGCCGCCAATTGGTGTGAATGACCCCTAACGCGGCATAACAGGTAGGAATGTCGGCGACAATGATTCTGACCCCTCTAACATCATAAACCATATCAAATGGAATCCCCTTCCGTTTCATTTTCATGTAAATTGAGTAAATATGCTTCGGACGCGCCGTGATTTCAGCCTGGATGCCAGCCTTGCTTAAACAGGCGGTTAACTTTGCTTTGATGGTTTCCATTTCCGCTTCGCGCTGCGACCGACGTGCTGCGAGCAAGTCAGCAATCTCTTTGTATTTTTCGGGTTCCACATAGCGAAAGCTTAAATCTTCTAACTCCCATTTCATATTCCAGATGCCTAATCTATTCGCAAGCGGAGCAAAGATATCCAGGGTCTGTTGTGCAATTCGCTTTCGTTTATGCTCAGGCATATAGGCAAGTGTCCGCATGTTATGCAGGCGATCAGCTAATTTGATCAAAACCACATTGACATCTTCCCCCATCGCCAAAAAGGTTTTGCGTAAAGTCTCGGAAACAGCATCATAGCGCCGACTGCGCATCATTTGTGCAGCTTCGACTTCCGGGTCGGGCAAACCTCGCTTTTCTGCCATTTCGCGGACAATCTCTTCCTGTTCTACCGCTTCTGCCTGTTGATCGCCGCGCGACACTCGAGGCAGGTTCGTCAACTTCGTAACTCCATCCACCAGCATAGCAACCCGATCGCCAAACATTTGTCGGATATCTTCCAATGTAATCGTAGTATCTTCAACCGTGTCATGAAGCAAAGCCGCTACAATTACTTCCGGTGGTACATGCATTTCTGCTAAGATACCGGCAACAGCAACGCAATGATTAATATATGGCTCACCCGAAGCGCGTTTTTGTCCCCGGTGGGCTTCTTCCGCGACGTGATAAGCCTTGAGAATAATTTCCCGATCGAGTTGGCTGTATGATTCGGGCAGAATGGACAACAAATTGTCTATGCGCATTTTCTCTCACTTACTCTTAACTGCCATCAGCTTCTTTAGTATACTCATCCATCGGTAGAGAATCAATAGAGAAGATATTACAAACCGCTCCTGTTTTATCCAAGAACAGGAGCGGTCTTATGGTCACGTCAGGTATTTACGAATTGAGAACAGCTTCTGCTGTTTTTACCTCGGTCTTTCGCGCTTCTTTCGGCGCCAGACCAGCTTCCCGTACAATGCGCGGCACGATCTCTTCCCAACCAACAGCCATGAGGTGAATACCATGGACACCTTGTAGTTTCTTCACCGCCTCAATAAGCTCTAAGGCAATCTGAACCCCCTCTTCTGCAGCGCCATCACCAGCTTTTTCCATGCGCTTCATTAATCTCTCGGGGATAAACACGCCTGGAACTTCGTTGTGCATATACTGGGCGACTTTATAACTCTTAAGTGGTGTAATACCCACAAGGATATACACCTTATCGAGGATATTCCGTTGAGCTAAGGCGTTAAGCCAGATCTCCAAGCCATCAATATCATAAACCAGGTTGGTCTGGAAGAATTGCGCTCCAGCATTCACTTTTTTATGCTCGCGGATTGCTTGGAAGCGTGGTTCAGAAGCGTAAGGAGACGCAGCAGCTCCAATAAAAATCTTGGGCGGGAATTTGATCGCTCTTCCATCGAGATATTTTCCCTCGTCCCTCATACGCCGTAAGATCCAAATCATCTGAACAGAGTCGATATCGACCACATCCATTCGGCCGCGTGGGTCTGGCGCCATGCGCATACTGTCACCTGACAAGCAGAGAATATTCCGCACACCCAAAGCGTTAGCTCCTAGCACCTCGGCTTGCAAACCAACCCGCGTCCGATCTCGAGAGGCAATCTGCATCACCGGTTCAGCACCAGCCTGAACAGCCATGACGCTACACGCCCAACTGGACATGCGTGGGGTGGCTGACGGCGAATCGGTAAAGTTGATTGCCGTCACATAAGGCTTGATCAGCTCAATATTTTGGAGCAACTTATTGGTTGAAACCGTCATCGGCGGAGCTACTTCTGAGGTGACAACAAACTCACCTGCCTTTAGCCTTCGCTCTAGCTCAGAGATTGGCTCCGTGTACATTGGCGGATGATATTCTGAATCTCCCTGCCACCACTCCGGTTGGCGTACAGGACGGAAGATCGAATCCCACACCACCGTTCGCTTCACAGGATCTTTGGAAAGAAGACCGGAGACCACATTTTTTGTGCCGAGTTTCCGAACTTGTCGGACAACATCCCCCCATGTTTCTGTTCCAACTTTATTCCAGTCCAATGGAGGCAAGACTTCCAACAGAAGCTCTTCACGGCCCATCTTGAAGGTACGATCGTATATTTTATACCAGATGCAAGGTCTGGTATCGTCAACATAACAGTGTTCTGGTGTAGAACCGCCGCAAGGCCCATTTCGAATACCTTTTGGGCACTCCATTGGACAAATAAAAGCCGTCTCCTGCAGCAAACAATTACCGCACATTCGGCAACCAAACAACGGCCCCTTGACCATTTTCTCGATGCCGGCTAACAGACGTGCGCCAAATGGTTCTTTCTTGAAAGGATAAAAGGGTGGCTGCCACCTTCTACCTGGTGTAAATATCGGCATAAATACCTCCTAGTGCATCATTCCTCACGAGCATTCGCAATTTCATCTTCAAAGCGTCTACTGATCCAGATATCCATCCGCATAAATAACTTGATTTAGCAAGATTTGGACAGTTTTCCAAACAGCCACTTGCTCAGGATCATTAAAGTCTATATCCTCTGGTGTGATTTCTTGCATATCCCTTATTTTATCAGCAATTCGCAGGTATAGACGACCAATTGGCGTGGACTCGTCTCTTTCCTCGATGATTCGAATTGTTTCCTTCAGATTTTCATCTAGCGGATCAGCGATCATCATCTTCAAACCCACCCCCATCAGCATTGCACAATAGACGCGATTGATCAGCGACCGATTTTCTTTCGGAACTGCATTCGAGACATTGGATAACCCCACTGAAATTGCCGGGGGTGGATCCCAGGCATACTGAAGCGTACGAATTGCCTCAATTAGCTGAGGGCAGTACTCTTGGCAACCAGAAACGGTTAAGACCAGAGGATCGATGATCAAATCTTCGATTGGCAAGCCAACTTCCAATGCGCGCGGAATCAGATACTCAATGGCAATATTCACCCGATCGTCGGCCGCAACCGGGATGCCGCTCTTTCCCATTGTCAACGCTATCAATTTCGTGTTGTACTTTTTTGCAAGCAATGGTACTTTTTCAAGGCGTTCAGGTTCTGCAGAGGTCGAATTGATGATTGGTTGCGCCTTTGTTACTTTCTTCAGCCCTGCTTCTATACCCACAATATTGGTCGAATCAAAACTTAATGGGACATCTACAACCGCTTCAACTGTTTCAACAATCCAAGGAAACACTTTTTCTCCGTCAGCTTTTCTTGGACCAAGGTTCAAATCCAAAGCTTTAGCGCCTGCTTCCACTTGTTTTACAGCAAGTTCTTGAAAGAATTTTGCATTTCTTTCTTTGACCGCTTCTTTCACTTTTTCAGAAATGATGTGTATGTTTTCTCCAATGATATACATGAGGAGCCCTCCCTTCTAAAAATTAGGTTTGAATGGGTATTTTGGTGTTTTGAAATGCTTCCAACACTGTTGGAAAACGGTTCAAATCAGTATGTGGTAAAAACATTGCCGACATAAACGCTTCATAAAAAGTATTATCGGCCGACAGTTCTATATAGGTCATTTTGCTGGCAATCTCACGGATTCGTTCACGATGTTCCTGACTCAACAAGGCAAAGTAAGCCCCTTTAACAGACGTGTTACCGAGAAAATTAAATTTTTCCCAAGGCAAATCCGGAAGCAAACCTATCTGAATCGATTTTTCAATGTTCAAGTATTTTCCAAACGAGCCACCAATCAAGACTTGTTCGGTTTCTTCCAATGGTACGCCAACGCTCTGGGCAAGTACCTGAAAACCTGCATAGATGGCCGCTTTAGCTCTCAAAAGATTATCGATATCGACCCGGGTAATAACAATATCCCGCCCATGTTCGGTTTCATCTTTCCAGGCTACAACGTATTCGAGTCCATGATCCCCTTCCCGAATGCGAGGGGTTGAGAGACCGGTATTCAAATTGCCAGCTTTATCGACAATACCTGTCATGAACATTTCGGCCAATAATGAAATCAAACCACTTCCGCAAATGCCACGGGGTTTGCCATTACCGATGACTCGATAGGTCGGTTCGTAAGTTTCGGAATGGATCCAAACTTCCTCAATTGCACCGCTCGTCGCCCTCATCCCATCCCGAACACCCGCACCTTCAAACGCAGGACCAGCCGAACAAGCACAAGTTACCAGCCACTCCTTTGAACCTAATACCATCTCGCCATTGGTTCCCACATCCAGAAAAAGCGTTAATTTATCCGTATCATCAACCCCTGCAGATAGAACTCCTGCAGTAATATCCGCTCCAACATAGCTTGCTACGCCTGGCAGACAATCTACAATTGCATGAGGGTTTGCGATCAGGCCAAGTTCCTTTGCACGTAATAATGGAGCTTGATTAAAGGTCGGAACGAATGGCGCTAAACGAATGTAGCTTGGTGGAATACCTAAAAAAAGATGCATCATGGTTGTATTCCCCGCTACCGTTAGTTTGAGGATATCTTGTGGAGTTACCCGATATTGCTTGACCCTTTTACAGGCTGTCTCAATCAATTGATTTATTGTTCCAACGACCAGTTCCTGCAATTCTTTCAAGCCATCCTCTTTATCGGCATAAATGATTCGCGAAATGACATCCTCGCCGCGGCGGATTTGAGCATTGTATTCTGCCACTTGTGAATGAACGATGCCCGTCCAAAGGTCAATTAGCCATAGCGTTACTGTTGTCGTCCCAATATCAATCGCCGCGCCCCACATTGGGCTACCATCTTCACAATGATAAGGCAGAATCTCAACCATCCGCACTTTTTGCTCGCCCTCACGGTTTGAAATCACATCTAAATAGACAGTAGCTTGCCAATTCCCTTCACGAAACACTGAGCCGATCTTTTTCAGGAGGGATATAGGAATCTCTACATCTTCAAATCCCAATTCGATTCGCAGATGTTTTTGCAAGCGGCTCAGGTCATCCGTTTGATCTTCGTAATCCGGCTCTGAAAACGCTAAAAAATATCGTTTCAGCGTTTGCTGATATTCCGGTGAATACCCTGGGATTGGCTCTATTTCTACCGCGGTGCGATCAGTTACCAGCCTTCTCTCAATCTTCTCTTGTTCAGGTACGAGAACAGAGATATCCCCCTCAATTACGGATTGACACGCCAAACAATAGCCTGAGCTAATGTCTTCTGCAGAAAGGCGTAAGGCGCTGCGGTGACGCACTTTTCCCTCAATCACCTGAACAACACAACGCCCGCATCGACCTTGCCCACCACAGGGTTGATTGATCTCTATTCCAGCCAGTCTGGCCGCTTCTGTGATCAGGGCACCGCTCTTAACGACGACCGGTTCAGCTTGATGATTGAAGGTTACTTTGTAAACAGCCATAGAGATACCGAAAAATTATCCCAACAAAGCATTGCTCAATTTAATTTACCTGTAACACCTGTTTATAAAATTTCGGAATATCTACCGCTTCACGCGGACCTACCCGAATCTCCCAGCCTGGCAGCTCAGCTTCGACCTCTCCAGAAAGCACCGCAACCGCTCCAGGCAAGACCAATCGTTTTCGGGTCATCTTTTCATCGAGATTTGCTAATTTAACCGCCTTGGCGATGCGTTCAGCATCGAATTTGCCGGCTGCCCAGGCTGTCAGGACACTCATCCCTTCTGCATCTGCCACCAACAGATGAGCTGGCAGACCAGAGCCTTCGACTTCATTCGCAACGCTGAAGTATGTGATGCTGAAGTTGGTCGTTACTAAGACCGGATCAGTTGGCTGAGGATTATTGATTTCATATAAGCCAGGTTGAACCTGGATTGGTTTTTGCGGGTCGGTGTAGATGTTTTGGCGCAAAACTAACAGTGGATAAACCAGTTCCTCAGCAAATGTGTCAATGACCAGAAAACCAGCGTATTTTGTTATAGCTTGCGCCATTTGAGCGTGATTGTGACAAAAAGCCAGCGTTGGGTAACCAAGCGGCCGATAATTCGCTTTTAAGGCTAGGCGGCGGATCTGGGCTTGAAGCATTAATTCATGTCCCAAATTCTTTCCCTCTGGCACAAGAACAATATCTTCCACACCCTTACCTTTGATCTTTTCGCTTAAATCTGCCAGAGTTTCCAGATTATCAGCCATAACTGCAACGGCGGCTTTCGTTTGCTTGGCAACCTCCGCAAATGACTCCCAACTATCAGCTCTAGCACAACCGATTAAGGGGATTTCGCCATTGAGATTAGAGAGAACATTTTCAATGCTGGCAGGGTTGTTTGAAAACAACATAACAGGTTTTCTACAAGCCGAACGCACAGCTACTACGGCTGCGTTCATTTTTTCTGGATCATCTGAATCGTCCTCCAGGGCGATCCCATCTACCTCTAGGTCGATCCCAACATAATTCACGCGATAATCCTGAATTCGCTGCGCCAAAGACTTGATTTCTGCTTCCGAGGTTAATGTTTTGATTTTGACAAAGAGCCCCGGCTTGTTATAAAAGGTTTTTTCATGTCGGTACATCACGACCTCGTTGCCAGCTTTGACTTCATAGCCATCTGATTTGAGGGTGATCAACCGAATTGGTGGAGCAGAGGATTCTTCTAACTGCGCCTTAGATTCTTCGGAGACATACGGGCAGGCAGATAGCTCTACTTGCTTGGCTGCCAGCTTCATGGCAAAGGCTAAACAAGTTGGAAAACCGCATTCTTTGCAATTCGTCTGCGGTAACAGTTTGTAGATTTGAATTCCAGATAAAGCCATAAGGTACCTCCGTTCTGGGAAGCAGATTACGAAACCAGGGATTTTGCTGCCATCAATTCGTCAATGGCAGCTTTAACGCGTTTGAGGCTTTCGGGATGCCGAAGGACAACAATATCCGCCCCCGATTCAACCAGTGTCATGGCTGTCAGGGTCTCCCAATTGATCGCTCGATTTAACCAATCACCCCAGGAAGCCGGTACACCTTCACCGACTTTTGATTCCTTCGCTTTCCAGGCTTCAAAACCAGGCGTTACAATCATTGGGAGTTGAGTCATTTTATCCCCTTGCAACGCAGCAAGGCGCAAGCGCTCCATCACAGAAAATCCATACTCGATTCCATAGCCCAAAGCCCCCGTGGTTGGGTCCATCAAGATGCGATCCAGCGGTAATCCCATATCACTGATCAAGATGTTTAATTGTTTTGCCAAATTGACATCCATAGGCGTTCTGGCAGTGACGAGATGGTCGTTTGCCATCGCTGTTGCTACGATGGTGCGGTAGTTTTTATCCTCGCAAATTCCTAAAGCCAACCGTTCTCCCTTCGTGGCTTCAGATACAGCCACAAGTAACGAATTATCTGCCTCCGCCTGTCCTGGACCGAAAACGATCAAGGGCAGGCCCGTAGCCGCTAGAACAGCTTTTACGCTGGTTACTGCTTCGTCTGGAGTTGTCGGTTCTCCATTGCGATTCGTCAAACTTAGCGCCAAAACAATTAGATCCGCCCCGGCTGCTTCTGCAGCAGCAGCCCATTGCGCCGGCTCGTCAATAACATCCTTCCATGTCTCGATGAGTAACGGTGACCAATCATCTGGTTTTCGATCTTTGATCTCAATTGCGACTACCGGTGGATTGGGAATTTCGCCTTCGAAGTGCATAAAAGGCATTGCGGTTTCCCCACCCACGGTCACAACCCGCTTACGCGTGCCTCCCTCCGATGGCAGCGCGCCTAAGGTGATCGTGCGTACAGCTCCTGTCCATTTCTCTTTAGGTATCTCAACTGGCATAGCTCATTCTCCTTATGGAAATCAGGCATAGGTCATGCGCTTGGTGAAGGCGCAAAATTTTAGGGAAGGCAACAGGATTGAATCCCCTGATCCCTTCCCTTTTCATCCTAGAACATCGGCTCCATTGCCAAAACCGGATGATTATGTGCCTCAAGCCATACTAACAGCTCTTCCACGGTCGTTACATGACGTTCATCGGCGATTTTTTCGATAAGTTCCGGGTCTCCTTCTCGCTCAGCAACAGCTCTTAACTCTTCCGCCATCGTTTCTTTGAGGATGCTGCTCATCCATACCACCCGTTTGAACCCACCATCTGCGGAGATAAACTTTGGACTGAGCAAGAAATACTTTCCCACCCCCATCACACCTGGAGTCTGGAGGCCACCTCCGGCAATGCCTGCGAGGGTACTAAAGGTCATTCCCGCCGGGGTCATACTCGGATCTTCGCGACTGACAACCATGACTCCATTGGCTTCAGGGATCAACATCACGATGCACTCAAAACAACCGCAGGCAGTCATTGGGTTTTCCATGATGGAATACATCGCCACTTCCGAGACCACCCCATGCGAACCAATCTTGGCATATTCGTTTGTGCCTGTCCAATAGCCTTTGACCGGGTCGATAACCTTTCCAAGTTTGATCGGCTGATTCGGTCCGGTGGGGTTAATGTTATAGGAGGCTTTGCAGTCTAGCCAGTTGTACGCCCCACACAGCCCAAGTCGTTCTGGGCTGATAACACATACATGGTTCGGCGCAAAGGATTGGCACAACGTGCAGGAGTAGAATTCCTCCACCTTATCATCCGTTAAGTCTGCCAATCGCTTATTTCGATAATCGTAAGCCGCCCGTGCCTTTGCCAACCACTGCTGGAGCAATTCCGGTTCGGTAATAATGGTCACCTGTACCTTGTCAACAATTGCGCCAAAATCAGAATGGTAGCGGGCATGAAGAATCTTACCAAAATGCTCTAGCTTGAATCCTTTTTCAGCAGCGTTGTTGGAAATGCGAATCCAGGCAATATCTCTCTGACCAATATGTTGAATGCCTGATGCTCCATTTATGAAATAATGGATTTGGCGCTCTAAGACTGGTTCAAAATCTTCTTGCATTTGTCGCCCAGCAACTTGAACAATGATGCCCATGTCCATGTGGCCTTGTGGTTCGATATGCTCAAAGGACGGTCCAATCACTTCTACTTTTCCATCAACTACTTCATCAAGCGGCGCCATAAAGAGATACTCAAAACAACGCGAATGTTTTCCGCCAAATTCAACCCTCATGTCATTCTTGCGAACGACTTCCCCTTCAAATGCAGAACCATAAGGAACCGGTACAGGTACTTCAGCAACTTTAACTTTGACACCGCGAATCTCAATACATTTCTGTACCAGACGCTCTGCCCTTTCCAGATCATCTGCCCCTTCAATTTCATTAAAGGGCATGCTAACCACATGTTCGTATTTAGTTATGCCAGTTGGGAGAATTTCGGGAATGACTGTGTCGGCGATCACCGGGAAGCCAAAGTTAATTGCCCCTGCCGCTGCTGCATACTTTAGATCATCCACTTCTCCCAATGCTAAGACAAAGGCAAAGACACGCTCACGGTTGTACAAAAGAATTTCTCGGGCTTGTCCCGCCTTCAGACCACCAAAAGTTAAGGCCGAACGAGTGGCAAATCCAAGGGCGTAAATGGCACTGATTGTATCTGTACCAAAAGGAACGGTATACGTATCGTAACCGAGTTCGACTCCTTCTTCAATTAGCTGATGGATAATGCTCCGTCCATTCACATTACCCGATAGGAAACAAAGGATATTCCGTTTCTGTAATTCGCGCACGATCTTAACCGCCACCTCATTCGACTTGGCTGCGCCTACGATAGCAGCAAAGCCAGGCATACGGCCATCAACCAACTGAATACCCCAGGAGCGAAGTTGAATATCATCTATTGGCCCATTTAAATGCCCCACCCGTCCATTATTTGGCGAATCCAGCTCGGGATAAGAGGTTCCACCAGCCAGGTTAAAGCCTGGCAACCGTTCTGGTTGAAGGCCATAGATAAAGCGAATCGCTTCAATAGCCTCAGCAGCCAGTAAGGTTGCCATGCCGCAATCCAGAGTCTCTCCGAGATACGGAGTCCACAAGTTATCCGATGGAATGGGGTGTAATAACCGCTTTGCCTGTTCAATGACGGGTACCAAATCCTCCAGCTTCTCAACCGCAATCCCTGTCATGCCATAGATCAGGGGTAAATAATATGCGGTATTTGGAAAAGCAACCTTTTGATCCCCACCTTTTTCTTTGAGCGCTCGATTGAGCATTAATTCCGCTTCACGTACAAGTGCGTTTGCACCGCGGATGGCACGTTTTGCGATGTATCTAGACATACGTGGACCTCCTAATCTGCAGCTACACCATATAGCGCTTTAACTCGTTCTGATAACGGTAGGCTTTCTAATTCAAGCACCCGTCGATCGCCGCTTTTACCAAAGCGATTGGGATCATACTCGGGTAATCCAAGCGCAGCTCGCTTTTTATCAATGTGTTCAAGGGTGCGGCGAATCATTTCGTCAGGATCAGCAATAAATTCCATCTTTCCGCCATATAACTTTTCCCACCCTTCACTGATATAGCGCAAAATCAAATCGGAATCCGAAACTCGATCCGGCATGCCACTAATCGGTGAAGAGCCGCCAAAGATCACATAGGCACCAGATGCCATACAATACACACCAATCGAGAGCGCCTTTTCACTCATCCATTCTGGCGCTAAGCCAACCGCAGGGATTTGATCAATATCATCACCCAGTCCGCCTTCCTCAACCATCTGGGTCAAGACGGTTAGGATGCGGGTGTTGTCAACGCAGGAGCCCATATGCAAGACCGGAGGAATGCCAATGGCTTCACAGACCTCCCGTAAACCTGGTCCAACTTTATTGAGTCCCGCTTCGCCTAGCAACAATCCCAGTTTCGCGCTGGCAATAGCCCCACAGCCGGTTTCAACAATCAGCACATCTTGTTTGAGAAGTTCTTGGGTAACGTAAGTGTGGAGATAATCCTGTTTACTGCGCGGATTATTACAACCAACAATGGCTGCCACGCCACGAATTCGGCCGGCGATGATCGCATCATTGAGCGGTCGGAAAGAAGCTCGATACGACCCGCCTAGCATGTAGTTGATATATTCGTGTGAGAATCCCGGAACAAGATTTTCTTTTACTTTCGGGATGTGGGTTTCTCCTCGATTCTTGTAATTGTCAATCGCTGTGCGCAGAATCTCTTTGGCTATCGTGAGGGCTTTGTGTTCATCAAATTCGATATGCAAAGCACCTTTTATCCGCACCTTCGGCGAGGTGGTGATGATCTTGGTATGGAAGTTGGAAGCCAAATCCGTCAATGCTTGCATAATGCACTGGACATCCACAACCATGGCCTCGACAGCACCAGTCAAAATCGCCAACTCTTGATGGAGGAAGTTGCCGGCTGCTGGAATGCCCTGGCGCATCAGAATTTCGTTAGCGGTGCAGCAAATTCCCGAGAGATTAATTCCTTTTGCACCGGCAGCGTGGGCGTAGGCAATGATTTCGGGGTCCTGCGAAGCTGCCACAATCATTTGGGAGAGAGTAGGCTCATGCCCGTGAACGATCACATTAACCATATCCTCCCTCAAGACACCCAGATTGGCTTGACCCAAAATGGGTGCTGGTGTGCCAAAGAGAATATCCGATATGTCGGTTGCAATCATACTTCCCCCCCAACCATCGGAGAGTGCAGTGCGTACTGCATGTTGCAGTATATGCACAGGATCTTGATCATCCCCAATATGCGTGCGATGTAAGGCCTCTACGACTTCCCGATCAATTCCACGCGGCATAACTCCCAAATCCCGCCATAATGCTTGCCGTTTGGCCGGCACTCGACGTGCAGGAGCTACCTCCCCTTTTTGTTGGCCGAATTGAGCAATGTACAGATCAGCAAGATCATTGGCAATTTCTTCTGGAGATCGCCCCTCAATGGGAATATCGTAGTAAGAAGCCACCATGCGTAGCTTGGCGATATCCTTGATCGAATACCCCTCTGCTTGATGGTTAGCAACCGCCTTTAAGGTAAAAGCCATATCGCGGCCGTGATCGGAGTGCGCTGCTGCACCGGCGGCAATCGCACGGATAAAGTTGCGAGCTTGGATGGTATCTATGGTTGCTCCACAGATGCCGGTCATGCCATCTTTTGTTAAGCGGCATGGTCCCATACCACACAGCTTACAACACATTCCTGCGCCACCGATATTACAGGGCACTAACTCATCGACACGGGTAAACGCGGTGCTTAAGCCCAGTTCATCAGCTCGATAAAGCATTTCTTGAGCTGCGGGATCTGCCGTTCGCTCCTCATGGGTTCGTTTTTCCTTAGCCATTTTAGTCCTCCATTACCTCTCGAATTACACCCATACCCGGACATGGCCAAAGCGGCCTACCACTATAGGTAATATTTTGTGAGAAACTGATCACTTCTTTGGTCGTTTCAAAAACTGCGGTGTGTCGGAAATACTTTGGCAAATCGGTTTTCTCGGTCGCAGGCACACTCAACTCCATGGGAATAGTCCATTCCCCCAAATAACCGGCTTCGTCCAATTTCATTTTTATTTCCAAATCATTGACTTTGGTCGGATCATAGGTGACTTCTACGAAACCAAAGGCGCTGCTTGCATAAACATCCTCAACGCCCGGAATCGATAGAAGAATCTTCCTCACCTCCAGAACATGGTGATCCCCGTACATGGTTGGAATCTCAAAAGTGACTTTCTCCACGGATCCCTTCCTTCGTATTTGGTTTTGGTTTCTATCAATATCACACGAGATTTGGATATGGGCAAACTTACCGTTTATATAACAAATGTCATTGGTTTAGACAAGTGACATTTATTACCCTCATCAGGCAATATTTGTCTAATTTTCTATACCAGTTTGGTCGTAATTTGAGACCGTATAGAGACACCAATTATCAGCCAAGGCGTAATAAATATGATCTCGAAACTCTTAGAAAGGATTAATTAACCGAGTATTAATCTTTGCGACATTTTACAGCATTGCGTCTTAATTATTATACAATCCTTGAAAAATTATACACCCCAATACTGACTCATCCTTGATAAGGTAAGGTAAAATTCACTGCAATTTTATGACTTCAGGTACGAAAATGGACTCCAAGTATTACACAATTCACCTTCAACCCATCGGCCGGCGAATCCAAATTCACTCCAATCAATCTCTTTTAGAGGCTGCCCAATTAGCTGGCGTTGAAATTAACTCAATCTGTGGAGGAGTTGGGGTATGCGAATCTTGCCGGGTGCGGTTAGTTAAGGGAGAGTTAAGCCCCCCAACAATTGATGAAGAAAATTCTTTTTCTGCCAGTGAAATCCAACAAGGTTTTCGGCTCGCCTGCCAAGCCTATCCTCTTTCCGATATTATTATTGATATTCCGCCTGAATCCCTATCAACATCCCAACGTCTTCAATTGGAAAGTCAACAAAAACCCAGCGAAATCGATCCAATTGTGCACCGTAACTCAGTGAAGGTTTCAGCGCCTTCAATCAACGATCTCCGCTCTGACTTATCCCGCCTGCGCGATGCCCTCAAACCATTTTGCGAAAACTTCGTAGTGGATTACGGGATTCTTCAAAAGATTCCTTCACTCTGTCGTACCTCGAACTGGAGCATCCAAGCTATATTTCATGATAAAAAACTCATTCAAATCTTACCTGCTACACCAAAATCAAAAATCTTGGGCCTGGCAGTCGACATTGGTACCACAAAAGTTGCTGCGTATCTGGTTGACCTCGAAACAGGCGTAATACTATCCCAGGCAGGAAGCATGAATCCCCAAATCGCCTTCGGTGAAGATGTCATCAGCCGTATTTCATATTTGATTACACACCCAGAGCAAAAAAGCCGGCCTGGCAACAACCTGCTCCATCAAAGGATCATTGATGGTCTCAACAAACTCATCGACAAAATGTTATCGGAGATAAACGACTCATCACTTTCCTATGAAAATATTGTCGATGCAGTGGTGGTCGGGAATACAGCTATGCACCACCTTTTTGCTGGCTTTTCAGTCGAACAATTGGGTATTTCACCCTATGTGCCCGCCGTTTCCGAAGCGCTCTACATTTCTGCTAAAGAACTGGGGTTAAACATAGCTCCCGCTGCTCAAATCTACCTACCCCCAAATATCGCCGGTTACGTGGGAGCTGATCATGTGGCGATGTTACTTCCAACAATTTACCCCTATTATTCAGACCCTCAGAGAAAATCTTCTACTGTTATGGCAATTGACATTGGAACCAATACAGAAATCTCCTTATTGCACAACCAGAAAATTATTTCCTGCTCCTGCGCCTCTGGGCCAGCTTTTGAAGGCGCCCATATCCAGTTTGGTATGAGAGCAGCGCCAGGGGCCATTGAAAAAGTGCAAATAACACCTGAAAATAATATTCTCTATAAAACCATTGCAGATCAAGCCCCGGTAGGCATTTGCGGTTCCGGAATCCTAGATGCGATTGCTGAAATGTACACAGCCAACTTACTCGACGCCAAAGGGATGTTCTTAAACAATCATCCGAATATCCGCATTCAAAACCGAAATATGGAATTTGTGCTCGTCCCGGCAGAGAAAAGCGGTCATCATCAGGATATTGTTCTTACACGGCGGGATGTAAACGAAATTCAACTTGCCAAGGGGGCAATTCGAGCTGGGATCAATATCCTTCTTATGGAAGCAAATTTACAACCCCAAGATTTAGATGCCTTTATCATCGCAGGCGCATTTGGAACTTATATCGATGTCAAGAACGCAATGAAAATCGGTATGTTTCCTTTTCTTCCGCTTGAGAAATGTCAGCAGATAGGCAATGCCGCCGGGCTTGGGGCAAGGCAAATGCTTTTATCAAAGCGCTATCGACAAATTGCCTCTGAACTGGCAAACCAGATTCAATACATCGAATTATCCAACCATCCAAAATTCTCAGACGAGTTCTCGAAATCTCTGTTTTTCCCTTCAAAAGAATTGTCAAATTAATGAGCTATCTGGTATCATAAAGCATCAAAAGCCATCACCATACACCATCATAGGAGAAGGAAATGTCTCAAGAAATATTTGCAAAATTGACCAATAGCCTAGTCGACGGCGATCCAGATGCCACGTTCGAGGCGACCAAAGAGGCCCTGGCAGCCGGGATTGAACCAATGGCAATTATCAAGGAAGGTCTAATTCCAGGCATAAATATCGTCGGAGAAAAATTTTCCTGTGGAGAATATTTTCTGCCCGATTTGATCATTGCTGCCGATGGAATGCAGAAAGCTATGACTCTCCTTGAACCCGAACTGCTCAAAAGACAACAGGCAATCGAATCGGCAGGCACCGTCTTGTTAGGTACAGTCAAAGGAGATATCCACGAGATTGGAAAGTCTTTGGTCGGCACAATGTTAACCGCTAACGGATTCAAGGTTCACGATCTTGGTGTCGATGTTCCTACTGAGACATTTGTAGCGAAGGTTCAGGAGATGAAACCGGATATCCTCGGTCTATCTGCACTCCTGACAACAACCATGGTGATGCAGCGCGAGGTAATAAAAGCCCTGGCTGAAGCTGGTATTAGGGATAAAGTCAAAGTCATGGTTGGAGGCGCTCCGGTAACCCGCAGTTGGGCTGAGGAAATCGGAGCAGATGGATACGCCGAAGATGCAATGGGAGCCGTTCAAATCGCTCGTCAATTAGTGAGCAAATAATCTGAGCAAAAAACCTGTTTTCTAAGAACAGATACGCCGAAACCAATACGATGCTCCCAGAAAATTTACCGTGAAGGGTCGAGCGCCAAGCTGGCTGACATTTGGCCATGTTTGCGGAGCACTAATGTTTAGCTTGGCGCCGCAAATTACGCTATCGTCTGCCCATTCCAGTTTATCGAACTAAGCCATCATAAACAAAAATTGAGATTTTTATGGCAACCGGTCACTGCTCAAGACAAAAATTGCCTTGACGCCTAAAGACAAGTATAGTAAACTTTTGGCGCATGGTCCCGTGGTGTAGCGGCCTAACATGCGGCCCTGTCAAGGCCGAGAGCGCGGGTTCAAATCCCGTCGGGACCGCAGCGTGTTCCATCTAAGCAAAGTCCTGGTTTCCAAGAAATTTCTCATTGGAAACCGGGATTTTGTTTCATTCAATTAAATCAACTTAGTTGACAGTTCTGACTTCATTCCTCTAAACCATACTTCCAATCGTCGAATCTCCATCTCAAGTTCGTTTACAACGGATGGACAGGTCTCAAATTCATTTTGTTTTCCACAATCCTCAAGTCTTTGGGCTATCTGGGCAATTTTTTCTGCCCCTAAATTGGCCGCCATCCCTTTGAAGCGATGGGCAAGAAAATTCAACTGTTTTCCATCTTGTACATCTATCGTATTCTTAATCTCGTCCAAGCGCTCCTGACTATTCTGAAGAAATTCGCTCAATATCTGAAAGTAGAACTCACGATCATCTACAAAGCGAGGCAAAACTTCTTCAAGGCAGATGTAAGATGGATCGTTTTTCTGTTTTTGTTCATCATGCAAATCCACCACTTCATCTGCGTTGAATGAGCGGCTATCGGTTTCTTCGAATACATCTCCGACATCAATCGTGAATTCATCCATGAAAGGTTGCCACTCAACAAGTGCATGATCGAAAGTTGGAGCTGCTTCTTCAATCAACTTAACGCCAGCCTCTTTCTCTCCTCGGTGAGACGCTTTTTCAATGCTTTCTGCGCGATTGCTCTCCTTTAGAGACCATTTTTGAATTACATTGAAAAGCTCATCAGCATTGATCGGCTTGGAGACATAATCATTCATGCCAGCCTCCAAACACTTTTCTCTATCACCCTTCAGGGCATGGGCGGTCATAGCGATAATGGGAATATCCTGATAGGGCATTCCAGAATTGCGTATTCGCAAAGTAGCTTCAAAGCCATCCATTTCTGGCATCTGGACATCCATTAAGATCATTTGATAAGAGCCACTTTGTAGTGCCTGCAGGGCTTCAACTCCATTGTTCGCTGTATCAACCGAAAAACCAGCTTTACTTAGCAGCTTTACAGCGACTTTTTGGTTGATTGGATTATCCTCAACTAACAATATACGACAACTTTGAGCACATTCTGCTAACGTATGGCGGGTGATCAATTGTTTCTTTTTCTCCTTGATGGGTGTGCCTATCGCTAACAATAGCGCATCTCGCAATTCTTGTTGTCGAACGGGTTTGAGCAAATAGCCCGAGCATCCCAATTCTTGAAACCGAGTCGCATCTCCCTGAACTCCCATAGAGGTTAGGACAATGATGTTAAGATCTTCCATCTCTGGATTTTCGCGAATCTTTCGAATCGTTGTTTCTCCATCCATACCGGGCATTTGCATATCAATCAAAGCTATCTGATAAGGCTCTCCCTTAGCAAGGGCATTCCCCAAAGCCTGCAAACATTCCTGACCGCCGCTGACCGTGTCAACCGAGCATCCAAAGCTTTCCAGAGTCCTGGCCAAGTACGTTCTATTCGTCAAATTATCATCCACAACCAGAACTCGGCTGTTCCGCAACTCTGCAAGACTTGCTTTTGTCCATTTCTCTTTCTTCTGCTGTCTTTGGAATTCTATCCAAAACCAAAATTCACTTCCAACACCAGGCTCACTAATCACGCCAATGTCACCGCCCATTAATTCAACCAATTGCTTGCAGATCGTCAAGCCCAGACCTGTACCCCCATACTTACGCGTGGTTGAACCATCTACCTGCGTAAACCGATCGAAGATCGCCTTTTGGCGTTCGTATGGGATACCAATGCCTGTATCTTTTACCGAAAACTTCAGCTTAACCTTTTCTGGACTTGCAGCAAGCTTTTCCACGCGCACAACGACCTCACCTACTTCAGTAAATTTGATCGCATTGCCGATTAAATTAATCAAAATCTGCCGTAAACGGGTGGGATCGCCGATCAGATCATTGGGAATATCTGCGGGGATAATACAAATTGTCTCTAAATTCTTTTCAGATGCGCGTTGCGCCATTGTTCTGGACACAGACTCGACCGTAGCGCGCAACTCAAACTC
>DAOTZA010000109.1:0-11337 GCA_034434515.1 Anaerolineales bacterium | reverse complement strand
ACAATGCGCTTCCAGGTTGTTTTTGGGCCTTCAGCCTCTTCGGTTGCCAAACCCATGTGCAGATGGGGCAGAACGGTATCGATAAATTTTAGAAAAGCTCCCCCGACCAAAAAGCCAACCAGAGCTGGCAACCAGGCCGGCAAGCCAATTTCCTCCGCCATTTCGATTGCCGGGGCTAATAAAGACCAGAAGCTGGCCGCAATCATCACCCCGGCCGCAAAACCCAACATGCTATCCAGGATTTTGCGGTTGACGCTCTTGAAAAAGAACACCGCCGAAGCGCCTAAAGCCGTCATCCCCCAGGTGAAGAGTGTGGCAAGCAGGGCTTGCAGCACCGGCGTTAAACCACTAAACCACTCCATCCATCTCGCTCCTTGTAAAAGGTTTCAACCCAAAAGATGGCTCTATCATACCTGAAAACGCAGGTTTCAGCAAAGCCCTGTTTTGTGTGCTTTTCACCCTTTGAGCCATCTTGCAATAAAAAAAAGCCGTGATATAATCACAAGCAGGAGGAAATCTGTGTAGAGGTGCCTGAGGACCATGCGTTTCGTTGTTGTGGCAGGAGCGTTGATTATTTCTTTAACCACATCGTGGAGCGCTTCGGCAATGGCAGTCCCTCAATTTTATGCCTGGGATGAAGTTCGGACCGAATCTTTTGTAATTATCTATCCGCTCATTGAGGGAGCAACGAAAGAGACGATCCTCGCTCTATATGGTTCGCAACTTCGTCCTGATGAGCAGGATTTTGGTCATCTAATTCTTTATACCTATGGCAAGATTTTGGAGGAAGAATATCATCGCTCCCAGTTTTTACTGAATGTTGATTTAGACCTTCCGCTCTCGGTCAGAGTTTACCCCAGCGAAAGCGATTATCACAAATTAAACGCCTACGCCGCGCCAATGCCTGCCGGAGCTACGCACAGCCATGTGGGCGAAAAAGAGATTTCTTTGATAGCGGAAAACATTGCCAAAAATCCGTTCGTCTGGCAGGTGCAGGCTCTGAATGCGTTTCGCTGCGAATTATCAGCCATTGCCGTTGAGAAGTTAACCAAGGGCAAAGCTCCGCCTGGTCTGGTTGCTGCTATCAGTCAATATTTGCTTGATCCACGTGAGGAACTGGCAGCCGACATTCCATCCGCCAGACAGAGTATGCCAGAGCCATCGGTTGGGTTTGAAGAATTGTGGTCAGATGAACAAGTTCTATCTGATGCAGCGAAACTTATCCAGGCGGTCAGTACCATTGCCTTCCTAGTCGACTCTTATGGCTGGAAGCGAGTGCTCGATTTGTTAAACACGCTTCCCAATGCCAGCAGTCTCGCTTCAGCCTATGAGACTGTGTATAAGATCAAAATCGATGCTTCAGAAAAGTTATGGCGTAACTATTACCCTCTCTATCTTGCAGAGCGATGGCAATATCACTTTCTTTATAACGTGGATGTAGAGAGCTATCAAAAAATGATTCAAAAAGGCGCTTATCACGATGCGCATACCTTGCTGGCGGAACACATCCAATTGCTTGAACAGCTTGGGGAGAGTCAGAGCCTGATCGCTCTTCAAGAATTGTTTGAGATGGCTCAGGCAGGTTCGCAGGGATTGACGTTTTTGCAGCAGGCTCGCCAAAACTGTGCTGAGGGTGATTACGCTCGCTGTCTCGATAACCTGGCAAAAGCTCGTTCCAATTTAGAGTCCATCGAAGATGAACAGCGTCATCTTGAGATACAGGCGTTAGAGCAGGTTGCGCAAGACGTTCAGGATTTACGTCAGGACTTTGAGCAACAAAAGTGGATTGCGTTAATCACCAATTCCCCCCAATCGGTTGAGCGCCTCCTAGAAATCAGCCATCAACTGATCCAATTGGGAGATAAGCAAAGCGAAGAAAATATTGTCAATATCATTCAATCGCTTCGCACCCGCAATATCGTATTAATGACCCTATCTTTGATTGTATTTTTCCTCGTGCTATTGCGGCGGGTGATATCGTTGCGAAGACGGGGTACCTCAGAAACTTACCTGTGAACACGATGGCTAAATCCCTTTTGCATCAATTGACCACACTTTATCGCATTGCCTTTTTTCAACGGGCGGTGCGTCAGGTTGTGCGTTTTATCTGGACAGGTCTTTTTGGCTATGCATTCGTTTGGTTTCTTCACTACCTGTTTCCAGACAGATCTCTGCTCGAGTTTCGCTGGGTAGGGTTTTTGGGTTTTGGGGTTTGGGCGCTTTTTGGCATTTTTTTGCCGCGATTTTCGTTGCAGCAATTTGTCTGGCGAGTTGATTGTATTCAGGGCTTGAAAGCGCAATTAGCAACGGCGTATCAATGTCACGCTGAAGAAAGTAATGCGGTGATTGTCTCGCTCAATCAGCAAGTAAGCGCTAAGCTGCCTGAGATTAAGTCAAGGATCCTGCGGAGGGGTTGGGCTCTCATGCCAGAAATCGAGTACTTGATTCTGGCGCTATGTCTTCTTTCGGTGCTTTCGATCTTTAGCATTCCAAATCTGACGATCGCCAAAGACTATGGGGTGGACATTCCACCGATTCAGGCCGAGAGGAGAAGGGAGGAGATCTTTCAGAACGGAATCTTTGGGGTGGAAAATTATCGTGAGATAGCTTCTTCCGCTCTAGGGGATGCCAAGACAGGCGAGCAATTAACTGATGAGCAAGGTCAAAATCAACCCTTGTCTGCTACGAATGAAGACATGATGCAGGCAATTCAAGCATTAGGAGAAGACCTCAAACAATTGCCCTTAACCCAAGGGTTAGGGGAAGCGTTAGAGAAGGGAGAGTTGGAGAAAAGCGCTCAAATACTGGAGTCTGCTGCCGACCAAATCAGCACTATGCCTAGTCCCATTCAAAAGGAGATCGGTAAGGTTTTATCTCAGGCGGCTGAAAAACTTGATCAGAGCAGCGCTTCGGAATTGTCGAGTCAACTGCAAAATACTGCTGATAGTTTACAGAAGGGGGATTCCAGTTCTGGATCGCAAGGCTTGCGACAACTTGGTGCAGAGCTAAGAAAGATTGCCCAACAAGGCAATGAGGCAAACGCTCCTCAGGGTCAGAGCTTACAAGGCGGTGGCGGAGCGGGGGTTGGGTCTTCGCCAGGCAATGTTGAGCTTGGTTCTCCGCTTTTGCTCGACCGCCTTCAAGGGGAAAAAGAGACGCTCACTTTAGGAGGAACGGGCACTGCAGGAAGTCCAATTTTTGTGCCTGGTTTGGCTGAATTGACAGGCGATATCCAGACATACAGCGGACAGGTAGATTTCTTCTCCTCCCCTGCCACTCAGGTTGTACAAGGACAAATTACTCCTCTACCCATTATCTGGACATGGCTTAATGAAATTAAGCTCTATTTTCTACCCCGCTAAAAGGCGTTTGCAGAGCAATTTTATCTCGCCTCAAAATTCGATTCCTCTTTCGGCGAGTTGTTTACATCAATTAGACCATCTGCGTCTTTCAGCCAGCCGTTTTTTGCCCGGTCGGATGGTTGGGCAACGTCCAAGTCTGCGCAGGAAAGCTGCGGTAGAGTTCATTGAACATCGGAAGTATGTGATTGGTGATGATATTCGCTTTATTGATTGGAAAGCCTCTGCTCGACAGGAAAATATATTTGTGCGCCAAGGTGAGCAACCCAAAGATGTGCTTGTGTATATCCTCCTCGACTGTAGCGCCTCGATGGCATGGGGCGATCCTCCAAAATCTCATCTGGCGCTTCAATTGGCGGCAGCTCTGAGTTATGTAACTTTGTCTCAGGGGGATCGGCTAGCGCTACTTTGTTCTTCCCAAACCCCCTTGAAACTCTGGGGTCCCGTAAGTGGCAAGGGACAGTTCACCAATCTTGTGCATTATCTAAATGCTCTCGTTTTCACCGGCCAAACAGACAGTCGAGCATTATTTCAGTCACTTCGCCGTCTCTCTGTTGGAAACGGGCTTGTGATTCTGATCTCGGATTTGCTCGGTGAAAATGACCTTTCAGAGGCCTTAGCAATCCTACCTTCCCCAACCTGGGATGTGGTGATCCTCCAGTCCTTACATCCAATGGAAGTCACGCCTCCTCTTTATGGCTATGTAGAACTTCAGGATTGTGAAACGAGCGAGTTTGCAAGCTATGATGTCAATGCAAAGGCAGTCAGCTCCTATCAGAAAAAATTAGAGGCATGGTTTAATCAATTGGATTTTGCCTGCACGCAGAATCATGCTTTCTATCATCGGGTTATAACCGATGAAAACCTAGAAATGAAAATTCTGCCCGATTTTCGGAGATTGGGAATCTTGCAAGAGCGATGATTTTTGCCAATCCTTTGGGTTTGATTGGACTTTTGAGCTTACCTGCGATTTTAGCTTTACATTTGTTACAGCTGCGAAATCGCAAAGTGGTAGTTTCCAGCCTGTTTCTCTGGGCATTTTTGGAAAAACAGGTTCACGGCGCTCGTTTCAGGCGCATCCCGTTTAATCTGCTGTTAGTATTGGATTTGCTCATCGCTACCCTGATCAGCACCGCCCTCGCCCAACCGCGCCTAAAATTATCTGTGCCCTTTGGTAGAAGTGTGCATAAAATTTTCATCATTGATACCTCGACAAGCATGATGGCGCAAGATGCGTCCCCGAGCCGCTTTGAGGTTGCCCGCCAAAGCATCCTTGGTCAATTTGACTCCAGCCGTTTTGGAGATCGACTGACGGTGATTGAGGCGGGTAAGCAGGCGCGTTTGGTCGGAGATACCTACCTGAATACTGTTGAAGAAATTCTCGAAGCGATCCAATCTCTGCAAGCAGGAAGCGCAGGCACAGCCTTAAGGGAAGCAGTAGCTTTCGCTGAAGCCTTGCGCGATCCTACGCTTCCCTATCAAATCCACATCTTTAGCGATGGGGCGTGGGGGATAACACCGCTTGATGATCTGAATACCTCAAATGTATTCTGGAACTGGATGGGCAAAGCTCAGCCCAATCAGGCGGTTATCGACGTTTCGGTAGTCAAAAACCTTGCTTCCGAATGGGAAGTACAAGCCTTACTAGCCAATTTTGATCGCCAACCAGTGAGGCGCCTAATTGCTCTCCAAACTCAGGATCAATTGATCGATAGTTACGAGGTGCTGTTGCCGCCCAGGCAAGTCTTTCCTCTTTTTTGGAAGTTTGAGGCGAATTCTCTCTCAACCGTAATGGTCTCCCTGACAGGTAATGATCTTTTGCCGCAAGATGATCGGGCAGTTACTGCATTAACAAGTGCAAACTTATCAACGGCTTTACGGGTGGCTGTGGTCGCAAATCAGCCAAAAGAGATTTTTAAGGCGCTGAATAGTTTTCCAGAAATAGAAGTAGAGACCTATGCAGTGCCAGATGATCTACCTGCAAGAGAGTTTGACCTGGTTATCTACCATCAGATCTCACCCCGTGTCTATACCCATCCATCCATTTTACTGCTTGATCCTCCGTCAATGGATTGGCTTGAAATTGAAAACCAGGTACCGCTCAACGCCTGGGTAGCCAATCAAGCGAGTCCACTGGTTGAGAATTTAGATTCCAGTGGGTTGAGAGGCGTGAAAGTCTCCAGAATCAGCCAATCTCCGGAAGGATTTCAAACCCTGCTACAAACGACCGATAATCCTCCCGAACCGATATATATACAGGGGCAGCATGTGGGAAGTCAGGTTTGGGTCTTCTTAGCCCAAATCTCCTCCGGAAACTTCACCCGCCATCCGGTCTTTGTTGCCTTTTTAGGCAACCTCATTCGCCAGATCGCTCGGCCGAACTTTCCGGCTAACTTAAAGGTGGGTGACCCTATTCCTCTGCCATCTTTTTCTCAATACCCGCTCTTGAAAATTCAACCACCCAAAGGAGAAGCAATATCCTTTGGATCAAATCGTCCTCTGGAATGGAGCGCAACCCACCAACCGGGTATTTACCGATTTGAGCTGGTTGATCGTGAAGGAGTAGGGCAAACGATATCCGTAGGAGTCAATGCCGGTGACTGGCAAGAATCTAACCTGCTTGATTTACAGCGAAATTTGCCCTCAAATGAAAAGCAACCGGAAAGACAGCTACTCGAAACTCAGTATTTTGAGCTAACCCCCTGGTTGCTTGCATTGGTGGTTGTTCTCTTTCTTGTCGAGGCGAGGTACGCATGGCGCTAACGTTTATTCGGCCCCTATTTTGGATTGCCTCCTTTATGACCCTTTTTCTGTTGATCGTGATAGCCAGAAAGACGAGGTTGCGTTGGCTGCCAGCCTTTTTTCTGCGTCTAATCCTCTTAGTGCTCCTTGTGTTTGAGTTTTTCGCAGCGCGCAATCCAGTTCTAGGCGACCGTTCACTTCCTCTAGAAGTCCTGCTGTTAGATCAATCCGATAGCTTGTCGCTCGATTTGCGCAAGCAAATGCATAGCGAAGCGCTTCAATGGAAGCGTGAAACAGCGAATCGAGTGGTGATTGAATTTGGTAGTGAAGCCAGGTGGATAAAAGAGGAATTTGAGCCAAATTTTGGCCGAGCGACCAATCTACATAAGGCACTTCAACTTGCCTTGCCGTTTCTTCAAAACTCGTCGGTTCGTCTGATCATCGCTTCGGATGGCTTAACTTCAGACCTCTCTCACGTTGAGAGTTTGATAGAAGAATTCCGCAAACGAAATATTTCGGTGGATGTTCTGCCCCTCTTGCCTAGAGAGGTTGCCCATGATATTGCGCTAAAAAGATTGGTTGTGCCTCAATTTTTATGGGCAAAGTCGTCTTTTCACGCCTATCTGGAAGTTTTCTCGCCTGAGGCCGCTTCAGTTGAAATCGCTTTGAAACTAAATGGAAAGCCGTCTGTATCCAAAACGTTTCAATTGACTGCAGGCACTCAGTGGATTGAATTTCCTCTTCTGGCTGAGAGAGAGGGAATTCTTTCCCTTGAGACAACCTTGACCTATGCAGCGGATCCGTATCCGCAGAATAATTCCGCTTATGGGGTCATTCAAATCTTTCCGATGCCTAAGGTTCTGATCCTGACTCATACCCCAGAGGAATTAAGTTCTTTTGCTGAAACTTTACGGAAAGCTGGATTAGACGCGGATGTTAGGTCTCCGTTGGATATGTCCGTGGATGGACAAGAGTTCGCCAACTATCAGGTGATTATGTTAGCCAATTTGTTAGCTACCTGGTTGAGCGAAGCGCAAATGGCGGCACTCTATCATCAAGTAACGGATTTCGGGAGTGGTTTAGTGATTACGGGAGGAAAGAATAGTCTGACTTTGGGAGGCTATTTAGATACGCCGATCGAGTCGATCTCGCCGGTTAAGTTAGAGCCGCCGCCGAGAAAAGCCCGTTCACCTCTAACCTTTGTGATTATGATGGATGCATCTGGAAGTATGGGCTCGAAAAAGGAAGGAAACCTGCCCCCAATTGTTCTGGCGGCCGAAGCAGCGGCGCGCGCTATCGAACGGATGCAACCCAAGGATTACTTTGGATTGATGTCCTTTCAAACGACACCCACCTGGCGGGTTCCGATTCGGCTGCTGGGAGATGGTTTGGCAATGCGCTCAGCTATGGATGCGGTGATGCGGATTAACGCCAGTGGCGGTACAAAGCTATATAGTGCAATGAGCGAGTGCTTGAATGCGATGAACCAGGAGAATCCGCCAACAGAAAGTAAAAATTTACTCATTTTATCTGATGGAAAAAGCAGTGATGGGAAACTGGAAGATTTCATTTCCATCACGCAAGAGATGAATCAAGCGGGATGGAATGTTTCGGTGGTAGCCTTTGGGGAAGAGATCAATGCTGAAATCTTGAACGCCATTGCAACGGCAGGAAAAGGTCATTACCACCATGTACGGGTACCAGAAGACCTCCCGCGGGTCATGATCGCTGAGAGTAAATCTGCTAGCGGTGAAAACATTCAAGAGGGGAAGACCAACCTGATAGCGACAGAAGCCGATCATCCTCTTTTGGGCGGATTTTCTATCGACGAGTTACCCCCAATCGAGGTATACAATGCGGTCACTTCTCGCAAGGAAGAAGGCGCCGAAGATGTTCTGGTATCCGCTTCTTTCGGCGATCCGATTCTCGCGGCGCGGCAAGCCGGGTTTGGGCGAGTGATCGTTTGGGCAACAGATTTGGGTCAGGAATGGTCACCTGACTGGCAGACCTGGCAACGCACCGGCGAATTCTGGAAGCGGATATTGCAATATGCGCTTCCCAACCCGGCTTTTGGTAAAGACCGGATAGAGGTTCAAGCTGAAGAAGACAAAGTGACGATTACAGCGTATCTGGAAGAGATCGGCAATCCGCCTCCAAGCCGAGGTTCGGTTGAATATCTGCTCAATTTGGGAACAACCGTTCAACCATATCGGCTAATGACCCTGGAGATTGGAGTTTATCAAGGACAAATATCTATTGAACAGAGTGGTGCATTCAGCGGGGTAGTGCGCTTCCAAAGGGACAATCAGAGCGTTGACCTGCCGGTCTCATTTGCGCTAAACCCCACGAGAGAATGGCTGCCACCAGATAGAGAGGAAGGAAAGGCAAATCTGGAGCGTTGGGCAAGGCAGACGAACGGGGAAATTCTGAGTGCGTTGTCTCAGCCTGGTTTGGGAAATGAGGTAAAGCAGGAACAGAACGCGTCCAATTTATCTCTGCTGCTTGTTATTGCGCTGATCGCCTGGCCGGTGGAAATTGCCATTCGGAGACGATGGCTTCCATGGATCTAAACTGACTTGAAAAGTGAGGAAAGAAGTATGGATGTCGATCAATTTCAACAAAAAAGCCAAGAGATATTCCGGCAAATACAACAGGTCATTGTTGGACAAGAAGCCTTGATCCAGGATTTGCTGGTGACCCTTTTCGCTGGTGGAAATGCTCTTTTAGAAGGAGTGCCAGGTCTGGGCAAAACGCTTCTTGTGCGTACTCTGTCGGAGATTCTGGATTGCTCCTTTAACCGGGTTCAATTCACACCCGACCTGATGCCAGCCGATATTGTCGGAACGATGATCATCACCGAGTTGGAAGATGGCCGTAGAGGATTTCACTTTGAACGCGGTCCAATCTTTGCCAATCTGGTTTTAGCGGATGAAGTGAATCGCGCTTCACCGCGCACGCAATCTGCTCTTCTGGAAGCAATGCAAGAGAAACGGGTTACAGTCTCCGGTACGACCTATCCCTTGCCGGAGCCGTTTTTTGTCCTGGCTACCCAAAACCCGATTGAAATGGAAGGAACTTACCCTCTACCTGAGGCTCAGTTAGACCGCTTTTTTTATAAAATAGAAGTGCCTTTCCCCAGTGAAGAGGAGTTAATTGAGATTGCTCGCCGCACCACAGGTACAGCCAAGCCCACTATTCGCAGGATAGCCGATGGCCAGACGATCCTTAAGATGCAAGCCCTTGCGCGTCAAGTGCCCGTGGCGGAAGAGGTCTTTCAATTTTGTGCCAACTTGATCATGGCAACCCACCCAGAACACAGCGCTGCTCCAGAGCCGGTGCGGCACCGCGTTCGGATTGGTGCAAGTCCACGAGCTATCCAGGCATTGGTTCTGGCTGCCAAAGTGGAAGCTCTCATGAATGGACGCCAGGCTGTGGCAATTGAAGATGTGCGCAAAGTGGCTTTTCCCGTTTTGCGTCATCGCCTGGTCTTAAATTTTGAAGCACAAGCCGAGGGTTATCATGCGGATGATTTGATCGAAGCCATCCTCTTCAGCCAAAGGGTCAAGGTTTAACGGAATTCTTTGCGCAGGCGTGAGCGGCGCGGTTCGGATGGTTTGGTAGATGCCTGGTTGATCTTCTGAAGCCTTTGCCAGCCAAGCGTTGCCATTACACTGAGCCCGTAGCAGCCGCCAAACAAGGCGGTGGCAATCAACCAGCGACGGCTTAGTTCAAAGCCCAATATGCGCAGGATGGGCTTGAGTAAGCTGAAATGATTCAGCAGGTCTATCTGTCCGCCCAGAGCGGATAATAAACCATAAAGCCCGATCAACGTACTGAGGCTTAGCATGGTTGTTAACAGCAATGGAAATTGCAATATTTTGAGACGGTTGTTGTCGTCTGTGGGACCGATAATGATCAGCATAATGAAAAGCAAGAAGGCGATTCCCAGACAAATTATTGCTGTCTGTCTGATCTGCAAGATTAGATGCCTGATTTGTCCAAGTGTGCTTAGAAAATTGGGGGATATCATCCCTTGTTCCACGAGCATAGTGAGAGTAATTTGATCCGGAAGGGCGAGCTGGAGGATTTCTCCATACCGATCAGCAAAGGTTACCAGGCTGGTATCTTTGGGTAGACAATTTTGTAAACCCATTTGGACGCCAGAGATCCCTGAAGCACTGGAGCATGGCGGCAAAGCTCTGATGATGGAAAGTAGAGCCGCTTTCCCATCTGGAGACCTGAGAAATTCTTTAGTCACTCGGAGATCCCAGGCAATTTCTGGCCGCTCAATGGAAGGTTGTTCCAGCCACTCAAGGAGGGTTGGCCAGATGGATTGGAGCATCAAACTGATATGAAAATCGGGCAGAGCCTGCTCATTCAGACTGCTCAGGACTTTGGGATCCCATGATTGGCTAGGGCTCAGTGTGACAATTGCACTCTCGAGAATAAAGCTGCGAATTTGGGAGAGAACCAAAGGGTGAGTCGTAATTTGTTCAATGACCACCCTGTCTTTAAGTATGTCCCAAGCCGATAATGTGATTACGCTGATGAAGAGCAGAAACCCGCATAGAATAGATAAACTGCGGAGAATCAGATCCTTCAAGACAGAAGGCCTTCGTTCAGGCATGGAGGTAACAGAGGTTTGCATGGTTTTTACCTGACGCGCTAACCCTAATTTTAAATTTCTCCCTGTTTTGCAATCTCTGAAAGATCCTTCAAAGGTAAATTTTTGATGAATATTCTTATCCGAAAATTCTAGATTTGGTATAAGTTGTCTAGAAAAATCTCATGCGTTGTAACTCGACTGTTTATCTTCTGTGAATTATACCATTTCTGCACTTTTCAATCTCAAATCTATGGCTCATCGAAGAAGAGCAGGAGATCGTTGCCGTTCTACCCTGACGAATTTCAAGTTTGGAAGTGTTCATTTTCTCATAGTTTTCCAGACGGATTTATAATCAGCTTCGCTGTCTGTGTGTCGCAGCTTTCGGCAACTTTGATCTTGCCTGGAGATGCTCAGGATGGCTGCTTCGAGAGCAAAACTTTCCCTAAGCATTCGACCCATCAAAAAGGAGGATCTTCCTAGAGCAAAAGAGATCTTAGATGCTGGCTATGGGGAAGCCCCTGGACGCGAGCATGAATTGCAACGTCTGTTGCGCATCCAAAGCGAAGGCTGGTTTTTTGCCTGTCGGGGAAAGGAGACGGTCGGCATGGGTGGGGCGATTCGCTACGATAG
>DAOTZA010000108.1:0-4098 GCA_034434515.1 Anaerolineales bacterium | reverse complement strand
CACCTGAGTATAATCGCTCTGTAACAAAGGTTCTAACCGAGACCGCTGGGCTTCGACCACATCCAGAGCATTTGCCCAGGCTTCAGTTTGCGAAAATATTTCGTTTTTTGTGTGATAACCTCGTTCCATAGTCACCTCAAATGTGAGTAATTTCAAACTAACCCTTGACTGCTCCAGCAGTTAAACCTTGGACAATATAACGCTGAAAGATAAAAGCCAAAAGGACCGGCGGTAAGCTGGCTAACACCCCCGCCGCAGCGATGCGCAAATATTCCAGCCCTAATTTTGTGCTGAATTCACCAATCAAAACCGGCAAAGTTTTGGCGGCAATATTGGTGTAAATGAACGCATATAAGTATTCATTCCACGAGGCAATGAAGGCAAATACTGCCACACTGACTAAACCTGGTGCAGAAAGAGGAAGAACGATTCGGAAGAGCGCCCCCACATAGGAACTTCCATCTATCCGCGCAGCATCTTCCAATTCAGATGGAATCGAAGCAAAATAGCTTCTCAGTAACCAAACGACAAGAGGTAAGATAAAGCTTTGATAAACGAGAATTAAGCCAATATGGGTATCCAACAATTTCACCGAACGCAAGAGCACATAGAGGGGAATCACAATCGCAATTGGTGGCAGCATCTGCCCACCCATCATCAACAAAAGAATCAAATTGTTTGCCGGAAATCTCAATCTTGCCAGAGCATAAGCAGCAAGTGTTCCCAGCGACATAGCCAGTAAAGTCGAAGAAAACGCAACGATAACCGAGTTGCGTAGAGAAGCGAGGAAGAGAGAAACATTCCCAGAAGTGCTACCTCGATCAACAAACAGAGAAATATAATTCTCCAAAGTAAGGCGTCTCGGAATCCATTGAAGCGGGACGGTTAGCAAATCAATCTTATATGAAAGAGAAGAAATAATTAACCACAAATAAGGGGCAACCGTCCAAAGAATAATGACGGCATTAAGGAAATAGATGAGGATAAGAAACCGCCATTTTTTCATCTTAATATTCCACTCAATATTCCACGATTGCTCGGTAAGCAGCCCGAATATAAGCCACAGCCGGTATCAATAGTACAAGGCTTGTAAAATAAGCCATTGCTGCCCCATAACCGAAACGCAAAGATCGAAAAGTCTGAGCGTAAATCCGCAGAGTGATTAATTCAGTTGAGCTAAATGGCCCACCCCCGGTAATAATATAAGCTAATTCAAAGGTTTGGAATCCCCAAATTGTTTGCAATAAAACCGCAACCATCACAACAGGCAAGATTAATCGCAATGTAATCGTAAAGAAACGTTGCCAGGCTGAAGCACCATCTACCTTAGCTGCCTCGTAGAGTTCTGCTGGAATGCTCTGGAGCGCCGCTAAGACCAAGATAGCGGTAAAAGGCGTCTCTTTCCATACATTGGCAAGAATGATCAGAGCCAGGGCAGCTTTAGGGTTGGCCAGCCAAATTTGATATTGATCGATGATACCCAATTGATGCAGGAAAGCATTCAAAGCTCCGTAATCGGCATTGTAAATCCATTTCCACATCGCTGCGTTTACAATTGAGGGCATTGCCCAAGGTAAGATGATCAATCCTCGCGCAATTCCCACACCTTTATATCGTTGGTGTAATACCAGAGCAATGCCTACACCTAAAATCAATTCAAAAAAGACAGAGATCAAGCTAAATGTTAAAGTAATCCGGAAGGAGTTTAGATACCTGGCATCCTGGAGAAGTTTAATGTAGTTACCAATTCCAACAAAGGCATCCAGATGAGGTCTGGATAAATCTTTCTGGTACAGGCTGAGAGAAAAAGAGTTCACAAAAGGAATGAGCAGGATGCCAAAGATTGCAATCAAGCTCGGTAAAGTGATGATCAAGCCTAAATATCTAGATGTGTTCAAAACTTTTGTGAGCAAAGCTTTCATCGGGCTACTCTACTGATAAAACAGGGCTTGCTCGGCGTTCTCGCCGAGCAAGCAAAAATATTAGGGGATGCTTATGGAGTACATTCAAATTCAGCAAGTCCAGCGGCAATTGCATCCAGTGCTTGCTGAGCAGTCTGTTCACCAGCCAGGGCGCGATGAACTTCGGCTGTAGCTACATCTACAAAGTCTCCATACCATGTCAATGTGGATAACCCTCTCGCAGTAGCTAACTGCTTGAAGAAATCAGCCCAGTGAGGATAGAGGCTGGTCAGTTCTGGATCGGTATACAAATCCATCCAGATGGGCAATAACCCAATCTCGCGCGCCAGAGCTATGTTGGTTTCCTTGCTCGTCATAAACTCGATAAACGTCCATGCTTCTGCTTTGTGGGCAGAATTGGCCGGGATAGCATAGGCTTCAGGCAATGTAAGGGCAGTGCTTTGCCCTTCCTGAACGCCGGGAACGATGCCAACCTTGATTTGATTCACAACGTTGGATACAGCCGGATCATTCGCATAAGCTAACAGACCTGCAATTCCTTGGGGAAGGAAAAGGGTCTTTCCCTTCAAGAAAACATCTTGGGCAGCCGCTTGATCATAAGTTAATCCGGCCGGATCAGAGACACCATTCTTTAGCGATTCAATCATAAACTCTAAAGCCGCCAGCGTATTGGGATCTTTATTGAATAGAAAACATGCTTGGTCATCTACAATTTCGCCACCAAAAGCGTAAGTCCAGAAGTGGAACTCATTGCCTAGCGACCATTCCTGATTCCAGAAAGGTGCCATCCCATAGTCTACAACACCTTTTTCCTTGGCTGCTAAGCTTTGTTGGACAAATTCATCCCAGGTCTTTGGTGGAGCTTCAATACCGGCTTCGCTTAGCTTTTGGGCATTATAGTAGAAGAAACGGGTGTCATTATTCCAAACCAGGCCATGTACTTTTCCATCCGGACAAGTAAACAAATCCACCAAGCCCGGAATCATCCCTTCGGTGTATCCAGCAGGCATAAAATCATTTAATGGGGTTGTCCACCCTGCACCACACCATTCAGCAACCCAACCATTATCAAATTCAACGACGTCATAAGCGCTTCCCCCAGTTGCCATTTCCGGAATGACTCGGTCGGCAATCGAATCCCAATCGCTTTGGATTAAGTCGACCTTGATGCCTGTCTGCTTTTCGAATTCTCGGACGCGAGCTTCAAAAGCGCCGGTCAAATCTGCTTCATGCTTGGGGAAGATCACAGTGATTTTGACTTCTTCCTGCGGCGCTTCGGTTTGGGTGGGTGCTTGTTCAAGCGGCGCCTGTGTCTCAACGGTTGATGGGGGAGCCTCAGTAACCATAGGTTGGACAGGTGGCGGTGGAGTAGGCTGAGGAGCACATGCTCCTAAAGACAGGGCAAAGATTATTGTCAAACTGATTAAGAAATTTACTTTGGTGTTCATCTCTCTCTCCTTCGATATAATTGTTTAAGATTGAGTCAATAAATAGGACTGTGCTATAAATTTTTGATCAAAATCCTCCTTTCTATCTTTTATGCCAGAATCAAACGCACTCCCATTGCCCTTAATTCCCTGGCCATTTCATCAGATAATTGTTTATCGCTCACAATCGTATGGACGCTCGAGAGCGGAGCGAGAAGGACGGTCGAAACGCGTCCAAATTTGGTATGATCGGCAACGAGAATCACTTCTCGCCCCATTTTGATAATCGCGCGGTCAGTATTGGTTTCTGGAAAATAATCGTTCGTCAAGCCCTGTTCTAAGTTTACAGCTCTCACCCCCATAATGACTTTATCGACATATACCTCGGAGAGATTTTGTTCCGTGATATGTCCAATAAAGGAAAGTTCGCTCTTGCGAAGTTCTCCTCCAATCACAATCACATTGACCGGGGAAGCAGTTGTGGCAAAGAGATTGATGACTGGAAGAGAATTAGTGATAACAGTAAGAGAACGATGGATCAAATGACGAGCGACTTCGAGAACCGTCGTTCCACTTCCGAGAAATACGGTTTCCTGGTCATCGATCAGCGCTGCCGCAGCAGCGCCAATCTGTCTCTTCTCCTCTGCCTGTTCATCCTGTCGTTGCAATATTGGCATTTCGGGAGGAGCAGAGGTGACCAGAATCGCCCCGCCATGCACGCGTTGAATCCGCCCTTGATTGGCAAGGAT
>DAOTZA010000107.1:0-6140 GCA_034434515.1 Anaerolineales bacterium | reverse complement strand
CACCTGAGTATAATCGCTCTGTAACAAAGGTTCTAACCGAGACCGCTGGGCTTCGACCACATCCAGAGCATTTGCCCAGGCTTCAGTTTGCGAAAATATTTCGTTTTTTGTGTGATAACCTCGTTCCATAGTCACCTTTCTGGGTGAAGGTAGATCTTAATGAAGCTACATTTTACCTTATCATAGAGATTGTTTGGTAGGAGCGCTGAGCTCACCGAAGCGGGCCGCAATTGCCAAAGCTGGATCAACCGGTACTTCAGCACGTTTAATATCCGGAGGAATAACAATCGTAGGAGTCGGTCGAATTTTCTTCCCTTCGAATTGAGGGAGCCATTGACGCTGAGATTCAAGCATTTCCGAAGCCATCTCTCGGATCTCTTTTAGGGTCAAAACAGCACTTGATAATGGATCCAAAGCACAAGCATGGACAATTTTTTCGGGATCACCACTTAAGGATGCTTCAACTGTTAAACGATGGACATTGATATTGGTTAGATTCAAAGCAGCACATTGAGAAGGCAGAGCGCCAACGATGATTTTGTGTAAACCGTTGCCGTCGGCGATCATCGGGCCTTCCACACACGCGTCTTGAGGCAAATTCGATATCATTCCCTCGTTGATAACATTTCCCTGAAAATGGAAGGGGTTGTTTTTCTCAATTGCTTCAATGATATATGAGCCATACTCGATGCTTCGGGGAGGTAAAGTGGATGGTTCGTCTTTCAGGATATTTTCGGACCCATATTTTTCAGCCACTATCTTTGACCATCGCACATGGGCTCCGCTTTCTCCTCCAAACATTGGTTCATTGCAATATAGCTCAAGCGCTTTCTTGTTCTTCCGGAAATAAGGTAAGTATTCAGAAAGATGTCCTGTAGATTCGGTCATGAAATAACCAATATGTCGAAAAACCTCCCCACGCACCTTCTCATTTGCATAGTATTCGGGTAGTTCGAAACGTTCCCGCAGCAGGGGATACAAATCCCGGCCTTTGTGCTCAAGCTTAAGGAACCAAGCCATATGATTGATACCGGCGCTTAGGAACACAATCTCATTCTTGGGTACACCGGTGTAGCTGCTAATTAAGTCTAAGGAAATTTGAACACCGTGGCACAAGCCCACAAATTTTACGCCAGTTGTACCCAGACTCCAACAAACAATCGACATTGGGTTTACATAGTTTAAGAGATATGCATCTGGACTTAGTTCTTGAATATCTTTTGCTAACTCCAGGGCAACCGGTATGCTTCTCAGAGCGCGGAAAATCCCTCCCGGACCCAGAGTATCTCCAATACACTGATCGACACCATATTTCATTGGGATCTCATAATCCAGGGTTGTCGCCTTCAGTCCTCCGATTTGATAGGTGGAGATAATATATTTCGCTCCTTCAACCGCTTCACGACGATCTGTTGTAAGGGAAACTTTCGCATTAAGATGATTAGCTTGGATCACTCGTTCGGCAAACTCTTTGACCCAAGTCGTTTTCTGCGTTGTTGGAGCCATCAGGGAAAATTCTAGCTCCTCTAACCCACTGTTCAGTAAATCTAAAATTAAGGTTTTACAAAACACGATACTTCCCGCACCGATGATGGCAATTTTTGGCATTTTACACTCTCCTTTCTATCTAGACATAAGCACCTTCTACCTTACTTTGATCCTAACCATCGATAGCGAATCGAACTAATTGCGACTGCAAAGATGATTAACAATCCATAAGCCACTTCTTGAAAATAAGGGTTAACCCGCATCATGTTTAAACTATTCGAAATCACACCCATCAGCAAAACACCCAGAAAAGTTCCCAATACATTACCACGTCCACCAGTAATCGGCACACCCCCAATGACAACTGCACCAATCGCTCTCAATTCGATTCCTGCCCCCGTTGAGGGCAAAGCAGCTCCTAAACGGGATAAAATCAGTACAGAAGCCAAGCCTACCAAGATTCCATTTAGGAAAAAGAAAAAGATTGTGTTGAGCGGGACATTAATACCAGCTAGGAATGCTGCTCGCGGATTATTACCGATTGCAAAAATACGCCGCCCAATTTGGGTATATTTCAATATAAAATGCACAAATAGATAACCCAGAATACTGATAAAAAACAGTAGAGGAAAGAACCCAAAAAGTTTCGTGCTTGCAATGAATTCAAATTTACCATAGATGGTTTGAATCACCCCTTGGGTTAATGCCAGGGCAATGCCATGATAAACCCCTATTGTGGCTAAGGAAATGATGAATGAAGGGGTACGAAATGCTACGGAGAGAACACCATTCAGGGTCGCACAAAATATACAAACCAAAACTCCTATAACCCCAACCAGAAATTCGTTTATTCCCTGGTTTATCAGGATTGCCATAATGCAAGCAGAAAGACCGATAATTGAGCCCACAGAAATATCAAAATTTCCTGAAATGATTAGAATAGTCGCCCCGGCGGCAACCAAACCCAACACAGAGATTTGTTCGAGAATGTTGAACAGATTTTGCTGCATAAAATAACGTGGGTTCACATACCCCGTTAATGCTGAGATCAAAAAAACAACAATCAGCAGGAGAAACCATTGATTCTCAACAACTCCTCTCCAAAATGAAAGGCGAGTGCTTGACACAGATTTAGTTTGAGTCTGTAGTGACTTGTCCATTCTTTCCACCAGCCTCCTTGCTATTTTGGTACCCAAGATACACTCTTAGTAACTCCTCTTCAGAGGTTTCACGAGCATTGATCACTGCAACCAATTCACCATCTCGCATCACGCCAATCCGATCACTCATTGAGATTAACTCAGGCATATCCGAAGAAACCATAATGATACACTTTTGCTGACGACAAAGGTCTGTCATAATCCGATAAATTTCTTCCTTTGACCCGATATCAACCCCTTTGGTCGGTTCATCGAAGATAAAGACGTCCGCTTGCGTTAGTAGCCACCGCCCTAAAATGCTTTTTTGTTGATTCCCGCCACTGAGGCTACTAATATCTTGCTCAATTGAAGCTAATTGAATCTTCAAGGCGTCTATCATTTGACTGACGAACTGCCTTTCACGGGACAGCCGAATAAACCCATTGCCTTTTTGTTCATTATGAACAATCGCCATGTTTTCCTTAACAGAACGAATTGGAAAAATACCGCTCCCTTTCCGGTCTTCTGTGATCAAACAAACCTTATTTCGGATTGCTTGACGAGGAGAATTGGGCGTTATTTGCTTTCCGTCTAAGTATAGCTCACCGCTTTCACGTTTATCCACACCAAAAATCAGGTTAACCAGCTCCGTCCGGCCAGAGCCAACCATACCTCCTAAGCCAAAGATTTCCCCTCTCCGCACCTCGAAAGAAACATTCCTGACCAATCCCTTCCGGGAATAATTTTCGACTTTCAATCCAACATTCCCAATTGGTACTTTTTCTTTATGATAAAAAAGTGCTGCATCCCGCCCTACCATATCGCGAATAAGTTGCTCAATCGTAAATTGTGATTTATGATATGTAGATACTGTTTTTCCATCTTTCAGGACTGTGATGCGATCTCCAATTTGGGTCACTTCCTGAAGATAATGAGAAATATAGATAATGCCAATCCCTTTCGCAGCGAGGTTTCGGACGAGTTCCAATAAAGCCTTTGTCTCCTCTATGCCGAGTGACGAGGTCGGTTCATCCATGATTAGCAAGCGCGCTTCACGGTGAAGAGCTTTTATCAATTGAAGGATTTGTTTCTGGGCGGGTGATAATTCTTCAACCAGCAATTTCGGATCAATATGAATGTTTAGCTGACTCATGATCTGCCGAGCAATTTTCTCTTGCTGTTGAGTATCAACCACCCCAAACCGATCCCTGAGCTCTACTCCTAAAAAGATATTATCCGCAACGGTGAGACTATCAACCAAATCTACATCTTGATAAATGGTGGCAATTTTTAAGTCAATAGCTTGCTTGGTAGTTAATTGGCGATAGGTCTTCCCAAATAAGACAATTTCCCCTTGATCGGGTTTTTCTGCTCCGGATAATATTTTGATCAAAGTTGATTTTCCTGCACCGTTTTCACCCACCAGGCAATGTATTTCGCCGGCATAAAGGTCAAAGCTAACATCATCTAAAGCTCGCGTGCCAGGAAAATCCTTGGTAATGTGATTCAAACTGAGAATTTTTATCTTCTCTTCCACGCCTTTACCTCATCTTCAAGAACGTTCATGAACGGGTAGAACGGTGAGGCGAATTATAAAGATGTGGGGTATGGGCTTTTCCATACCCCACATCAATCAGTAGTTTACTGGCGATAGGCCACCAATTCGGGGAAGTATTTCTGAGTTAGCTGCTCATATACATCTGGCACAATTTCCCAAGGCACTACTTGCATGGGGTCATCAATATTTTCTTCAGTCACGGGCATGATCGGGAGGAAGATGTGTTGATTCACTTTTGTAATCTTCCCAATTACGTAATTATGAAGTGCCAGATAAGCAATATATCCTTCCCAACCTGGTGAACTGCTAATTGTGTACTTGAGTTCTTCTGCCTTCACCAAGGGGATGCCGGCAGGCGAGCCGTTCTGGGCAATCACTTTGATGGGGTTATTCAAAACACCTTTATCTTTGAGCATCCGAATAACCGCCGCTGCCATATCCTCGTCCATGACAAACATGATCTTGAAGTCTAGGCCGGACTGAAGCAAATCTTGAGCGACTTCAACTGCCTTGTTAGGATTATAATCAGCATCGCGGATATCGAGGAGTTTATTTTTGCCCAGTTCCTCAGATTTCCTCTTCATCGCCTCGTTGATTTTCTGGCAGGGGATAGACTCGAAGTTGCCGGTGATGATCACAAAGTCTTCGCCAGGATAGTTATCTGCCATCCATTGGGCATACGACTCACCCATTGCGGTCCAGTCGAAATCGATCTCGGCAACGATTTCTTGACCGGCTGCTGCCACCGATCCTACCGAGTCCGTGGCAACTACTGGAATCCCAGCCTCTTTACCTTTCTGGGCAGCAATCCGCGCCCCGTTTTCATTGAAGGAAAATACACTAATCCCATCAACGCCCTGGGTGATGCAGAAGTCAATATTGGCAAGTTCTTTTTCTACATCGTAGTCTGAATTGACTACAATGACCTCTACACCATCCAGGCTAGCGCCATACTGGAAACCCTCCACATCTCGCTTATACCAGGTATCAGGCCCTGGCGTTATATAACAATATGTGAGTTTCTTTTCGGCAGGCGCTTGTGTTGCTGGCTCTTGAGCTTGTGGCGCCTCAGTCTGGGCAGGCGCAGCAGGAGCTTCGGTCTGAGCTGGTGCTGACGGCGCCTCGGTTGGCTTAGGAGCACAGGCAGCTAAGAGTGACAGGATAACGATTGAGTATATGATCCATTTAACCGTCTTCATTTTTTACTCTCCTCTCGTAAAAACTTTATCTGGTGTTTTGGGCTTTTTTGAACGTTCTTATACAAATATCTTCTTTTTGAAATCTTTTCACCTCCTTCCTTTTCTAGCTTATCCACTTCCTGCCCTGATGACTTGAATACCCCGATTTTCCAGTTCATCACAAAAAGAATCGGGAGTATGACAGTCTGTAACGACTGTATGAATAGCTTCTAATGGAGCTAAAAATACCGTGGAAATACGACCAAACTTGGTATGATCGACCACTAAAATTACTTTTCTGCCAATCTGGATAATGGCTCGGTCTGTCATCGTTTCTGGTAAGTAGTCATTGGTGAGGCCATGTGTCAAGCTTATGGCACGAACTCCCATAATAACTTGATCTACATTAATTTCTTTCAGAGCCAATTCCGTAATATGTCCGATAAACGAAAGTTCACTTTTACGGAATAATCCTCCGATCCCAATTAAGGTGATTTCTTCAAGATCAGACAGAATATTAATCACAGGCAAAGAATTGGTAACTACGGTCAAATTTTTCCGAGAGCGAAGATTTCTGGCTACTTCAAGGACGGTGCTACCACTTCCAAGAAAAATCGTTGAGCCATCTTCGACTAATTGAGCCGCAGCAGCGCCAATCTGTCTCTTCTCCTCTGCCTGTTCATCCTGTCGTTGCAATATTGGCATTTCGGGAGGAGCAGAGGTGACCAGAATCGCCCCGCCATGCACGCGTTGAATCCGCCCTTGATTGGCAAGGAT
>DAOTZA010000106.1:0-1893 GCA_034434515.1 Anaerolineales bacterium | reverse complement strand
GCCGTGCAACACTGTATCCGTTCCCATCGTTTTCGCCATCCTGAGGAAGCTCCGCAAACGCTGGAAGCCAAAGTCGTTTTCGATGCCGACAAACTGGATGCGATTGGGGCAATTGGGGTGGCGCGGGCAATTGCCCGGGCTATCCAGAAAGGGATGCCAGTTTATACCCCACCCTCGTCTCTTTTTCTGGAAAAAGGTGTTTTAGATAAAGGTGAAACGCATAGCGCCTACCATGAATACTGGTTCAAATTACGCCATTTGAAAGAGCGGCTGTTCACTCCAACTGCGCGTCAGCTTGCCGTCGAGCGTCAGGCGGTGATGATTAACTTTTTCGAAGCCTTACAACGCGAAGCGCAGTTATTTATTGATTCGCGTTTGCCATTGGAGGAAAGGAGAGAAACCCATGAAAACCCTCAGGAAAGAATGGATGGGGATGCTGGCAGTAATCTTGCTCGCCTCGCTAGCTTGTAGCCTTTTTGCGCCTCCTGCTACGCCGCAACCGGAGGCAATCTACACCGCGGCGGCGCAGACAATGGAAGCCCAACTCACCCAGACAGCTTTTGCCGGCCTGATCGGCAGCTTAACCCCACCACCGGCAACGCCTGCGTCGGTGGAGGCTTCTCCCACCTTTACCGAGCAACCGCCAACCGCTACTGAACCTCCGACACCTTTGCCGCCAACTCCCACCAACACCCAGGTTTGCGATCAGGCTCGCTATATCAAAGATGTCACCGTGCCGGATGGGACGAAATTTGCCCCTAACCAGACTTTTACCAAAACCTGGCGGATTCAAAACACGGGCACCTGTACATGGTCGGGCTACAGTTTGGTATTCGATAGCGGCGATGCGATGGGCGGGAGCGCTTCGATCCCGATTGGCACGGTCAATCCTGGTCAGGAGATCGATCTCTCGGTCAACCTCACCGCGCCCGCTGCGGAGGGAAAATATCGCGGCTACTGGCGGATTCGCAACGCCAGCGGCGTATTATTGCCGGTCATTGGTGGTTATCAGGGCAAATCATTCTATGTTGAAATCCGCGTTGTCCTGCCCACGCCGACAGCGGTTGTTTCGGCGGGCTTTGATTTTTACAGCCGTGCCTCAGAGGCAGAGTGGATAAGCTGTGGTTCGCCCTGCACCGGCGGCACGGTGTTGGCTTTTGGCGGCTCGGATAGCGATCCCAATGGCTTTGTCGTCTATCGCGATGGCTATAAACTGGAAGACGGTTCTTCCCCGGCCAAAATCCTTGAAACCCACCCCATGTGGGTCGATGATGGCGTGATCTCCGGCTTATTCCCGCCTTATACCGTGGTCGCCGGCGATCGCCTGCGCGCCAGATTGGGCTTTCTAGCCAAAGCGGATGGCACTTGCGGCGTGGGTAATGTCAGGCTCCAAATCAACTACAAAGAAGGGGGCACCCTCCACCCGCTGGGTTCGTGGACGGATACCTGCGATGGCAACCTGATCAATGTCAACATTGACCTGACGCCGCTGGCCGGCAAAACGGTACAATTTGCCCTGGTTGTCCTGGCAAATGGCTCTTCTGCCCAAGACTGGGCAGTTTGGGTAAATCCTCGCATTGAACCCTAATACTTTTCTCTACAGAGGTACAACATGGTTGAACAAAATCTCCCCCTGGTCATTCTCACCCACTCCCTGCCGGCCGAATGGCTGGCAAAGCTGGAAGGCAAGTGCCGCATGGTTGTCGGTCCCTGGGATGCCACCCACTTCGATCCGGCTCTCGAACCCTATCTCGCCGAAGCTGAGGGGCTGTTTTGCCTGCTGACCATTCCGGTAAAAGACGATCTTCTTAGACGTGCACCCAGGTTGCGCGTGGTCAGCAATATGGCTGTCGGTTACGATAACATTGACGTTGCCGCCTGTACGGCGCGGCG
>DAOTZA010000105.1:0-5715 GCA_034434515.1 Anaerolineales bacterium | reverse complement strand
AGAAACGCCTGCGCTCCTTTGGCTATGAATTGCCGGAAGCAGCCGAAGAGATTGTCGTTTAGGGCTGAAAAGATCTTTACCAAAAAATCCCCCAAGGCGGGGATTTTTTGTTTTGGAGAGCAAAAGCCGTGCTTTCGCCAGCCTATGGAGTGCGCAAGCCGTGCTTCCGCAAACCTTCCTTCCGTAACGATCTCCAAAGCCCCTCCCCCCTGAGTCCTTGCCGGTCTCCAAAAAATCATCCCGAAAAATAGTACTTTTTTCCTATTGACATCACCTTACAAATTTGTTAGGATGATACAAAGCTTCGAAAGGGCAAACTCGCCGCAAGGCGGGGACGCAAAGCCAGGGGTCTTCGCGTAGGGAGATAGCCCGGCTGCCGAAAAGCCTGCCAGAGCAGAAATGCTCATTTGGGTCGGGCTTTTTTGTTATGAAGTGATGGACAGGGGGAAATCCCCCGAACAAGACAGGCAGAACAATCACTTGCTGAAGCGAAAAAATGACATTGAGGGAGAAATCTGGCGCGCCATGAATGCTTTTCTTGGGTCACTAGCACCATCGAGGAGAACCAAACTCGCGATCGACAAGAGCAAAGATTTTGGCTATTCCTGTTTTGAAGCAAAAATTCCTGAGTTAAGAAAGGAGGGATACGGGCATCTTTTTTGTCGTCAAAGGGTTATCTCCTAACCCTGTTAAGTTCTATATTTCAAAAAATCATCAGGAGGTGTACAAATGAAAAAGAGATTGTTTAGTAGTTTCATCATCCTGAGCATTCTGCTCAGTGCTCTCTGGCTGGTTTCCCCTGCCTATGCGGCCGGAACGATTTACGTGCGTCCGGATGGTGATGATACGAATTGTAATGGAACTACTGATGGTCCGTATCCTGGTAGCGGCGGACCAGGTTTGGATTGCGCGAAGAAGACGATTCAGGATGGGATTAATGCCGTAGATGCTGGGGGAACGGTTTATGTAAGTAGCGGTTCATACTCCGGAGACGTGGTTGTTCAAAAAGGAGTTACTATATCTGGTCAAAATCAACCAGTGCTGGATGGTCGCTTTTGGATCAAGGCGAATAATGTTACCATTCAGGGCTTTGAAATCCAAAAAGGTATAGCTTCACATGGTGTCGATCAAAGTGGAGTCTATATTGATGGCGCGCAGAATGTTGTCGTCCGTGATAATCACCTGATCGGCACCTGGACGGGTGGAGAGACAAATTACGTTGGTGGTCGCGGGATTTTGACCTCTGGCAATGTCAACAATCTTCTCGTGGAAAACAATCTCATTGAAAAGTGGGTTAGCGGTTTGTACCTCAACCCGACTAGCGGCGCAATCGTTGTGCGTAACAACGATATCAAGAACAACTGGGCTGGAGCCGGCACAGATGGGCAAGGCAATGTCCGTTTTGAGAATAACTTCTTCCAGGATAATATTGAGGGAATCGGTGCTTCGAGTGTGGGCACTTCTTTTGTTGTTAAGAACAACTCATTTACTGGAAATGAAAAAGGTGTGAAATGGTATTCTGGTGGCATAATCAACGCCTCGGGCAACTGGTGGGGCAGTGCTGCAAAAACAGATGTGCAGGCTGAGATTTATGGGGAAGTGGATTATTCCCCATGGCTTGCGAATGGCAACGATACCAGCACAGGCCCTGGCTTTCAGGGAGATTTTTCGACTTTGTGGGTAGATGATGATAGTCAACAGAGCGGTCCAGAGGGGCGTATCCAGGAAGCAATTGATCTGGTGAATCCAGGCGGCAATGTGTGGGTTTTACCAGGCGATTATGATGAGAAAGCCACCAATCGTAAACTTTACAACAATAACGGCCCCTACCAGTTCGGTTTATTTATCGGACAATCAAAAACAGGGATTATCGTTGGTGGAGCTAAAGAGGATGGAACGCCAATCACAGATTATAATCAGGTCGGCGCAAATATAACAACTTACGCAACCAATACCTTCGGCTATAGTGGTATTTTTGTCGAAGCAGATGATGTTACCATTCAAGGACTTAGGATAAAAGACAATATTGTGGGTGGTAAACAAAATAATAATAAGACCCTTGAAATCATCGGGGATAACTTTACGTTGAAATACTGTCATCTAAACGTGGGGGCAGGCACTGAAGATGGAGGCTCGATATATTTTAATGACTGGCGTTTTGATATCACTACAAACACTTCTCACCTGAAAGCCTATACAGTTGAGGCAAACTGGATTGATAATGGTACAAGTGTTGATCTGGCAAGCGGAGCGGGCTTTTCAGGCCCAGTCAGTGGCCGTAAAATCATTAATAATAAATTTACAAACGATGGAGATGAGTATTGGCCATTCATCAGCTTTAACGGCTCAGGTACTAGGGTTCCCTGGTTTGTATATTCCGTGGGTGGAGCGGTAATCAGCGGCAACGATTTTAATTATGACTATAACGGGGACACCTATAATGGTGTGGGGATTGCGTTTATCCGCGCTCGCGGAACTTATGACAATTCACAATTCGACTGGGAAAGATATTGGAACGATAATATTTATAATAAAGCGGTTGTATTCGGGCCGAACCCGCCTGCAGACCTTGGTACCTATTCGTACACTTCTGGTTCTTACAATTTCAATAATGTGCGACGTATTGGGGTTGAGATTGCTACGGAGGTAAAGCAGGCCGGCAATAATCACATTGTTCTTGCCAAGGGGGGCACGTATATCCATCCGGTTAATGTAAACAAATCCTTGACGATTACAAGCGAGGATGGATGGGAGAACACAATTCTAACCAGCGGGTTTGACATCAATGCCAATGATGTAACGATTGATGGTTTTCATATCATAACCGGCACAGCCAGTGTGGGGGTTGATCTACATGGTATCTATGTTGCCGCCGGGTCGTCAAATATTACGATCAAGAATAATGTTCTGAAGGGCAGTTGGAAAGGGGGTGTAAATAACTTTAATGGCGGCCGGGGCATTTTGACGGGCTATAATGTTAGCAATCTGACGGTGGAAAATAATCTCATCGAAAAGTGGGTTAGCGGTTTGTACCTCAACCCGACCAGCGGCGCAATTGTCGTGCGCAACAACGATATCAAGAACAACTGGGCTGGAGCCGGCACAGATGGGCAAGGCAATGTTCAATTCAGAAATAACAACTTTATCGGCAATATCGAAGGGATCGGCGCTTCGAATGTAGGGGCTACATTTATATTGGAACAAAATGCTTTTTCTGCGAACACCGATGCCGTAAAGTGGTACACTCCCGGCAAGTCAATTCAAGCCAAGTTGAACTGGTGGAATGGAAATAAGGGCCCGAAGGCACCCAGCAACACCAAAGGTAATGGTCAGCCAGTCTCAGACAATGTGACCTATCTGCCCTGGCTGTGTGATGGAACCGACACCCAACCCAATCAATGGGGTTTCCAGCCAGCCGCCAACGCTGCCGCATGCACCAACCTGGCAACCAGACTGGTATTCACCAAATATCCCTCCAGCGCCTTTGAAAATATTCCTTTTGCGCAACAACCCATCGTCCGAGCAGAGGATGATGATGGCAATCTGGCGATCACCTTTGACAATTTCGTGTTCCTCGACATTGCGAACAACCCTGTCGGGGGAATGTTATTGCCAGGGCCTTACTACAAGAAAGCGGAGGATGGGGTAGCAATCTTCAGTGGTCTTTCCATCAACAAAGCCGGTCAGGGATATACTTTGAAGGCGTTTGGACTTGGTTCCAGCGGAGATTTCATTCTGACCGAAGGAGATGCTTTTGACGTGCTCAAACAGCAGGCAGATTTGGCTATCTCTCTGACCGATAGCCCTGACCCGCTGAACGCGGGGCAGGCGCTGAGCTACACCATCACGGTGAGCAATGATGGTCCACATGTTGCGCAAGGGATCAGTGTAGCGCTGCAGTTGCCAACAGGGGTGGCGTTCCAGAGTGCGAGCGGGACGGGTTGGAGCTGCACGCAGAGTGGTGGCGTTGTGACCTGTACTCGAGCCAGTTTGGGGTCTGGTCAGACGGCCCCGCCGATCACGGTGCAGGTGACGGCACCAACTCAGGCAGGAACGATCGCCGCTTCAGCCAGCGTTGCTTTGGCTGATAGCATGGTTGACCCGGAAGCGGCCAACAACCAGGCAAGCACGACAACCACCGTCGTTGAATTGCCGCCCACCGGGCCTTCGTACTTTCTCTACCTGCCTTTAGTCCTGAAGAATACGCCTTAGGAAGACACTCGCCCCTTTTTTTGAAGAAAGGCTCGCAGCCATAGCGCTGCGAGCCTTTCTTTGGTGAGCGCCAACGCTGGTTTGGGAAGAAAGCGACATTATTCGTTCTTTAGGGATGGTTGGGCAACCACAAACAGCCGACCCCAATTTGTCAGTCCGTTTTGGGCAATGCAAGTTTGCAGGGTCACATGGGGCTCACCCATGTAATAGCGGGCAAAAATTTGCGCTGTGGTCAGGATTTCGCCGGTTTGCAGATTTTTGTAATCGCTGGTGTTGCTGTTGGGCTGCAGGGCTTGATAACGGTCAATTTGTAGCACCTGATAAAGCCGGATGGTGGCGTCATCAGCGATGAGATAGAAAGAGTCGCCATGGCTGAGCAAGAAATAGTATTGCCCGGCGTGAGTGTTGTGAGCGAGCAAACCAATTACATCCTCTTCAGCCAGCATGTATTGGGTCAGCACACCCTGCTCCCATGAGATAAAAGTGTAATTGCTCGGTGGTTGTTGCACGATTCTGGCGGTGAATTTCTCGGCTGCATACAAGCCTCGCCACTCAGACCCTTGTCCGCTGACAATCTGAGAGATAAATTCCTCCAGGGTTGGAAAGGTGGGTTGTGGAGTCGGTGATGGAGCGGGAGTGGGGGTGGGTTGCGCCGAAGGGTTGCCGGCCGATTGCCCATTACCAACCACTAGCGGTAAATAGACCGAATAGTTTTCTCGCTCTGCGTGCGAAACGGTAGGGTACTTGGGTAAGGAGAGATTAAGGGTGTAGCACAAGAACAATGCGGCGCTAATCATTCCAACGAGGCGCTTTGTCATATTTCCTCCTGAATGACAAAGACGCCCCGACGAGAAGCCGCAGCAGACTCACCGTGTGTGGATCAAATGCAATAACCACGCCCCGACCGTAGAGGACAGATAAAGTCTGTCTGCGCCTTGGTCGGGGCAGTTCGGTGGGGAAAGATCCCTTAGAGTCTGGATGGTGAGCGGTTTTCGGTTTCATCTCTCGTTTTCGGCAGCCTGGCAATCGTAGACCGTTTGTCTTTAGACCCATGGCTTTGCGTCGCCGGCTTTCGCCGGGTTTGCCTTTGTCGAACGAATGGGTTTTTATTTGATGGCTTTGGTCTCCAATAGTTCTGCGTGTTTAGTTTAATTTTAACTGCAAAATTCAAAAAAGTTCCTATTATTATTGTAAGGTTAAGCAATTCCCTCACCCCCCAGCCCCTCTCCCAGGACGGGAGAGGGGAGAAGACCCTCACCCCCGACCCCTCTGCCAAGGCGGGAGAGGGGAGAAGCCCTCACCCCCCAGCCCCTCTCCCAAGGCGGGAGAGGGGAGAAGCCCTCACCCCCGGCCCCTCTCCCAAGGCGGTTCAGGGGCGGACAGATCGGGGGATAAGGGACAATTCCTCTTGAAAAATTAGCAAAAAGTGGCATGATATTCCCACTCAAAAACATTTTCATCCCAAAAGGAAGGAGAACATCATGCCACCAAAACAAGTTTACC
>DAOTZA010000104.1:0-7068 GCA_034434515.1 Anaerolineales bacterium | reverse complement strand
TTATATGGATCGGATTTTCACGGCTCGGAGCAGGTCTTCCGCAAATTCCTGAATGCCGCCAATCAGTATAACGCGCAGGTGCTGATTGTCGGTGGGGATGTCACCGGTAAGGCGATGATCCCGGTCGTTAATGAGGGAAACGGCGTATATGTGGGTTACCTCTTCGGGCGCAGAGAAGAAGCCCGTACCCCCGAAGAACTTGAAAAGGTCAAACGGGCTATCAGCAACGTTGGGTTCTATCCCATTGTCCTTGAGAAAGATGAAGCTGAGGAGCTAGAGAAGGATCGTCAAAAGCTGGATGCTCGCTTTGAAGAGGAGATGCGTAAACGGGTGCGTGAGTGGATGACTCTGGCTGAAGAGAGACTGGCTGCCCAAAACAAGCACCTTTACTTCATGCCGGGCAATGACGATTTAGCTTCTATCGATGCCGAAATTGAGGGTTATGAGCACATCCACAACCCAGACATGCGCCGTTTCGAGATCGTCGGCGGCTATGAGCTATACGGCAATTCAAACGCCAATATGACCCCCTGGGCATGCGCCAGAGATCTCGAAGAGGATGAACTCCAGAAGAAGCTCGATCAACTGGCTGAGATGGTGCAAAATCCCGAACGTGCCATCTGCGTGTTGCATGTTCCGCCGGTTCAATCCGGCCTGGATTCTTGCCCAGAGTTGGATAAGGATTTGAAGATCGTCACCCAGGGGGGGCAAGTGGTCATGAAATCGGCCGGCTCGATCGCCGTGCGCAATTTTATCGAAAAGGTGCAACCCTTGCTCACTTTGCATGGTCACATCCACGAATCGCCGGGTCACGCCCGCATTGGGCGCACGTTGTGCATCAATGCCGGCAGCGAGTACGCCGAAGGCATTATGAAAGCCGCCCTCATCAATCTGGAAGATGGAAAAGTAAAGGGTCACCTGCTCATCGCCGGGTAGAGAGGATGAGGATGGGTAAATACGGAGAGATACAAGAGGATTTCTACACCGAACGCACCCGCATTCTGGATGCTCTCGCTCAGCCGGAAAACCAGCACATGATCCTGCGCCTGATCGGGGCGCTGGCGTTTCGCACCCATTGTCCCCAATATGGCTATATCCAGGATGATTTAGGGCGTAAATTTACCGATATCGACTTTGCCTCTTATCCGAGATTCTTCAAGGATATCAGCCGGTTAATGGCAGAGCTTGGATATGAAGAGGACAAAGCGGTAACGCAACTGTTCAGTGAATCGCGCTTGCTCTTCCACGATCCGGTGTACGGACGGCATATCGATATCTTCTTCAACAAGCTCGATTTCTGTCACGTGATCGATTTCAGTGGCCGTCTGGAGGTGGAAACGCTCACCCTGCCGCTGGCGGAACTGCTGCTGGAGAAGATGCAAATTGTGCAGATCAACGAGAAAGACCTGATCGATACGATCATGTTGTTGCGCGAACATGAGGTTGGCGATCAGGACAACGAAACCATCAATGGGGCGTTAATTGCCAAAATCCTTGCCAACGACTGGGGTTTCTGGCGCACGGTGACCGCAAATCTCAAGCTGGTGGATGAAGAACTGGAGCGCTATCCGCGTCTGACAGATGAAGACCGCCGCGTGGTGCGCCAGCGCATTCATAAACTGCAAGAGATGATCGAAAACGAACCTAAAACCCGCAAGTGGAAACTGCGCGGCGCAGTGGGGGAACGCATCAAGTGGTACAAAGACGTCGAAGAACTGATGCACAGGTGATGAAGATGGCCGAAAAGAAATATATTCTCGCCCACGATACCGGCACCGGCGGCGATAAAGCGGTCCTGACCGATCTGCGAGGAGTGGTGATCCATTCAGCCTATCAGGATTATGGCTTGTCTTACCCGAAACCCGATTGGGTGGAGCAAGACCCGGAGGAACTCTGGCAAACGGTGGCGGCGACCACCCGCAAGGTCATTCAGGAATCCGGCATCGATGCGGCGGAAATTTTAGGGGTGGGCATTTCGGCACAGATGTTTAACACCCTGCCGGTCGATGAGCAGTGCCGACCGCTGTTGCCCATGCTCAGTTGGCTGGATTTGCGCAGCGTCCCCCAGGCCGACCGCCTGATGGAGGGCGATACCCCCCGCAAACTCTTCCAATACACCGGCAATATCCCGACCGCCAAAGATGTCCCGCCCAAAATCCTGTGGATTAAAGAAGAGCGTCCAGACATCTGGGCGCGGACAGCTTATCTCTTCGATTGTAAAGAGTACATTCTGTTCAAGTTGACCGGCAAGGTCGTTACCGATTGGGTAGGCGCTTCGTGCTATTTCCTCTTCGATCCGCACCAGCGCACCTGGTCAAAAGAAGCCTGCGATTTGTTGGGCATTCCGTTGGAAAAGCTGCCGCCGGCTCTGCCATGTACGGAAGTCATTGGCGAGGTGACCGAGGAAGCCGCCCGTTTGACCGGTTTGCTGCCGGGCACACCGGTCGTCAACGCCGGCGGGGATGTCTCGGCGGCTCAATCGGGAGCCGGCGCTAATCGGGTTGGCAAAGCCCATCTGTGTATTGGCACGGCAACCTGGGTGGGCATTTCGGCTGACCAGTTCCGCAACGATCCCGAAAAACCCTTTTGGGGCTTGAGCCATTATCATCCCCAAAAGTGGGTTATCGCCGGCGAGATGGAAACCGGCGGTGGAGCGTTGATGTGGTTTCGGGATGTTTTCTTCCAGGCTGAGTCGCAGCAAGCGCGGGTTGAGGGTGAATCGACCTACAACCTTTTGAGCAAGCTGGCCGGCGAAGTGCCGCCTGGTTCGGATAAGCTGATTTTCCTGCCCTGGCTCTCCGGCGAGCGCGCCCCGGTGCTGGATCACTACGCCCGCGGCGGCTTTATTGGCGTGCAACTGGGGCATCAGCGCGCCCACTTCACCCGCGCGGTGATGGAAGGGGTTGCCTATCACATCCGCTGGATTTGCGAGGCTTTAAACCGTCTTGGCTTTGATTTCGAGGCCATCAATGCGATCGGCGGTGGTTGCCGCAGTGAGATTTGGCCGCAGATCATCAGCGATGTCACCGGTCACCCCTTACACATTGTCGAGCATCCATTGGAGGCCGGAGCGATGGCGGCCGCGCTGGTGGTCGCGGTGGGCATGGGCATTTACCCCAGTGTCGATGACATCGATGATCTGATCGGCATTCGCCGCGTGGTTGAGCCGAATCGGGAATTGCATGCCCGCTATACCGATCTGTACCACGAGTATCGCGAGCTTTATACCGCGCTTGCGCCGATCTACCGCCGCATGTACCACATCCCATGAAAGCCATCATCGATGCGCGGAAGGTAGCCTGGCGCTCCCGCTTTGCCAACATTGCCAGCCTGAGCGGCTTGTTTACCCTCCTGGCTGCCACCCTTTTGCCCTATTTCTTGCCGCGCAGTCAGTTGCTTGCGTCGATCTTAATGATCGTGGGGCTGTTTACTGCCATGGTGGGCATTTATTTTGCCAATCGTTGGGTTCGTAAACCGCGTCCGGAGATGGTTCTGGATGGCGAATTAAAGAGCCTGAGCAACAGCTATCGTCTTTACCATTATGCCCATAAAGCTGCCGATCACATCCTCCTCACGCCCTTTGGGGTGACCGTATTAGAAACGGTCAATTTAGAGGGGCGTTTTCTCTATAAAAACGGACGCTGGAAGGAATATATGCGCCTGGGTCGCGCCCTGCGCTATATCGTTGAAGAGCATTTAGGAGATCCAATCAAAGCTGCCCTTTCCTCCCAGGAGTTCCTGCGCCGCGAATTCGGTCAGAAAATTACCGCTGGGGAGGCAATTCCGCTCAACGCTGTGGTGGTCTTTACCCATCCTCGCTGCGTGTTGGAAGTGGACGAAACGCCTATCCCGGTCGTAAAAGCCGATCACCTGAAGCGCGTCATTCCCCAAAAGGGAAACAAACTCCCCGAAGCGCTCTATCAACAGTTGCAGGCTTTTCTGGAGGCGAAGCAGAGTCCCGATTGAGTCAATCGAAAACCGCTGGCTCTAGCTTTAGTGCCAAGAATCCATTCCCTCTTGGGAACAAACTTACGCTTCCGCTCGTCTAAGAATTGCAAAATGCGAAATCTATTCAAATCAGGAGATGTTATATGCGTAAGTTATCGATTTTAACTCTGCTTGTTGTGCTGTGCGGCGCCTGGTTGCTCTCTGCCTGCGCAGGCGGACGGGCTTTTGCCCAAACCCCGCCACCCGCCGCGAGCGAAACGCAACCGCGCACCCTTTCGGTGACCGGCACAGGAAAATCCTACCTAGTTCCCGATATCGCCTACATTTACATTGGCGTCCATACCGAAAACGCCGAAGCGAGCAAAGCGGTAGCGGAGAACACCAGCCGCTCACAGAAAGTCACCGAAGCGCTAAAGAAGTTCAACATCGCTGCCAAGGACATCCAGACCACCAATTTCAGCATCTATCCCCAACAGCAATTCGATCCGCAGGGCAAAGTGACCGGGATTCTCTATGTGGTAGATAACACCGTCTATGTTACCCTGCGCGATCTGACCAAGATCGGAGATTTGTTGGATGCGGTGGTGAACGCCGGGGCGAACACGATCAGCGGCATCAACTTTGACGTAGAAGACAAAACCGCTGCCCTGGCTGAAGCGCGCGCCGCTGCCGTGGCGGATGCCAAAAAGCAAGCGGAAGAACTTGCCAAAGCAGCCGGCGTGACTCTCGGCGAGATTATGTACATTTCTACCTTTACCTCTACCCCCTATCCGATCTACGATGGGCGCGGCGGCGCCGGCTTAGCGATGCAGGCGGCCGTGCCGATTGCCCCCGGTCAGACGGTGTTGCAGGTGGATGTCAGCGTTACGTATATGCTGAAGTAGCTCGAACCGAATCGGTTTGTCTCTCGTTCCGCAATCCCTCTCACAGTTCGAGAGGGATTTTGTTTCTGGCGTGTCTTCTTGCCGTTTTCTACTTCAATTCCCAAAGCCAGATGTCCGTCATTGAACAGCGTGTCCCGTAGCCTTTGTTTGTTCCTGACATCACCGAGAAAGCCAACCGGCCTTCGCGAAGCGTTGACCCCAGGAGCGGATCGCGAGCTTCGAGGATCGGATTGCCATCCGCAAAAATGATTACGTTCATCCCATCAACGATTAGATTAACATAAACATTTTCAACCGGAATTTGTGAACTGTATTTTTTGGAATCGCGCACAAGGTAGACAACATCCTTAACCCGTTTCCGTAAAGACATGATCCCATTTTGAGCAATGATCAGGAACAGGTGGTTCTCATTGTCAACATGGCGAAAGACCACCCCGCAGCCGGCATGATGCCAGTTGGCTTTATCGCTGGCGGATTGCATCGCGGCCGAAAAACTCAGCACAAAATTGGCGTATTTTTCGTCTCCTTGATACCAGTATTGATACCAATCTAATTTTGCCCATTGTTCTGAAAAATTATCCAATTTGGAGAATGTCCCATCCTTTGTAGTTATATACCCATCGTTGTACAGTTTCTCAACCAATTCTGCCATGGGGTTTGCGTTCTGAGTTTTTTGAAATGCTGCGCTTGTAGCAGTCTTAGCAACGTTTGTTTCTCGGATCGCCAGCGTAGCTTGAAAGTCTCTGGTTGGTGAAGGGGTAATCGTTGGAGTCTTAGAGGGTAAGGGAATGGGGGTATCCGTAGGCGGTATGGGTAAAGAAGATTCAGTGGGGCTAATTTCGTTTTTCGGAACTTTTTGTGGTGAAAAGATTGACTCGATGAACATACAGGATACATTGACAAGCAGCAATATTCCACAAAAAGCAGGAATTAATCTTGACTTCATCAAACCTCATCCTTTCTATCCAAGAGAAGAGTAACAACCTACCATCACAAATCGTGTTGATGATTTGCTGAGAAAACCGTCCCCGAAGGGACCACGAATAAACAAATGACAGCCCAATTCGTGCATTCGTGAAAACTTCGTGGACGGTCCGCCCTGCCAAGTAGAGCCTATGGTAGGTAATTACAAAGAAGAACCAAAAGACTAAAACTTACAAGATGGCTTTATCTCTGGCAAGATCGGTTACATGATGCCCTCCTTTCAGTCAAAGAAGATTCTCCTACTGGATAGGTTAGCAGAAATTTATCAGTCTGTCAAATATCATCTGGTTGTCTACAGGGCTTTTTATGATAAGATACGCGCTGTGGACGAAAAGGTTGCCTTTGCTCCGCCGCGCCGCCTGGGAATGCTCTTTCAAGCTGCGTTAGCCATCATCTTTGGCTCAGCCAGTGGGCTTAGCCTATTCCAGATGTTTCGCGCTCCCATTGGCTTGGAGTTCATTCTCTATCTAGTCGCTGCCTTGATTGCGGCAGCCTTTGTGCCGGGGACGGTCTATCGTTGGTTCGCCCTGCGCAGTGCAGTTTATCTGCTGGAGCGCAATGGCATGCGCATCCGTTGGGGGCTGCGGGTAGAGGATATTCCCATGAGCAGTGTGCGCTGGGTGCGCGCCGAGGCCGATGTCCGCCGCCAGTTGGGGCGGCGTCTCCCCTTGCCGCTGGGAGCCTTGCCCGGCGCCATTTTGGGAACCCGTCTGCTGGCAGATGGAACCCCGTTGGAGTACCTGGCTTCCGATTTCTCCAAGATGGTGCTGGTGGCAACCGATGAGCGGGTTTTCATCCTTTCTCCGGAAAGAATTGAGGATTTTTTAACCCTGAGCCAGCGCTTGCTGGAGTTTGGCGCCATCTCTCCCTGGCAGCGGCGTTCGCAAAACCCTGCTTTCATCTTGGGCGAGGTCTGGCGCAATCGCGCCGCCCGCTTGCTGCTCGGCTCAGGACTGATCGGTAGCCTGGCTTTACTGACCTGGGTCAGCCTGATGATTCCAAATCTCAGCGAGGTTACTCTGGGCTATGCGGCCGAAGAGCCAGCACCGCCGGCTTTCCTGCTGCTTTTGCCCCTGGCAAACAGCTTTTTTTACCTTGTTGACGCGCTGGCTGGGCTCTATTTTTATCGGCGCAGCTTAACCCCGTTCCCAACGAACAACCCTGCCGCCTCCCCTTCTTCGGCTAGTAGGCTCTATGCCTATCTCCTGTGGGGGTGCAGTTTGCTGACGACCGTTTTCTTTTACTTTGCCAT
>DAOTZA010000103.1:0-12378 GCA_034434515.1 Anaerolineales bacterium | reverse complement strand
GATGAGCGGATGTGGGGGAGTATTATCTCGTTTTTGAAAGGCGTCAACCTGGAGGAAGAAGTTAATAGCTACTGCAATCTTGCGCTAGATAAGATGGTAGTATTATCCAGGGCAATTTGCCCTTAGCTCTATTAGATAGGCTTAAAATTGATTATCGTAAAACTAATTGCCAAAATAATAATAGCAATGAGATTGATTTCTATCCAGACTTCTTATAAAACGATATTGATAAGTTGAAAAATTTTAGAATGCACTGGATTGGTACGTTCTCTTTTGCTATTAATAAGATATTTGATTCGGAAGTCAAACGAAGGTTGTTTGAAAATTTCTTGTCTCTGTCTTCCCTGCAAGCTGTAACTTATATTTTTCCACTTATTACACTACCATACCTTTTACGAGTTCTTGGAGCTGAAAAGTATGGGCAGATAGCTTTTGCGCAAGTTTTTATCAATTATTTTGAAATTGTAACCGATTATGGTTTCAACCTTTTAGCCACTAGGGATATATCCGTTTATCGAGATGACAAGGATAAACTCTCTGAGATTTTCTCATCTGTAATGCTCATAAAATTGTTTCTACTGTTATTTTCTCTTATCGTAATTTCTATTATTGTTTTCTCTTTTAGGAAGTTCAGTGAATATTGGTTAATATATTACTTAAACTTTGGCACAATTCTGGGACAAGTGTTATTCCCGGTCTGGTTTTATCAAGGAATAGAAAAGATGAAATATATTACCCTTATAAATATTGTTGCTAAAGTCCTATTTGTTTTCGCTATTTTCATTTTTGTACATAAAGAATCAGATTACCTATACGTGCCTCTCTTTTATTCTTTAGGTTTTATAGTTGCAGGTATACTTGGATTATTCTTTGCCTTTCAAAATTTTCATATAAGACTTAAGAGAACTAAATTTGATCATGTGAAGAGGTACATAAAAGAAGGATGGAGTATTTTTTTGTCAAGGATTTACGTATTCTCATATACTAACTTTAATACATTTATTTTGGGGCTAATGACTAACAATACCATCGTAGGGTATTTTTCAACAGCACAGAAGATTACGAATGGTCTATCAAGTCTTTATTATGTATCTAACCAAGTGATTTATCCTCATATGTCTAGACTATCCAAAGTAGAATTATTAAGTTTTACTAAGAAAATTGTCATCTATTATTTTCTAACTTTCCTAGTTATTGCCTTTTCAGGTATAGGCTTTAGTCGTGTGATTATAAAATTCATATTTGGACAATATTACAGAATAGCCGATCTCATTTTCTCCGTACTTTTGGTCGGTGTTGTGACCAGCGCATTAGGGGGGATATTGACTCAAGGATTAATAATTCTCAAAAGGTATAAACAATTTAACCAAATCTTACTTCAAACCGCAATCTTGAATATGTTTATTTCTCCTGTGGCTGTATATATAGGGCAAGGCATCGGTTTAGCCATATCGAGCACTCTTATATATATATATGTCATTGTATTATGTACAAAACAACTTTTAGGAAGAGATAACGATAATGTCCCAGTTTAAGTCATTTGAACTAATTTGGGATGATGAAATGCTAAGCAGATTGTGGGGTTTTTACAGCAAGACATCTCCCTTTAAAGATAATTATTTTGCAAAGTTATTAGGTGACGCTATAATAGAGCTGACGGTTGATAAAATCGGCAACTTAAATAATAAAATAATATTAGATTTTGGTTGCGGTCCAGGTTTCCTGATTAGTCATTTGCAAAAAATGACTGAAAATTATAAATATATCGGTTTGGATTTTTCTAAGGAAACCATTGAGCAGAATAGACGTGAATACAAAGAGCTTATAAACTGCAAGTTCATATATACGACTAAGTTACCTACAGATCTTCCAGATGGTTTCATTGATTTGTGTTTTCTTATTGAGGTTCTTGAACACCTTGATCAAGAGAAATTGCAGAGTACACTTAGAGAAATACATAGATTCTTGAAAAAGGATGGTATCCTTGTAATCACAGTTCCTAATGAAGAAGACCTCGAATTGAGTAAATGTTTTTGTCCTAACTGCGGAGCGGTTTTTCATAGAATGCAGCATGTAACTAGCTGGAGTAAAGAGTCTTTAGTTGAGACATTAGGTAACTTCAATTTTGATCCATGGTATATAAAAAAACTAGACCTTGCCAAATATAAAAATCGTATAATGAGGTTCTTTTCGTTTGGAGAACTGCTAATTCGGTTTTTCTTGAAAAAGCGGAAGAAACAACCAAACCTGTTTGCAATTTTTAAGAAACAGCAATAATTTTCTTGTGCAATTGACTGTTTTACTATCTTCAAGTTTTATATGCACTTATATCCTAACAACTTCATTAGCCAAAAATCATGGATTGGCGGATATATAATTTTATCGTTAAGTGTGAAAAAGGCTCTAAAGACTTTGCTTAAATTATACTACTTCTTATGGTTTCGTTCTGTTTTGATTGCACATAAGAGAGCACAAATAGTCATATTCGACATTGATAATACCCTGGCAAATACCTGGCCAACCTATCACATGAACTTTGCCTGCAAGAAAGAGCGTCTTAGGCAAATCCAGCCATTTCCGCGCATGATCCAACTTGTCCAGGAGTATTATCAGAAAGGGGCATCTGTGTTTTTTATCTCTGCACGCCGCTATCGGGATTACTGGATCACTCGCCAGTGGCTGATCGATCAAAAAATCTACAATGGCAATCTGATTATTGTCAACTCCCCCGAAGAGAAAATCAAATTTTTGCAAATAGCAAGCCGCCATGGTTGGGTAGAATACTATGATGACCTCTCATATAACCATGAAAACGGAGAAGTAAAATTTTATGAGAGGTGCATTGAGCAGGTGTACATGACGCCTAATGTGCGCTATTATGATTACCACCAGATTCGCAGATTGCAGGTTGGAGAATGAGAAAATATTCACCTCTCTGGGTTGCCTATAAATTGGTCAAGACTTTCTTGCGAACCGGTTACGTCTTTTCTAAAATCGGCTTACCCAAAATCAACGCTGAAGAGGCAGAGTGGATTATCTGGGCACCGTTTTATCAGGTGCGCTTTCTGCTAGGAGGAGATCAGTTTATCCGCACGATGGCAGTCTACGATCACTTGAAGAATAGTGGGAAGAGTGTTAGCCTGTATACGAAAAAAGATATTGGCAAATTTCATCAGAGAAAGGTTGTCTTTTTTCTTTCAGAAGATTTTAATGTCTATCGTTTTGCAGATTACACTGACATCTTGAATCACCTCATTCAAAATCTTGAAAAACAGGGCAATCGAGTATTTCCCTCGAGCTGGGAAGTGGGTTTTTGGGAGAATAAAGCGCTGATGCATCAGCGCTTTATCGAATTGGGAATTCGAACACCAGATTCTGTCGTTCTAACCGTAGCAAATGCGGGCTTAGTAAATAATATTGAAGCGCCATCTTATCCTTTATTGGTTAAAGAAAATCATTCATGCAGTTCCCTTGGGGTGCATGCTTTAGCTTCACCGCTCGACCTAACTCGTTTGTTATCCCAGGCGGATTTCAAAAAACGCAATCATGCAGTTGTATTGCAAAAACGCTTGAATATCCATCGTGATTTGCGCGTGATTCTGGTTGGAAATCAGATTGTATGGCATTACTGGCGTATAAACTTATCGAAAGAATGGCGCCCAACGGCAACTGGCTTTGGCAATCAGGTCGACTTTGGAAACTTTCCCGAAAGATGGCGAGAGTGGATTATCGAGGCATTCCTGAAACTTAGCCTGACCACGGGAGCTTTTGACATTGCCTGGGAAAATGATGACTTAAACACCGAGCCTTACATTTTGGAAGTTAGCCCAGTTTACCAACCGAACCCGAGGCCCAAGCAATTGGATTATTTACAAAGGTACGGCTGGTGGAAAAAGTCTCTCACCTTACGAGATAACTATCATATAGCGTATATCAATCTAGAATTCACTATTCAGGAACATTTGGTCAAAGAATTAGTTCGAAAATGGGGCTAATCGCTTTAGTTTGGTGAATCATTATGCCAACTCAATACTCAAACTCAAAACCGGTCATTTCTATCTTCTTGCCAGATTTATCTGGGGGTGGGGCTGAGCGGAGCATGGTAGTTCTAGCCAATGCGTTGGCGGCTCGCGGGTATGCGGTTGACATGGTGCTTGCGATCTGCCGCGGAGTTTACTTTGATGAGCTGTCTAAAGAAGTGAATCTTGTTTGCTTGGGGGCAAAGCGGGTGGCTACATCGCTATTGCCATTTATACGCTATGCAAAAAAACGCAAACCGTATGTTGTTCTATCTGTTTTGGACCACGTTAATCTGATTAGTATTTGGGCAAAATTAATTGGTCGATTGAATTTCCGTTTGTGCATTTCGGTTCGGGGTGTCCTAAGTGAGGCTTATCCGAATTATAAACCTGTAAAGTTTCGAGCTGTTCCGTATCTGGCTACTGTGTTTTATCGCTTTGCTGACTGCGTTGTAGCTGTCTCAAATTATGTTAGACAGGATTTGATTGATAACTTTCAGTTGTCTGCTGATAAAGTTGTGACCATTTACAATCCTATAGACGTTGAGTATATTCTGAGAGTAGCTCAGCAAGAGGTTGAACACCGGTGGTTTAACCCTAAGAAAATTCCGATTGTGTTGGGTGCGGGACGTTTGGATCCTGAAAAAGATTTCTGCACGCTGCTTCGAGCGTTTGCACATGTGCTCCAGAAAGTTGATTGCCGCCTGGTCATTTTGGGACAGGGAGAGGAGCGGCAAAAGCTGGTAAGGTTAGCTCATCAACTTAGTATAGACGACAAAGTTGACTTTCCTGGGTTCGATCCGAACCCGTATCGTTACATGAAAAGAGCCGATGTATTTGTCCTTTCTTCGCGATTTGAGGGATTGCCAGGTGTGCTGATTCAAGCCATGGCGTTGGGTAAACCTGTTGTGACAACCGATTGCCCAGGTGGGGTGAGGGAGATCTTAGAAGATGGCAAGTGGGGTGCCATTGTGCCGGTCGGGAATGCGGAGCGGATGGCAGAAGCGATATTGGCAGGGCTGGCAGGAAAGTTGCCCGATCCTTCTGCCAGGGCGAGGGATTTTTCGGTAGAGAGAAGCGTTGAAAGGTATTTAGAAGTATTAGAGCTAAAAAGTAAAACATGAAGAGTAGTAGAAAGATTACAACCTCGCATAATATTATTCTAAATCTCGATTTAGTATGTCAATAACTTCCCTTCCTTTGACGAACAGCAATGTGATTACAACCCATGTATCCAAAAGACAACGGGCTGTTCTTTATGCAATAATATTTGCGGCGCTGATCTGTTGGTCGCCTTTTAATTTACTGGCTTATACTGCCCCCTTTCTGGTTTTAGGTTTGATGGTGATTTGGGGCAGAGATTTTCGCTTGTTGAACAGAGCAGTGATAGGCCTTTGTTTATGGATAACCATGACGGTCTTTTACCCGCTCATCAATTCCAATTTCCAGTTTGCAAACGCATTGATCTCTCTGGTTACGTGGGCTGGGTTAGTCGTATTGCTTATCTTGCCTACATCAAGGTTATCTGGCGATTGGTTGTACCTGAAAGCTCAAAAAGTAGCCTGGATTATCCTGGCTATCGAAGCGGTGTGGGGAATTGTTCAGGGCTTATACGGTTACACACAAACTGGCACTTTTGATCTGGCTACCGGAGACTTTATAGGAGGGACAATTCATCCATGGTTAGGTGCAGAATTGGCATATTCCAATGTCATGTTTGCCATTAACATTGCCATCTTACTCCTATTCCTTTTCCCATCGCTTATTCGTAAACTTTCCTACCGAAAAATCTTCGTCTACGCGCTTGGGTTACTCGCTTTCGTCATGGCCTCGGTGGTGCATGTTATCCTATTCCTGGGTATAGCCGTGGGTGCTGCCCTTTTTATTAATTACGGTGCTCGTTTAAGGTTATCGAGGTTGATCAGAATTGGCGTTCTATTTGGGGGTTTATTCCTGATCGCATGGATTTTTTTACCCAAAAACCTTAGCCATATTAAGATATATGGCCGCCAACTTTTGCAAGGAGAAGTGCCAAAAACTCAATCAGTTCTGGTAGCTCTTCAAGAGATGCCGGAGGATAACTGGTATTTGCCGCTAATCGGATTAGGACCGGGTCAATATGCCAGTCGGGCAGGCTTGATCAGCAGCGGGCGATATTTTGGTGGGCGGAATCCGCGCCAGATTTCTTATTTACCCAACCAGTTCACCGAAAGCCAAAGGAAATATTTGCTCCCCTTATGGGATTGGTATCTTTCTAATCCATATTTTGGTTCTACTCAAGTTCCATATTTTTCCTGGCTGGCGATATACACTGAGTGGGGTTTGTTTGGTTGGCTTATCGTTGTTATTATCCTCGTTAGAATTATCAATTCGATTCGGCGCCTTGAGCGCAATTACCACTTCGAAAAATGGTCCCTGGTTGCTGCTGTGGCCTTATTCTTTTTATTAGGTTTTCAAGAGAACAATTGGGAGGTGCCGCAGGCGTGGTTTAGTGGGTTGTTATTTTTTAAGGTCATGTATGGATATTGTCGTCAGGCATGAGTACAATAATAATTCTTTGATTCGGAATTTTAACCAAAATATAGCGCTTAAGTCATTGTCCCATATAATCTCATAGAGGAGTCTTTTTTATCAATGCATAATCAAATCTTAATCGTTGGACAAACTCCTCCCCCATATTATGGACAGGCTATCAGTATCCAACGGTTACTGGACTATAACTTTCCTGATGTTGAATTTGTTCATATTCGATTAAGTACCTTAAGCTCAATGGCGGAAATCGGGAAATTTGATTTCCGAAAGGTATTCCATACTCTTAAAGTGATTGGTCAGATTTACTATTACCGTTTGATAAAAGGTATCAGGGTTCTGTATTATCCTCCGGCGGTCATCAACCGCCATGCTTTAATGCGCGATCTATTAATCTTAATTTCAACTCGATGGTTATTTGATAAAATCATTTTCCATTTTCACGCTGCCAACTTCGAGCTATCCTATCAAACTCTTACCAAATTGATTGCAAAAATTTTTCTAAAAGCTTTTTCTGCTCCTGATGTTGCAATTTGTAAATCAAAATATTCATTACAAGAGATCGTATTCATTAAACCCAAACGCACTTTTTTGGTTCCGAATGGGTTGCCAGATATGTTCCAGAAGCATTCAGAAAGTTTTCATCATAAAAATAACAAAGTGTCATTGCTATATGTTGGTGCTTTGTATGAAAGTAAAGGGGTTTTCGTGCTTCTCGAAGCCTGTAAACTTATAAGAAGAGATGGAATTTCCTTTGAGTTGAATCTGGTTGGGCAGGGTTCAGATTCTGATCAAAGGAAAATTCTTGCATATGCAGAGGAAAATGGTATCTGCACTCATCTTCATGGTGTTCTGACAGGAGAAGCAAAATGGTTAGAATATGCAGCGGCAGATATCTTTTGTTTTCCCACTTATTTCGAAGCAGAAAATCTGCCGTTGGTGTTGATTGAAGCGATGATGTTTGGATTACCGGTCGTTTCAACAAACTGGCACGGGATTCCGGACTTAATCACAGACGGAGTGAATGGCTTTCTTGTGCCGATTAAAGATCCTGTTCAGCTAGCCGATCGACTCAAGAGATTGATTTTAGATAGGGAACTGCGTCTGAAAATGGGAAAGGCTGGTCGAGAAAGGTATCTAAAGGAATTTACTCTGGAACGAGAGCGGGCAAATCTCTATCAGGCATTGAAGGCTGCTTTTGATGAATAATCAGTGAATTGGCAGTAGTTCGCCCAATTGCACTGGATCAATGGGTAGATGGATTTGCCGAAGCTTTGACGGGCAGAAAAGCGCGCCGTGTACCGCGCCTGTTCCTTCGTACTCTGGCTTTGGTGGGCGATGCATCCGGCTTGATTGGTTGGCGTTTCCCGATCACTTCAACCCGCTTTCGCAGCATGACCGAAGACTACGTGGTGAATATGAGGCCGATATTTGACCTGTTTGGCGAACCCCCGATTTCGTTGCAGGAAGGGATTCGCAGGACAGCCAGGTGGTTATATCAAAGTGGCTATGTCTCCAGAATTTATGTCTAAGAAAATCAACCTAAATATTCATGACCTGTACCACCTATTTGCTCGCTGGTTTCGCAGCAAACGCATGCGCCGGTTTGCGGTAGCCTTTCATCCCGACCGGGCTGAAATGATTTTGGATGTTGGCGGTACAGAATTCAACTGGGCGTTAATTGACCATTCAAAGAACGTGGTTTTGCTAAATCTTGGCATACCACCCATAAAAGATCTATCTTTCAAATACCTGGTTGCCGATGGGCGCGCTTTGCCCTTCCCAGATCAGAGCGTAACGATCGTGTATAGCAATTCAGTCATCGAGCATCTTTCGAATTGGGAGAATCAGTAACGTTTTGCCGCTGAAGTGCGCAGAGTGGGCAAAAGGTATTATATTCAAACACCCAATCGGCGATTCTGGATCGAACCCCATTTGCTCACCCCATTCATCCATTTTTTACCTCAAAATTGGCAGAAGAAACTTTTGCGTCATTTCACCCTTTGGGGATGGCTTACCCACCCTTCGAAGCAACAGGTGGAGAGGTTTTTAGAAGAAATTCGATTACTCAGCCGGGATGAGCTAACGACTCTATTCCCGGATGGAGTCCTCTGGGAAGAGCGCTTTTTTGTCTGGATCAAATCTTTTATAGTTTGTAAATTGTAATCTACTGTTGAAAAAGCGATATAGAGCTAGAAATCTTTTACAACTGTAAAAAAATCAGCCAAGCTAATAAAATTCATTGCTTTCCTTTTTAGCTTCAGGCAATGCTGCTCTTATATGATAACAGAAAGGAACGCAACAGGAGGATGACATGCTGAAACATCCCCCAAGTCTTGGTGGACCAGCCCGGGAGGGTATGCTCGTCATCGAGGTTCTCTCGCAGAAGTTAATGGGTTTGGTGGAATTTCGCGGTAAAGCATATCTAGATGTGGGTGTGGGAGTGGCGCCTTTACGATCGGTTTGGGGAACAATTTCAACCGGGTGGTTAGAATAGATGTTGAATCTAACAGGTTGATTGGTTTTTCTCGTAATCGTCGTCCTAGTCATATTCTCGTGCGTTAAATATCGGCCGAAGAGATGGGTTTTGCTGACGAATCTTTTGATTTAATTTCAGCAATTGAAGTGCTTGAACATATTCCAGATCTAACCAAAGCTATCTTAGAGATATCTCGAGTTTTGAAGAGGGGTGGATATTTTTGCATAACCTGTCCAAATCAATGGTTTCCATTTGAGACACACGGAATTAAATTGCTTGGTAGGGAAATAGGAGGACGATACCCTTTACTGACGTATTTCCCATATATCTATTCAAGGATCGCTCTGGCGCGTGTTTTTACTGTAAGAAGTCTAGATCAGATTATCCTACCCGTGGGCTTTAGAAGGATAGGCCTTGCTTTTGCCTTTTCAACTTTTGAGCGCGGAAGTCAATGGGGAAAATTAATGCGACCATTTCGGAAGCTGATGAGGTGGCTTGAACATACTCCTCTAAGAGTTTTTGGTGTCTCGATTGTTGCTGTATATCAAAAAATTGATAGCGGAAAACAGTAAGAAACAATGGTTCAAGTGTTGCAGACTGAGCTTTTTGAGCAAGATATCCCTTCTGTTGTCGCGACCGTACTTGCCAGATGCCATACCGCTGAAAAACAAAATCTCCTGATTTCGGCAACCGGGGCACGTGGGCTGGTCACTGCCCACCAGGATGGGCAGTTCCATCAAGGTAACAGAACGTTTTACTTGGCAAAGGAATGCGAAATGGAATGGACTGGTCTAATAAAGATTAATAAGCCTATGCATGTCCTGCGGTTTGATGGTATATAAAAAAGGGCATTTATCATCTGTCTCTATTGGCTACCTGAATGACTTTCGGTTGTGTGCGTTGGTTGAGGGCATATACAAGAATCCTATGTTCCGATTTTATAGCCTGGGAAATCAGAAGCAATGGCGGTTAAAATTGAATAGCTCATCTCCCAACTGGCCGAGTTTTTATAATAGTTATGCAGAAAAGAATTAGGGGATAATTGTAGCCATTTCACAATAGGTATTGACTGATGAATTACACTATTTTAGGAGAAGGATATGAGTGTAGCCATTATAACGGGTTCAGGAGGTTTAATAGGTTCTGAGGCGGTAGAGTTCTTCGCTAAGTTGGGTTTGGACGTGGTCGGCATTGACAACGATATGCGGCGAGTTTTCTTTGGCGAAGAAGCGTCAACAAGGTGGAACATCGAAAGGCTAAAGGAGAAGTTGGGACTTCGTTACACTCACTTGGACATTGACATTCGCAATCGCGAGGAGGTTTTTCGGATCTTTGAACGATACGGGAAGTCTGTGGTCTTGGTCATACACACGGCGGCCCAGCCTTCCCATGACTGGGCGGCCCGCGATCCCATTGCAGACTTTGAAGTTAACGCCTTAGGGACTCTTAACGTCTTAGAGTCCACGAGAAGGCTTGCTCCTGAGGCAGTTTTCATCTTCACTTCCACCAACAAGGTCTATGGGGACATCCCTAATAACCTGCCTCTGGTAGAGCTGGAGACACGGTTCGAGTTGGACCCTACCCACCCTTATTTCGAGGGGATTCGCGAGGATATGAGCATTGATCAGAGCCTACATAGCCTATTTGGAGCGTCCAAGGTGGCGGCAGACGTTTTAGTCCAAGAGTATGGGCGGTATTTTGGCATATTCACAGGCATTTTCCGGGGAGGAACGCTAACGGGCCCTCACCACTCCGCCACCCAGCTTCACGGATTTCTGGCCTACCTGATACGCTGCGCCATGAGTCATACTTCCTACACAATCTTTGGCTATAAGGGCAAACAGGTCCGGGACGCTATCCATAGTTACGACCTAATTCAGTCTTTCTACGAGTTCTTTAAAGCTCCCAGGGTGGCTGAAGTATATAATATCGGAGGGGGAAGGTACAGCAATGCCTCAGTTCTTGAGGCTATTGCTCTGGCACAGGAGATCACCGGACAAGAGATGATAGTCACTTACGACGAGCGAAACCGCATCGGCGATCACATTTGGTGGATTGGCAGCAACGCTAAGTTTCAGACCCATTACCCTGAATGGCGGCTTACTTACGATGTCCCCCGAATCCTCCGAGAGATATACGAAGATAACCGGGAGCGGTGGAAGCCAGCATGATAGATAAGGGTAAAAATTCTGTCCTTGGAGTTATGGTGGATGCAGTGGACTATGAGGCTGCTGTGTCTCGGATTTTGGAGGCTGCGAAGGCGGGCGTTGCCTACGGTGTAACAGCCCTTGCAGTCCATGGAGTGATGACCGGAGTGGGGGATGGGGAACACCTTTGGCGACTGAATGAATTGGAGCTGGTGGTTCCAGACGGGCAGCCCGTTCGTTGGGCGCTGAACCTCCTTTATAAGGCGGGCTTGACAGATCGTGTCTATGGTCCTAGTCTTATGCTTCAGGTATGTAAAGCAGCAGAGACAGAAGGCTTCCCTATCTTCTTGTATGGTAGTCGCTCCAACGTTTTGGAACGTCTGGAAAACAACCTAAAGTCCCGTTTTCCCAAACTACGGATAGCTGGCTCCATGCCCTCAAGATTCAGAATTCTCACCCCAGAGGAGCAGAAACTGGTGGCTCATGAGATACGGAAAAGCGGAGCGCGGATCACCTTTGTGGGTATCGGTTGTCCCCGGCAGGAGATATTTGCCTACGAGATGCGCTATCTTTTGGGGATGCCAGTCATCGCTGTAGGAGCAGCTTTTGACTTCCACGCTGGGCTCTTGCGGGAGGCCCCACCTTGGATGCAGCGATATGGCTTGCAGTGGTTACATCGCCTCCTTCAGGAGCCACGCCGTCTTTGGCGAAGGTACCTTCCTCTAAATGCTGTTTATCTAACTCTTTTCCTTCTCCAATGGATAGGTGTTTGGACACCTCCCCTCAGGAAGCCTCAGCCTCCGATGAACATGCGTTATGGCTAACGGTAAAGTTAATAAGAGGGGCAACGTCAGATTTGTATCGTTCGGAGCAGGATAACATTAGTTGAAAGGCAGCTATTAGGCACAATTGATTACGGTTGTATTGAGCATGGGGGCAACGCTCAACTTCCTGACTGGGGCAAAGCTATACTTCGTCACACTGGATACAGCGCGCCGGTATGGAACGGCTCTTCCGCTTGATCAGCGAACCGCGCCGCCTCTGGCGACGCTATGCGAAAATCGTGTCATTGTTTATTCTGTATAATCTACTTGAAATCCTGCAAGGGAAATTCTATCTTTCATCATCGATTGAAGGAGGAAGTTAATAAAAACAGCTTTAATCCTGGGTGCCGGGGGCTTCATTGGAGGGCATCTGGCAAATC
>DAOTZA010000102.1:0-15921 GCA_034434515.1 Anaerolineales bacterium | reverse complement strand
TGACTCCCTTCTCCCTTAGGGAGAAGGGTTGGGGATGAGGGATAAAGATCAACGTCCTCGGCTGACTGATCGGGAGAGGGGAGTTGACTCCGAATGATTTCATCAATATCGGCCTCCACACCCTCTTTGTGGCGATGCAAAATCCTCCAATACAGGCGTTCCTGGGGAGTCATTGTAGCCAATAGGGTGGCGGTCTGATCCTGATCGCCCTGGCGAACCTGATTGCCCTGGGCAGCGAAGTAATCAATGAAACGGGCAAGGGCATCCTCGCGACGGGCAAAGATCAAATCTTCGGCAAGCTCGCGCTCGCTCGGATTGATCTCGGCGTAGGGTGTGATATGGGCGGGATTGACAATTGCCATATCTAACCCTTTCTGAACCGCATGATACAGCATTACACTGTTCAAGATCGGGCGAGCGTTGGCAGCCAGGCCAAAGGAAAGATTGCTAACTCCCAATGAAGTCAGCACGCCAGGCAGATTCTCTTTTATCAAACGAATCCCCTCTAAGGTCTCAATCGCCGAATAGCGGTATTCTTCATCGCCGGTAGCCAAGGTAAACGTGAGCGCATCAAAGACCAGCGCTTCAGGCGCCAAACCGATCTCTTCTACTGCCAGGCGGTAGATGCGTTGCGCAACTTCAAGTTTGCGGGATGCAGTTTTTGCCATGCCCTGTTCATCGATCGTCAGGCAAAGCACGGCGGCGTTGAAGTCTTTTGCCAGTTGGAAAACCCGCCGCGCTTTCGCCTCGCCTCCTTCGAGATGGGTGGAATTAAGCAGGCAGCGGCCAGGAGCAGTTTTAAGCGCCACTTCCATAACCTCTGGCTCGGTGGTGTCTATAACCAGCGGGACGTCCACCCCAGTTGCGAGAAGTTTGACGACTTTGCGCATCGTCTCGGTTTCATCGGCGCGCTCGGTCAGAGCCACGGAAATATCCAGCGCATGGGCGCCTCCCTCTACCTGTTGGCGAGCCAGGTCGAGAATGGCATCGTAATTTTCTTCCAACAAGAGGCGTTTGAACTGTCGCGAGCCCTGGGCGTTGCAGCGCTCCCCGATCAGCAAGGGTGGTGGTTGCTGATGCATCTCGACTGCCCGAACTGCCGAAGCCAGATGAGGGGGAAAGGTGGCGGTCTGGAAGATACGCGCCTGAGGCGCCAGAAAGCCTTTCTCGCGCAAGCCTTGAATCAGGGTTTGTAAATGTTGCGGCGTAGTCCCACAGCATCCCCCGACAACCCGAATGCCATACCGTTCGACAAAACCGAGCATCTCCGTGGCAAAGGGCTGTGGTTCAAGGGGGTAAACGGCTTCTCCATCTACATTCAGGGGCAAGCCGGCATTGGGCAGACAGGAGACCGGCAGCGGCGCATGTTTGCCCAGAAATTCAATCGGCTGGCGCATATGTTCCGGCCCGGTGGAGCAGTTTAAGCCAATCACATCAATCTGCATTCCGGATAGAATTGTCAGCGCTGCCCTAATATCCGTGCCGAGCAGCATTCGTCCGTTGATATCCAGAGTGACCTGAGCCTGGATGGGCAATTGCACTGCCAGCTCTCGGAAGGCTTCTCGGATGCCCAGGATGGCCGCCTTAACCTCTAAAATATCCTGCGAGGTCTCGATCAGCAAGACATCCACACCACCTTCGATTAACCCTACGGCTTGCTCGCGGAAAACATCTACCAGTTCATCAAAGCGGATGTTGGAGAGATCGGGGTCATCGGCAGAAGGCAGTTTTCCGGAAGGGCCAATGGAGCCGGCCACAAAGCGGCGTTGCTGAGCGGTGCTGTATTCATCCGCCAGTCTCCTTGCCAGGGAGGCTGCGGCGCGGTTGATCTCAATCACCCGCTCTGCCAGGCCATACTCGCCCAGCGTGATGCGGTTTGACCGAAACGTGTTTGTCTCTATGGCATCGACCCCTACTTCTAAGAAAGAACGATGCACCGTTTCGACAGCGGTGGGATAACTAAGAACGAGATAATCGTTGCAGCCGAGCGTCCTTTCGCTGCCAAAATGCTCGGCGGTTAATTTCATCTTCTGCAGATTGGTTCCCATGGCGCCATCATAAACCAGGATGCGCTGGGAGAGGGTGTATAGGAAAGGATGATTGAAGCGCAGGGATCTCATCTGGAGTAGTTATCCTGAATTTGTCAAATTTTGTCAAAAAGTGTAACACTCCCTCGAACGGGTGTCAACAGAGAAGAGAATGCAACACCAATTTTTATGCTCTGTATTCGTCCCTCTCCTGTTTGTCAGCCAGGGGAACTTCACCGATGCGACAGAATGCCGTGGATGATTTTTCAGTGTCTATCCCGGGGTTCCTTTTGAAAAATCTATTGACAAAGTACTTGCTTTGTGTCATTACTTCTTGTACAATACTTAATGTCAGAGGATATAGCGATTGACCCGCTCAAAGAAGTTCATCGCTTACCTGGCCAGACAACACGTTTTGGGAGGAGGGAGCCCCCGTGGATATCATCAAGGTTTCGGGCAAATCCCGCACCGCTGCAGTGGCGGGTGCAATCGCCGGGGTGGTGCGGGAGCACCAGCATGCCGAGGTGCAGGCGATTGGCGCCAGCGCCATCAATCAAGCAGTTAAGGCAATCGCCCTTGCCAAAAACTACTTGAGTGAAGACGGCTACAACATTGTCATCATCCCTGAATTTGTGGATGTGGAGATCGACGGTAAAGTCCGCACCGCGATCCGCTTTGTTGTAGAACCGCGCTGACCCGATCTAATCCTTTGCATCCAGAGGGGGAAAGATGAGCATTGTCAAGACCGGCTTCGGAGGCTGGGTCTTGACGCGCCATGCCTTCGACCTTTGGCGAAGAAGTCCTCTTTTTTGATAAAATCAGCTCAGTTTGGGACAGGTAATACCAACGTCCCGAAGGTTTGATTTCAGCACGAAAATTGTGCCTGAGATCGCGATGGTTCAACAGCGGTTAAAATATGCCTGTGAAGAGAAGTCGTTTGCCGTTGTTCTGGCTTACTTTGCTCCTCGTTGGCTGGGTTTCGTGCATCGCTACACCACCGCTTCAGCCAACTCCTGCCCCGACCCGGCCCACGCTGAGCCTTTCAAGATCGCCAACGCAACAACCATCTGTTGCTTTTCCTACACTAACCCCAACTTCCATTGTTTCCATTCCTGGCTCCGTGAGTGCTGCCCCGCGGCCGACTTCAAGCGCTTGCTCAACACCTGGTGAAATGAACCTGGGAGCGCTGGAGAGCGAAAAGCTGCGCCAGGCGATGGATTTTCGGGTCTACCTGCCCCCCTGCTATGCTGAGCACCCCGATCAGCGCTATCCCGTTCTAGTTCTCATTCACGGGCAGAGCTATACCGATGACCAGTGGGATCGCCTGGGCGCCGATGATACAGCCGAGCAATTGATCCTCTCCGGCGAAATCGCCCCGTTTTTGATTGTGATGCCCCGCGACCGCTTGTGGGAACAACCCAAAGACGACCCCTTTGGCGAAGTTCTCGTGAACGAGCTGATTCCTCTGATTGACCGTTCGTATCGAACGATCCCACACCGTTCTCAGCGCGCCATTGGCGGACTTTCGCGCGGGGCGGGTTGGGCGGTGCATTTGGGATTGCTTCACTGGCAACTGTTTGGCGCCATTGGCGCGCATTCCTTAGCTGTTTTTGAAAGCGATGCACCGAAAATCGAGCAATGGCTGGAACAGATTCCGCCCGAAGCCTATCCGCGCATCTTTCTGGACATCGGCGACCGCGATCGACCGCCTATCCTGCAATCGGCGATTTGGTTTGAACAGTTGCTAACCCGCAAGCAGATTCCGCATGAATGGTACCTGTATTCAGGCTATCATCAAGAATCTTACTGGCAAGCGCATGTTGAGCAATATATCCGCTGGTATGCTGCCCCCTGGTCTGAAGCCAAATTTGATATAATTGAGCCATGAGCCTTACCCGAGAACAAGTCGATCATATTGCCCGCCTTGCCCGCCTCAACTTGAGCGATGAGGAACGCGAACGGTATCGTGAGCAGCTCTCTGCCATTCTCGAACACTTCCAACGCTTACAGGAACTCGATACGGAGAACGTGTCACCTACTTATCGAGCGGTAGAGTCCCATCGGCAACCCCGTCCCGACGAGGTGCAGGACTCCCTGCCCCGCGCCGAGTTGTTTTCCAACGCTCCAGAAGTTGAGCAAAACCAATTCCGAGTACCTCCAGTTTTCGATTGATCACCTCTTCCGACTATGAGTGAGTTAACCAGCTTGAGTCTGCATCGCGCCCTGCAAGGGTTACGCAAAGGAGAGTTTTCTTGCCGTGAACTGATCCAGGCTTATCTTGAGCGCATTCAACATCTGGATTTTGACCTGAATGCTTTTTTGTTCACCGATAGCGAAAGCGCACTCAAAAAGGCTGAGAGCGCCGATCAAAGACTTGCAGCGTGGCGCAAATTCCCCGAGTCTGAAATCCCTCCTTTGTTGGGGATTCCATTAGCGGTTAAAGATGTGCTGTGTGTCAAAGGGATGCCTTGCACGTGTGGCTCCAAAATCCTGGAAGGCTTTGTGCCGCCTTACAACGCCACAGCAGTGGAACGCTTACTGGCAGCGGGGGTGATTATCCTCGGTAAGACCAATACCGATGAATTTGCTATGGGCTCCTCTACCGAAAACTCTGCCTATGGGGTGACTCGCAACCCCTGGAATCGCGAACGGGTGCCAGGCGGTTCCAGCGGTGGGAGCGCGGCGGCAGTGGCTGCTCGCCTTGCTCCGCTCGCGCTGGGCACGGATACCGGCGGCAGTGTGCGCCAACCGGCTTCTTTCTGTGGAGTGAGCGGCATTAAGCCGACCTATGGGCGGGTCTCCCGCTATGGATTGGTGGCTTATGGGTCTTCACTGGATGTGGTGGGCGCCTTCGGCCGAGAGGTTCAAGAGGTTGCGCTGGTGTTTGAGTTGATGGCCGGCGCCGATCGGCGCGATGCGACCACGGTGGACCTCCCGGCGCCGCGGATCCATTTTGATCAAGCCATCGACCTGCGTAGCCTTCGGGTGGGAGTGCCAAAAGAGTATTTTCTGCCCGGAATGCAGCCCCAGGTGGAGCAGGCTATTCGCCAGGCTATTCTGCATCTCCAGGAATTAGGGGCGCAGGTTGAAGAAATCAGTTTACCGCATACCGAATATGCCCTACCGGTCTATTATTTAATTGCCCCGGCCGAAGCTTCTGCCAATCTGGCTCGCTATGATGGCATTCGCTACGGCCCGCGTTTGAGCGCCGAAACCATGTGGGATATTTTCTATCGCACCCGCGGGGAGAAGTTTGGGGCAGAAGTCAAGCGGCGCATTATGCTGGGAACTTATGCCCTTTCGGCTGGCTACTATGATGCCTATTATGGAAAAGCGCAGAAGGTGCGCACGTTGATCAAACAGGATTTTGAGCGCGCCTTTCAAACGGTGGATGTCATTGCTGCCCCAATTGCGCCGACAACGGCCTTTCCCATTGGCGAGCATACCGATGACCCGCTGGCAATGTATCTTGAGGATGTCTTTACCTTACCGGCTAATTTAGCCGGCGTGCCCGGTTTGGCTTTTCCGGTCGGCTTTGATCAGCAGGGATTGCCGATCGGGATGCAGTTAATGGGCAGTTACTTTCAAGAAGAGCTCTTATTCCGCATCGCCCACGCTTATCAGCTCACCACCGACTGGCATTTGCGGACTCCATAGGCCGCTTGAGGGTATAATACAATCAAATAAGGTGGAGAGAAAGAAGAAATGGAGAAACAAACATTGAAGATCGTCATTCCCATGGCGGGTTTGGGCACTCGCCTGAGACCGCTTACCTATAGCAAACCCAAGCAACTGGTCACCCTGGCCGGCAAAGCCGTTTTAGACCATGTCCTCGATACCTTGTCCGGAATACCACCATGCTACGAGATTGAGTTGATCAACATCGTGGGATATCTGGGCGAACAAATTGAAGCGCATATCTCTAGGCATTACCCGCACTTGCGGTCTCATTATGTGGTTCAAGAAGACCCGCGCGGCCAGTCCCATGCCATTTATTTAGCCCGCCATCTTTTGGACGGCCCGATGTTGGTGATCTTTGCCGATACCCTCATTCAAACCGATCTTTCCTGTTTGCTCGAGAATCACGAAGAAGCTATCGCCTGGGTCAAGCCCGTGCCAGACCCGCGCCGCTTTGGGGTGGCCGAGGTCGGCGAGAATGGCTATGTGCGGCGGTTGATTGAGAAACCTCAAGACCTGAGCAATAATCTGGTGGTGGTGGGCTTTTATTATTTCAAAGAATCGCGGCGGTTGATTGAAGCCATTGAAGAACAAATGCAGCGCGGTATTGCCATCAACGGAGAATTCTTCCTTGCCGATGCGATTAATATCCTGCTCGAACAGGGGTTGAAGATGACCACCCGCACGGTGGATGTCTGGCTTGATGCTGGCACGCCCGAAGCGTTACTCGAATCCAATCGCTATCTGCTGGAAAACGGGGCAGATAACAGCCAGGAAGCCATGAAACGCGCTGATGTGGTGATTATCCCGCCGGTTTTCATTCACCCAACTGCCGAGGTGAAATACTCGGTCATCGGACCTCACACCTCACTGGCAGAAGGTTGCAAAGTGCAAAGCAGTATTATTCGCGATTCGATCCTTGCCGAAAAAGCTGAAGTGACGGATGCGATCCTGGAAAACTCATTGGTTGGTCGAAAAGCGCAAATCAAGCGCCGCCCAGGCGTGATTAATGCCGGCGACCAGACCAGTTTGACTTTTTAGGAAACTCGCTGGCATGGAAATTGTGGAGTGTCACTCTGAATACGAATACGCCGAGAAACCGCAAGCCTTCTGGTGGCAGGGTCGGCGTCTTGAAATTGACGAAATTCTCGATCAATGGCGAGTCCCGGGAGGCAAAGGCTTCCTGGTTAAAACCCAAGACGAGCAAATTTTCAAACTTTTTTACGGGGAGCTGTTTGACGAATGGCGAATCCATCAACCTTAAACCCTGCTTTTCCATCCATCCCATCTGTTCCTGTTGTCCCCTCGAAAGGAGAACCTGTGGACAAAAAATACCTCTCTGAGCGGGTGGTGACTCTCAAACCATCCGGCATCCGCAAGTTCTTTGATATTGTGGCAACGATGCAAGATGTGATCTCACTCGGCATCGGAGAGCCGGACTTTGCCACGCCAGAACGCATTGTTCGGGCAGGCATCCGCTCGCTGGAGAATGGAGAAACTCATTACACCTCTAACATGGGGCGCTTTGCCTTGCGGCAAGCTCTTTCGGAACATCTGTATCAGCGCTATCAAGTCTCCTATGATCCCGCCACTGAAATTCTCATCACGGTGGGCGTTTCCGAAGCCCTGTATCTTGCCATGACCGCTCTGCTAAATCCCGGCGAGGAAGTGATCATCCCAACCCCTTGTTTTGTCGCCTACCAGGCGGAGGTGATCCTGGCTGGCGGCATTCCGGTCGAAGTGCCTGTGCGGGCAGAAGATGGCTTTCAGGTTGACCCCGAACGATTGGAGAAAGCGATCACGCGGCGTACAAAAGCGATTCTGTTGGGCTTTCCCAATAATCCCACCGGGGCGGTTGCCTCTCGAGAGGTATTACTGGAAATTGCAGCCCTTGCTGAGCGGTATGACCTCATCGTCGTCTCCGATGAGCTCTATGACCAACTGGTTTACGATGTGCCGCATGTTTGCTTTGCCTCGCTGCCGGGCATGTACCCGCGCACCATCTTGTTGGGCGGCTTTTCCAAAAATTACGCCATGACTGGCTGGCGAATCGGCTACGCCGCTGCCCCGGCGCCCATCCTGCGCGGGCTGTTAAGGGTTCATCAGTACACGATCATGTCAGCCCCAACCGTTGCCCAAGATGCCGCCCTGGAGGCATTGCGCAGCGGTCAAGAAGAGGTCGAGAAGATGCGCGCCGAGTACAACCGGCGAAGGATCTTGATCGTCAACGGTCTTAATCGCTTAGGCTTGCCCACCGTTGAACCCAAAGGGGCTTTTTATGCCTTCCCCAGTATTGCGGCAACGGGCATGGATGAGGAAACCTTTGCCCAAAAGCTCCTTGAGGAGGAACGGGTTGCGGTTGTGCCCGGGAATGCGTTTGGCGCCGGCGGCGAAGGGTTCGTGCGCTGTTCGTACGCTACGGCGTATGAAAAGATCGAAGAAGCCTTGAGAAGAATGGAGAGATTTATGCAACGCTATGGCTGAGTTGGATTGGTCGGTAGAATATGAAGCGGTAATCGGAGTTGAAGTTCATGCGGAGCTAGCCACCCGCTCGAAAATGTTCTGCTCCTGTGCGGTGGTGGATGCAACCACTGCTGAGCCGAACATCGCCGTTTGTCCGGTTTGCGCGGGCATGCCTGGCGTCTTGCCGGTGGTCAACCAGGCTGCTGTGGAACTGGGGCTGCGCCTTGCGCTGGCACTGGAGTGTGAGATTTTGCCCAGCAGCATTTTTGCCCGCAAGAACTACTTTTATCCTGATTTACCCAAAGGGTATCAGATTTCCCAATACGAACAGCCACTGGCGCGCAATGGGCGGCTGACTATCCTCACCTCGCAGGGGGAAAAGATCGTTCGCATTCGCCGCGTTCATCTCGAAGAGGATACCGGCAAACTGACCCACATTAACCGAGATGGCGAAAGCTATTCGCTCATTGACTTGAACCGCGCCGGGGTGCCCTTATTAGAAATTGTCACCGAGCCAGACCTGCACAGCGCTGAGGATGTGCGCGCCTATGCGATGGGGTTGCGCAACCTCTTGCGCTATTGCGAGGTCAACTCTGGGGATATGCAGAAAGGGGTCATGCGCATTGAACCGAATGTCTCCGTGCGCAAGCGGGGTAACCCACACCTGGGCACGCGCACGGAGATCAAGAACCTGAACAGCTTTCGCGCTTTAGAGCGTTCGGTTGCCTATGAGATCGAACGCCAAATCAAGTTGCTGGAAGAAGGCAAAGAAGTTGTTCAGGAAACGCGTGGCTGGGACGAAACTCAAGGAAAAACGGTCTCGCAGCGTTCCAAAGAGGAGGCTCACGATTATCGATATTTTCCTGAACCCGATTTACCTCCTCTGATCATCGAGCAGGTCTGGCTGGACGAGATCCGCCGCAGTTTGCCCGAGCTTCCGGTCGCTCGCTGGCGACGTTTTCAAAACCAGTATGGGTTGAGCGCGTATGATGCTGAGGTGCTGGTTAATGAGCGAGTGGTGGCAGATTATTTCGAACTGGCCGTCTCTCGAGCGCAGCAGCTATCCCCGAAAACGATTGCCAACTGGATCAGCGGCGAAGTCTTTGGCTTGATGAATCAGGCTGGAACGGAATTTGATCCGCGGCTTTTGCCGGTTGACTCGCTGGTTGAACTCTTGAGCGTTTTGGAAGAAGGAACTATCAATCAACCAACTGCCAAAGCGATTCTGGCCGAGCTATTTGGCAGTGACAAGAAAGCCCGCCAACTGATCCGCGAAAAAGGGCTGGAACAGGTCTCGGATGAAAATCAAATTTTGAAGTGGGTAGCGCAGGTGCTACAAGAGAACCCCGAACAGATGCGCACCTACTTAAATGGCAAGCAATCGCTCGAACAATGGTTCTTTGGTCAAGTGATGCGCCTGGCCGGTGGGAAGGCAAACCCCAAAGTTGTTCAGCAGCTCTTAAGAGAGCAATTGAAGCGGCTGAAAGAACAGGCTGAATCAGAATGAAAGTCTCTGCGGGACAATGGCCGGCAGTGAACCTCCGCCTGCGCTGCGGCTTGTGGGTGTGCCGACGACTAGCGCGGTAGCCGGCAAACCTGAGCGGGCAGGAACTTTGCCGGCTGGCTTCTTATCAATACGCACAAGTCAAATTTTCAATGTGAAATATGTCACTATTAAAATGAGTAAAATCTGTCACTTGACGATTTGGCAAGCGTCGAATAAAGTAGAGGTAGATCTTCGACCTTAAGGAGCTTTTGTGTTAATAAGGCGCGAGAGAAGCGTCTCTTCCAACCTCAGCTTCAAAACGGGCATGTTTCCGTCATGCCCGTTTATCATTTTTCCAAAAACACTTATCGAGAGGAGATGATTGTAATGGCAGAACAAATCAATGCATTCCAAATGGCGCAAGCCCAGTTTGACGGTGTAGCCAAACTTTTACGTCTGGATCCGGCCATTGCCGAAATTCTGCGCTGGCCAATGCGCGAATTTGCTTTCCGCATCCCGGTGCGCATGGACGACGGTTCCATCCGCGTTTTTCAGGGTTTCCGCGTTCAGCACAACGACGCCCGCGGTCCAAACAAAGGCGGGATTCGCTTCCATCCATCCGAGACGCTGGACACGGTGCGCGCTCTGGCGACCTGGATGACCTGGAAATGTGCGGTGGCAGACATCCCGCTGGGGGGTGGAAAAGGCGGCGTGGTGGTTGATCCGGCAACGCTTTCCACAGGTGAAAAAGAGCGCCTTTGCCGCGGTTGGGTTCAAGCCATGTGGCGTAATCTCGGCCCGCGCATCGATGTTCCCGCTCCGGATGTTGGCACGACTCCTCAAATGATGGGCTGGATGATGGATGAGTACTCCAAACTGGTTGGGCAATATACACCCGGTGTCTTTACCGGCAAGCCATTAGGCGGCGGTGGATCAGAGGGGCGGACGGAAGCCACCGGGTATGGCGTTATCTACTGCGTGCGGGAGGCGATGAAGCACCTGAAGATGGATCCGACAAAATGTGTGGTGGCGATTCAGGGCTTTGGCAATGTCGCCCAATATGCGGCGATTGGGTTTGTGGAAATCCTGGGCGGTAAGGTGGCTTGTGTCTCCTGTTGGGATCGCAAGGATAAGACTTCCTACACGTATAGCTACAAGGATGGAGTTAATCCGCGCTTTCTGCTCAGCATCACCGACCAGTATGGCACAATTGATAAAGACAAAGCGGTTGCCGCTGGTTACACGGTTGAAGATGGCGAGGCATGGATTAGCAAAGAAGCAGATGTCTTGATCCCGGCTGCGCTCGAGGGTCAGGTCAATGCAGAGACGATCAAAAAGATGTCTAGCCGTGTGCGCATTGTTGCGGAAGGCGCCAATGGGCCTTGCACCCCCGAAGCGGATGAGTTCTTCAAGCAAAACAACATCTTCGACATCCCGGACTTCCTTTGCAACGCAGGTGGCGTAACCACTTCCTACTTTGAGAGCGTGCAAAACGATATGAACTTCTACTGGACGAAGGAAGAGGTTTTGCAAAAATTGGATACTAAGCTCACCCAGGCCTTCCACGCCGTATTGGAGATGAGCGAAAAAGAGAAAGTCTATATGCGCGATGCGGCGTACATGGTTGCCATTGACCGGGTGGTCAAAGCAATGCAATTGCGCGGTTGGGTGTAAGCCTCCTTCTGAGTTGGTTTTCAACCCGCAGGTCGCCGCGCGGCGACCTGCGGGTTGTTTTCTTAAGCGGAGCACTACATTGACCTTGAGTCCGGTATAGTAAAATGTCGGAAAAGGTGATTACCTACCATAGGCTCTACCTGACAGGGCTGACCGTCCACGAATGTTTCACGAATTCACAAATAGTGCTGTCATTCGTTTATTCGTGGCCTATTCGTGGATGGTTTCCTGAGCAAATTATCAACATAACTTGTGTGATAGGTTGTTACCGGAAAAGCATCTAATACTTATGGAATGCCGGACGTAGGGGAGACTCCCGATGTTGCATCGTCATCTTTTGCATCAGCGGGCATTTGTTCAATCGTAGATTTGTCAGCAAAGAACAGGAGATAGCGATGGTCAAACAATTCAAGATTATCGTTGAGAAACATCCTGAGGGCTATGAAGCCTATCCGCTTGGATTGAAGGGTATTGTTGTAGGAGAAGGCGAGACATACGAAGAAGCCCTGGCCGATGTGAAATCAGCAATCCAGTTTCACATAGAGACCATCGGTTTGGAAGTTGTAGATGGTTAGCCGTCCATTTTGGAAGTGTTCGTTGCCGAAGCAGAAGTGGCGATTTGACGGCAAAGTTTGCTGTGGATGCACCGAAGACCAAAGTCATCAATTCTCTGCTGCGCCCTTGCAACGCAGCTTGCGAGATACAGAAAGCACAGATGCAAACTCTGCAGTTTTTCCGCTTCTTTCTCTGCTAATTCACCACCCCCGACGGGACACTTGTCAAAAGGTCATTACTCTTCATCTCCCTCAGACTCTTCAGCGTGCGTTCCCTTTTCTCCTCCTGATTCTCCTTCATCGCCAAAAGTGGCGATAAGACCCTGGATAAATTCCTGTTTTTCCTGAGCAGAAAGGCGCGCCTCGGGATGAAGCGGCAGGTAGTTCGGCAGGGGCATTTTTCCTTCTTGAACCAGCTTCGCTGCTTTATCGCCTTTGTTTTTCTTTCGCAGCCCCCATTCGGAGACATTAAACTCGGCGCGACCCTCATCTACATCGCGTTGGATCAACCACGAAATTGGGGCAATGTTGGAATACCAGGGCCAGACCGTTTCGTTGCTGTGACAATCCGCGCAGGCGCGCCAGAAATAGGCGCGGGTTTGCGGGCTATCCCAATTTGGCTCCGCAATCACCGGCGGATTGATGTGATCTCTGCCATACGGCACGAGCTGGATAAGGAGAAAGATCAACAGCACAGCACCAATCAACCCAACCAAAATCTTTTTGAGCATCTTTTTACCTCCAGGTCATTGATTGCTTCCGTGCATTATACTGAAACCTTTCGCCATAATTGAACATCCTGAAGATTTTATAAGACTTGATTCATATCGAAAAAATCGAACTTTTGACCTATTTACTCCTTCATGACCATGAGTCCTATATGGTAAAATGTCGAAAAAACATCTAACCGCAATACCGCCATTTCCCAACCGGAAGCCGAATGGAATGCCCTTGCGCAACGCTGGGATAAGATCAAAAAAGGTTGGAACGAGTTGCACCGCCATGACTTTGAGAAGCAATACTATCCATTATGAAGAGATGACACCCTGGCCGTCAGCCCTCCGGCGCGAAATGGAACGGTGGGCGCAGGTCATTGCCGAAGCAAGCTGAGCTTTTCCATTGAAACGAGATAGGTAAAGGATACCACATAGTGAATAAAGAAGAGACCATTCGTCGATTAGTTGAACATCGGCAGGAACTCGTCCGATTCGGGGTCAAATCTCTGGCACTGTTCGGTTCAGTGGTCAGGGATGAAGCCCAGCCGACCAGCGATGTGGATCTGCTGGTGGAATTTGAAGGTCAGGGAACGTTTGACCGGTACATGGACCTCAAATTTTATCTGGAGCAGTTGCTGGGATGCCGGGTGGATCTGGTCACGCGCAAAGCCCTCAAGCCGCGGCTGCGCAACGGGGTGGAAAAGGAGGCGTTGTATGTCACGTGACCCGCGACTATATCTGGATGACATCCGTGAAGCCTGTGAAAAGATCCTGCGCTACTCACAGGGGTTAGACCTAGACCAGTTTGTACAGGACGAAAAGACCTTCGATGCTGTGGCGCGCAATCTCGAGATCATTGGCGAAGCGGCCAAGCACATTCCACTTGAGATGCGAGCACGCTATCCCGATGTGGAATGGCACAAAATCGCTGCTTTGCGGGACATAGTAGCCCACGAATATTTTGTCTGGATGAAGACATCTTGTGGGATGTGATTCAGCATCGGATTCCCGTGCTTCTTGATAGGATTCAGCAGATTCTGGCTATAGAAGACGGCTAAGGATGGAATGTCAGACATAAAGGATGGAATGTCAGACATAGAGGAAGCTGTCTATGTTGCATCGTCATCTTACCCATCAGCAATACACCCTGGCCGCCATTGACGACATCATCGCCCGCGGCCGGCGACAGGATTGGGCTGAACTGCGCAAGGCGGCGCTCGCCGACCGCACCGTGCTGGAAAAGATCCTGCGCGTCTGTCAGGCGCACGTGGCTGATCCCTACGCCCAGCGTTATCACTTTTGGAAAGCCTATGCCGAACGATACCTTGCCTGAATGGGAACAGGTTCTTTCTACTGCCGCGCATCTGCAGCGAATCCTGCCAGGAGCCGTTCTGGTTGGAGGCAGCGCCGCAGCGGTCTATGCAAGACATTGCCTTTCGACCGATGCTGACCATGTGTTGACCGATCTCCGCGAGCGCTTCGACAAGGTCTTGGCTGATCTGGAAGCAGTGGCTGGCTGGAAGACTGCCCGTATCCGGCGCCCCGTGCAGATTCTCGGCAGTCTAGATGGCATTGAAACCGGTGTGCGACAACTGATCCGCGCGGAGCCGCTGGAAACCACGCAGATCGAGTATCGGGGGGAAACGATCACCCTTCCAACCGAAGCCGAGATGTTGCGCATCAAAGCGGTGTTGATCCTGCAACGGAACGCTACCCGTGACTATCTTGATTTTGTCGCCCTGGCTGACCACATGGGCGATGAAAGGGTGGTCGAGGCTTTGCGATCTTTCGATCGCCTGTATCCTCAACCAAACGAAGAATCGGCTTTGCAGCAATTGCAGATACAACTATCCAATCCACTTCCTTATGACCTGGAGGAACTCAACCTGGCGGAATACAAGAACCTGGATCCGCGCTGGCACAACTGGGAGGCAGTCAAAGCTGCATGTGTGCACTTTGCTATCCTGATTTTTGATCACATCGTTGGCGTATAACAATCCGTCCAGAACAGACAAGATCTTCGCCGAAATTGACTTGAGAGAAACAGGGCATTTGGGGTAAAGTTGTAGTCAGCCAAAACCTCAACACACCCACAAAAAGCCCTTGATAGAGATTTTAGCAGTATGGCTACATAACTGTTTGCGTCTTAATAGCTGTTAGACGAGAGAAACGGTAGTTTAGGCACGCTCGTTAGCAAGCCCATCCCTTAGTCAGGCTTACAACACCTGAAAAGATTGCCCCAGGGGCTTAAACTCGGCAACATCCTGCCTTGCCAGTTTTTGTCGAATCTGTTCAAAGCGTCTGACGGTCTCGGCTGAAACCAAACGTTCACCACATTGCAGGCATACCTCAGCGCGCACTTTGATTACCGCTGTCTGCACACCACCTTTCAACAGTTTTTCCACTTCTTTCTCTGCTAATTCACCACCACAGACAGGACACTTGTCAAAGGGTTTCATTTCATTCTCCTATTGCGCCAATTAACCCATCGTTCAGGATCCGGGCGATATACGGTGATCAACACTGACCATTTTGTCGCTGGATTTTACTATATTGTATCGTGATCCTCTTTTTCCCCATACAGAAAAGCACGCTTGCGCTACCACGCTGGCTTCGCTTACCCCAATTTGACGGTAAAATAGCTCTGATTTTAGCGGTTTTTTAATGCACAGAAATCCTTAACTCATTCGAAGGGAGAAAACGATGGAATACAAAAATCTTGGTCGAACGGGCTTAAAGGTCAGCGAGCTATGTCTGGGAACCATGCAATACGGTTGGACGGCGCCGCGCGAAAACGCGGCCATCGTCCTGGATGCTTTTTATCATGCTGGGGGCAATTTCATTGACACGGCCGATATCTACTCGCGTTGGGCGCCGGGCAACCCTGGCGGTGTTGCCGAGGAACTCATCGGCGCCTGGTTGAAAACCAAACCTCGCTCCCAGGTCATTGTGGCTACGAAAGTCTATGGGCAAATGGGAGAGGGGCCGAACGATCGCGGGCTGAGTCGCAAACATATCCTCGAAGCCTGTGAAGCCTCGCTGCGGCGCCTGCAAACGGATTACATTGATCTCTATCAAACCCACGCCTGGGACCCATCTACACCGCTGGATGAGACGCTGCGCGCCCTGGACGATCTCGTCCATGCCGGCAAAGTGCGTTATCTCGGTTGTTCCAATATCCCCGCCTGGCATTTGATGGAGGCGCTTTGGATCAGCGATAAATACCATCTGGCAAGATACGATTCGCTCCAACCGCACTACAATCTGGTTCATCGAGCCGAGTTTGAGCGCGAGCTTCAGGCGGTTTGTGCAAAGTATGGGTT